>JBAUVJ010000116.1:0-14542 GCA_049583165.1 Candidatus Sulfotelmatobacter sp. | reverse complement strand
TCTCCACCGTGCGCCACGCCGACCGCATCGCCGTCCTGCACGGCGGACAAATCGTGGAATTGGGCACCCACGATGAACTCCTTGCGTTGAACGGCTACTATAGCGACCTGTATAACAAGCAATTGCTGGAAGAGGAACTGGCCGAAGTCTAACTCTGGCGAACCGGCCGCCAATCCGGCAAATCCTAACAACTTTCTCATGCAACGAGTCGACGCACCCGAGATTCTCGATTCTGACGCCTGCTCACCTCGCGAGACTGTGAAGGTATTGCAGGTTATCGGCAGCGTCAACCGCTGGTTCGGCGGAATCACCACTACGCAGAAAATGGTGGAGCGCGTGGCGCAAGCGACCGGCATGAATCGCTTCGCGCTGCTCGAAGTGGCAGCCGGCCTCGGTGAGGTCCCTGCGATTGTGCGGGAGAATTTAGCGCGCCACGGAATCGATCTCGACGTTACTCTGCTCGATATTGCCAGTTCGCATCTGCCTGGCAGCGATCCCGCCACGAACGGCCCCAGTCAAAACCGCGGCATAGTGGCCGATGCGCTTGCCCTTCCATTCGGAGATAATGCGCTCGACCTGGTGAGCTGCAACCTCTTCGCCCATCATCTTGATCCCCTGCGCTTCCAACAATTCCTGCGCGAAGCTCTCCGCGTGAGCCGGCGCGCGCTGCTGATCAACGATCTCGTCCGCCATCCTTTGCACCTCGCTCTGGTCTATGCCAGCTTCCCTCTCATGCGCAACCGCGTCGCGTGGCTGGACGGACTAGCCTCTGTGCGCCGCGCCTACACACCGGAAGAAATTCGAGAGATGCTCTCCCAAGCTTTTTCCCATAAGACATCGCCGCGAGTTGAGATTTCTCGCCACTATCTCTATCGCATGGGTGTGATTGTTTGGAAAACTCCCGCTGAAGAAAAGTAGGCCGTCTAGCGGACGACCAGAACTTCGCGAACGTTATCGCGTGCGAGGAAGAATTTTATAGAAGCGAAATCGCGAAAAAGATTTTCGATATTTCGGTTGTTGAATACCCGCTGTAATTTAAAGCCATCCGAAACCGCAGTATGCACCGCGCCCGTGGGACCCCGGCGTGCTTCGCGGCGCAATTCAATTTTCTGCATCTCGAGCGTGTCTGGCCCAACAATATGGAAACGGTGGCAAGGCGAGTCCGGACCGGCATCCCGCGTGTGGAAGAAAGCCAACAGCATGCCGCCCGGCTTCAGCACTGACCACAATCGTCCCATAACCGGCTTCACCAGGCTCTCGTCGAGATAATCCGCGAGATTCCAGCAGAACACGAAGTCAAAGTGAGCGGCGGGGTAAACCAGGTTGTCAGCAAGAAATTTTCGGCTGTCGAGCGTGGGCGCTCCCTGCTCATCTTTCGTCACCAACTCCGGATCGGTGGAGGCCGTGAGCAAATCTTCGCTGTAGATCCTGTGGCCGCGCTCGGTGAAGTGGCGAATGTTCGCCGGCGAAGTCGACCCTAAGTCGAGTACGCACAGATTTTCGGCAGACTCCCACGCACGAGATAATTCGCCCAGACCGCTGGAGCGGCGGGTAAGTTTTTGCGAGCCCTGCGCAGGGACGCTTTCCGCTCCGGTTGAACCCCGAAAAAGTTTCATGAAATTCTGCGATACAGACGACACTCTAACTTCCTAACTGTCGATCCTCTCACTCATCTCCAAATGAATAACATCCGATCGTGATTATTTTCCATCCGAGCGATGGATATCGACTTTGCCCTTCAGGAACGCCCCTTCTTCGATGGAAATACGCTGCGCCGTGATATCCCCCGTCACGATCGCAGACTTACGCAAGTCCACTCGATCGCTGGCCTGGATATTTCCGTCAAGTTTTCCCTGCACCACAATAGCTTTCGCGTCGATGCTGGCCTTTACCTGGCCGTTGGGACCTACAGTAAGGCTGTTGCCCTTGAGGGCGATACTGCCCTCTACCTGGCCATCCAAGTAGAGATCTTCGCTGCCCGAAAGCTCGCCTTTAATAACTACCGATTTGCCGATCTGTGCCAAACCACTGGCTGCTGTGCTCATGGAACGCACTCCTGATTCTTGAAATAGCGGTTCATCAAGACTAGATCATTCATAAGATGTTGCAAGGTTTGCTTGGAATCGGCATTCGCCCAGAGACGCCGCAAACTCAATCCCACTAACGACTATACGCAAGGCACGGAGTACCCGGCAAGCCTCAGGAGGGGTGCACCAAATACTCAGTTCGCTGTAGAGATCGCGCATGCAGGAAATTGTTACACTAAAAGCGTTAGTGACCCAAGTTTCGGCGATGCAGGCACTGGCATGACCAGTCATCCTAGAGCGATTTTTTCGAGAGTTATTGCGGCTTTGTTGGTGGCCGTGCTCGCCCGAGCCGCCGGCACAGTGCTGGTCGCGGAACCGGCACCCTCCTCCCAGGATCCGACTTCCTGTCTGCAACTAGTGCGCGCCGCAGTGGCGAATGAGGTCGCGGCCGCTCATAACGATTCCAAGCATATGTTTCGTTCGCGCAAGCAGACTCCTCAGGGCTCTCAAACCCGCTTGTATGTGGAGACGCGAGAAGCCATGGCCGGCATGACCATTTCCTACAACGACACGCCTTTGTCCTCAGAACAAATGGATGGAGAGCAAAATCGGCTGGCAGGTCTTTTGAGCAACCCCCAGCAGCTTAGCCGCAAGCATGCGCAAGAACAAGCAACCGCCGATCGCACGCTGCGCATCTTGAAGGCCTTTCCCGATGCTTTTCTTTACGACTTCGACGGCAAGGAGAGCGGTTCAGGCGATCTCGGCAAAAATGGAACGCAACTGGTGCGCTTAAAGTTCCAGCCCAACCCCAGCTACCAACCGCCTTCTCACGTGGAGCAGGTTCTGACCGGCATGCACGGAGTTCTTGTCATCGATCCCGAAGCTCGCCGGATCGCCAGGATTGACGGAACTTTGTTTCGGGAAGTCTCTTTTGGCTGGGGAATTCTAGGTCATCTCGACTCCGGCGGACGTTTTCTGGTCGAGCAGCAGGACGTGGGAAATGGGTGTTGGGAACTTTCCCGCATGACCCTGGCTTTTACTGGCAGGATTCTTATATTCAAGAGTCTATCGATTAACTCTGATGAGATATTCAGCGACTTCCGAAGCGTTCCCCCCGACACCACATTCGCCCAGGGTGTGCAGATGTTGAAAGTGGAGGAAGCAAAACTGGCGCAGAATCGCTCGCTTGAGACGATGAAGACTGAAACGATAAAGACAGAGACAGGGAAGACAGAAAGCCAGTCGCATTGAGCTTTCAATAATTTCCCACCGTCATGCGCCGGCGCGAATTGTTTCCTTGCGCACGGTTAGTTTTTCAATCAAGTCTTCTCTGATGCGGTAACCGGTTCCAGGCTCGTCGCTGATCGCAATCATTCCTTGCGGCGAAACCTGCACCTCCGGTTCCACGATGTCTTCTTTCCAGTAGCGCTTGGAGGCTGAGACATCTCCCGGCAGACGGAAATTCTCCAGCGTGGAAAGCGCAATGTTGTGGGCTCGTCCAATGCCCGATTCCAGCATGCCGCCGCACCAGACCGGAATATTCAGCGACCGGCAAATATCATGGATCTTCTTCGCTTCCGTGAACCCGCCCACGCGCCCAACTTTGATATTGATGATGCGGCACGCGCCCGTCTCCAGGGCAATGGCCGCCGTGCGTGCGTTGACGATCGATTCGTCGAGACAAATCGCGGTGCGCAATTCTCTTTGCAGGCGGGCGTGGTAGAAAATATCGTCGTCCCAGAGCGGCTGCTCGATCATCAGCAGGTTGAACTGGTCGAAACTTCGCAAGTGTTCCAACTGATCAAGTGTGTACGCGGAGTTGGCGTCGCAGCTCAAGGTAATCTCGGCCCACCGCGAGCGAATTTTCTCCAGCACATTTACATCCCAGCCCGGCTTCACTTTCACCTTGATCCGCCGGTAGCCGGCAGCCAGCTCGATCTGGATCTTGTCGAGCAACTGCTCAATCGAATCCTGAATGCCGATGGATACGCCGCAATGGATTTCCTTCCTTGTGCCTCCCAGCAGCTTCCATAAAGGTTGATCTTTTTGTCGCGCTTCGACGTCCCACAAAGCATTCTCCACAGCGGCCTTGGCCATACGGTGTCCCCGCACTTTGGCGAAGCGAGCTGCAGAGTCGCACGCCGATTCAAGATTTCCCTCCAGCACCGCGGGGGCGAGGTGATGAGTGATTGTCAGCCAACTGCTGTCGATCCACTCGCTGCTGTAGAAAGGATCTTCGCCGGCCACGCACTCGCTCCAGCCGGCCACGCACTCGCTGTGGGCAGTGAGCAGGAGGATGCGCCGGCTGTAGGTTCGCCCGAAACTCGTTTCGAAAAAATGGACGAGCGGCATCTGAATCTCGCGCAGCGTGATGGCTTCAATTTTCATATTGTGCGGAACAAACTATCCCTCCGATGCATACGACAGCGTCTCATCCCATTCGCCAAGCAGGAACTTGCCGTTGCCTTCGGAATCGCGCTCGTACCCTAACACCGCGAGCCCATCATTAAACGCCGTAAGAAATTGCTCCCGGTTGCGCTCCTGTACCACCTGCGCCTTATTGTTATTTTCAGCGGAAGCCTTCCACTCGTAAATTTGAGCGGGAACTTCAATCGCTAGCTGTTGCCGCCATACGGGGATCTTGCCGGTCGCGAGCAGCGTTTCGACGCGCCTGGACTTCAGCCACCATTCAGCAATGAGGCGATCGCTAGGAAGTCCGCCCTGGAGCGGCGATGACGTGATGCCGTACTGATTGATGTTGTAGCGTCGCGCAATCGCGCCCAATTTTTCGATGTTCAGATAAGCATTCTTGATTTCCAACGGATCGAAGGTCCATTCGATCAACTCGATGCCGCGAGCGAGCGCGTCATCCCGCTGAAGCAGCTTGAGCCGGCGGCCCAACCCGCTGTTGCGATGCTCCTTGCGAACCGCCAGCATGTGCGAATGGAGATACACGCGGCCGGAGCGCATGCCGGGCACGGAAAGTGCAAAGCCCACCATGTCGTTGCCCTCGAAAGCTCCCATCACCTGCCCGCCAACTTTTTCGGCCACAACGAACATACGCAGAGGAACCAGTTCGGCGTCGGTAAAGTTCCACACGTCTTTCTGCAAGGCCACGCACGCACGCAATTCATCGAGACCCTCACAGTGGCGAATCACCACGGCATCCGGGCTCACGATTGCCTCCCATTTTTTTGGCGCTCTTGTTTCTTGGCCTGTTGCCAAAGAGATTCCAGTTCATCCATCGACGCGTGTTCGAGATTGTTGCCACTCTGCTGAAGATGCTTTTCCATCCATTGAAAGCGGCGGCGAAACTTTCGGTTCGTCTTACGCAAGGCAGATTCAGGATCAACAGCTAGATAGCGCGCAATATTGACCAGAACGAAGAAAAGATCTCCAACTTCCTCTTCCATTCGAACTTGCAAGTCTTCTGAAATAGCGGCTCGTCCAGATCCGGCAACACCGCGGCCTTCAGGCCGCGGGCCGGGCGCCGGAAACTCTTGCAGATGCTCGCGCAGCTCAGCCGTCTCTTCCTCGAGCTTGTCGAACAGTCCTTCCATGTTGGGCCAGTCGAAACCAACCTGCGCCGCGCGTGAACTGATTTTGTGCGCCTCCAGCATCGATGGCATGGCGGAGGAAATCCCTTCCAGGATCGACGCGCTACCCGTTTTTACCGCTCCGCTTTGCACGGCGTTGGCGTTCTCGCCGACCCTCTTCTTTCGCTCTTCGATTTTCAGCGCCTCCCAGTTGCGCTTTACGTCAGCGGAGGTATCTGCTTTTGTAGTTCCAAAAACGTGAGGATGCCGGTTCACCAGCTTGTCAGAGAGCCGATCGAGAACATCATCAACGGAAAACGTCCCCTGCTCTTTCGCCATCTCGGAATAAAAAAGCACCTGGAGCAGCAAGTCTCCAAGTTCGCCCGGCAATTCATTCCAGTCGCGATTGTCGATTGCGTCGAGGACTTCATATGTCTCTTCGAGTGTATAGGGCTTGATGGAATCGAATGTCTGTTCCCGATCCCAGGGACACCCGCCCGGAGCCCGCAGGCGCTCCATAATGGCAACTGCGCGTTCAAAACGTTCGCCGGTAGTGGACATTGCAATCACTTTAAATGAGGCGCCGCAGCACGGGCAATGCGCTGAGGCTTTACCGATATCGATAAACTGAAATTACCTGCACGGCCATGCTAATTTTGCAACTCTTCTCCCAGTTGATTCCAACTTTTGGTCAGGCAACTTCGCAGCACCAAGGTGACCTGTTTCTCCAGCACTGCATAGTGCAGACTCTAAAAGTCGAAGTGTAGGCGCATGAATCTCGATCTTTGGTAACCTTTTAGCGAGTTACGCTTGATTACATCCGTATGGTGTTAGCGGCAAATCCTCGAGCCACCCTGGACGGCCAGCACTTTCACGTGGTGGTGATTGGCGGCGGCATCAATGGTGTGGCCGTGGCGCGAGAGTGCGCGCGGGCGGGAAAACGCACGCTGCTGATCGAACAAAATGACTTCGCGTCGGGGGTAACCAGCCGCTCGACCCGCATCATCCATGGTGGGCTCCGTTATCTTGAGCATGGCGAGTTGGGGCTTGTGCGCGAGTCGTTGCGCGAGCGCGAAAGATTGCTCCGCGAAAAATCTCATCTGGTTCATCCCATGCACTTCCTGTTGTTGTTGAACGAAAACAGCCGCCGCAACGCGATGAAAATCCGCGTGGGACTGTGGCTTTACCAGAGGATGGCAGGAAGACCGCCCAGTGGGGACGCTACCGAGATGGAGTTGAAGCGTTTAGAGCGAGCTTTGGACGCCGGGCATCGCTGGTCGTTTTTTAATTATGAGGACGCGCAGTGCGAATTTCCCGAACGCCTGGTCGCGGAATGGCTGCGAGAAGCAGTCGAAGCGGGAGCCGTCGTTCGCAATCACACGGAAGCGCTCGCGGTGGATGTAGCTCATGGCCGGATCCACGGAGTGTTGTTGCGCGACCAGATTACGGATCGCGATGAACGTGTCGACGCCAGCTGGGTCATCAATTGCAGCGGTCCGTGGGCTGACCGGGTTTGCCAGCGCTCATCGATTCGCATGAGCAAGCCAATGCTTGGCGGGATTCGAGGGTCGCACATTGTGCTGCCCCGTTTTTCTGGTTCGCCAAATGCCGCGGTTTATACGGAGGCTGCGGACGGTCGTCCGATTTTTGTTCTGCCCTGGAACGATCAAGTTCTAGTGGGCACAACTGAAGTTCCTGATAGCGGCGATCCGGGAAAATCGGTTCCTTCGGCAGATGAGATTGGCTATCTGGTTCGCTCGCTGGCGCAGCTGTTTCCCAAGGCTAAGATTTCGGCACAGAGCGTGACGCACGCGTTTGCGGGTGTCCGGCCACTGCCTTATTCACCAGGCAATCGACCTTCCGCAGTCACGCGTCGGCACATTCTCCACGATCACACCGGTGACGGTGCGGCTCGTATGATCTCCGTGATTGGCGGCAAGTTGACGACCGCAGCTTCCTTAGCCCGCGAGTGCGCGCGCAAAATCGGCTTGCGCATTCCGGAAGCTACCACGCTGGCCATGGCGCCGGGGCAAGTACTGGATCCAATGTTGGATGACGCCGTACTGGAGATTGCGCGGATTGGAGCAGTGAGCGAAGAATCGGCTCGCGGCATGTTGGAGTGGCATGGCAAGCGCGCCGCCGATATCGCCCGCATGGCGCTGGTAAGCGCGGAGTTGCGGGCGCCGATTTGTCCGCATACCTCGCACGTGGTCGCGGAAGTGATAGAAGCCTATCGCAGCGAGTACGCGGTAACGCTGGCGGATGTGCTGTTGCGCCGCGTGCCCGTGGCGCTCGGCGGATGCTGGTCGGAAGCATGCAGCCGCGAAGCGGCCCTGCGCATCGGGGCAGTTCTCGGCTGGAATGAGCACACGATGGGTGCGAACCTGGAAGCGTTTGAGGTGGAGCGCACCGCGTTCTTGCGGCCCGTCCCCAAGGCTGAGATTGCACTGGGAACGGCCGCAGATTGAGGCAACAGCTTATTTGCGGGCTCCAGATTTTGATTGGCCACGGATGACGGCAACGAGCCGCTCCGGATGGTCTGAAATAATTCCATCCACTTTCCAATCGGCAAATCCAGCCATGCCTTGCCTGGAATTCACCGTCCAGACAAACACTTTCTTGCCGGCTCGCTTGATCGCGAGGATGGTTCCACGCGTGAGCAACTTATAGTGTGCAATTAAACAGTCGATGGGCAACTTGGGCCACAGATTGAGTTGCTCGCGCGTCTTGCAAATTAGGCCAAGATGGACTGTGGCGTCAAGATCATGAATGGTGTGTAGCACTTCGGGAAGAAACGAGGAAACTACGTAGCCACGGGTGGGCGGATATGCCCTCAATAATTCCAGCGTGATGCTTTCCAATCCTGCTACCTTCAATTCGATATCAAGGAACCCCGATGCCTGGTAGCGTTTGAGGACATCGCGAAGATTTGGCAAGGACAATTTTTCGGCCGAGGTCTGCACGATTTCCAGGCCACCCACAATTTCGTCGTGGCAGATCACGGGACAGTGGCCTCCCGACAGTCGAACGTCAAATTCGAAGCCGTCGCATCCACTCGCCAGCGCGAGATCGAATGACTCCATCGTGTTTTCGGTAACAGATTTTTCTGATCGGGCGCCACGGTGACCAAGAAGCAGGGGGCGAATCGGCATGACAATCAATTCCGGGAAGCGCTAATCCAGATCGAAGTCGCGGATGGGCTTTCCCGTGTCAGGCGATTCCTTGGCTTTCTTCACCGCCTCCTGAAATTTCTTTTCCAGAAGTTCGGAGGCATGCTTTTGCGCCTCAACCGACTGCCGGAAGATGGATTCGCGGCGGGTATCCTGCTCCTTCATGGCGCGGGCGGCTTCTTCCATGTCGTTAAACATTCGAGGCTTCACCGCCGCGGTGTGGGCGATCACGGAGCGTGTTTCCGTATCCACTTTGAGCAGGGCGCTACAGCAAGGACAGGTGACTTCGAAATTGCCGGAATTCTTCGCCATTTTGCGAATCATACCGCAAACGTGGGCGGCGCGCTTAGCGCTTAATTTTGATAGGAAAGATGCTCCAGACGTTCAGCAGTTCCCAGCCGAGAAGGAAGATGGAAAGCAGGACGATGAGCACGGCCATCAACTCTCCGAAGGTGAGCCCGCGGCGGTTCGGCTCGAAGCGCCGAGCCGCAAGGCTAAGAATATTGATCGTGGCAAAACCGAACACAACCGCCCAGAGAATATTGTAGATATCATTACGCCGGCTGGAATGACGCTGGAGCAACAGGAATGCCGCGAGGATCGGAGCTTGGGCGAGGTTGCAAATAGAGACCGCCGCGGCCTTCGTGCGCGCGACTCCTGCGACCACCCTGGTTGTTAGAGGAAAAACCATAACGCCGGATATGATCAAAACCGCCGCTTTCCACGTTAGCGGTTGGATTGGATATTACATTTTTTTCATGAATCGGTCACGGAGGGAACGCGCTGAAGGCATCGGCGGCGCCAATAATTTGCGGCGAAGCATGAGGAACTGTATCGCACGGGGCGGACCTGACAGCCAGAGCGGCGGAGACGATTCCGTGCAGTAAAATGTTTTCCATCATGCTTGATTCGACAAGTCTGTTTTTGTTTCTCACCGCTGCGGTATTGTTGGCCGTCGCACCGGGGCCGGGAATGCTGTACGTGCTCGCCCGAAGCCTGGCGGGAGGGAAGCGCGAAGGTGTGCTCTCCGCCCTGGGCACATTTCTTGGAGGGATGGTGCATGTGTTCGCCGCCGCGCTGGGAGTCTCCGTTATCCTTGCCAAGTCAGCCGTGGCGTTCTCGACGGTGAAGTATGCGGGAGCGGCCTATCTTTGCTTTCTGGGCGTGAGAATGATTCTCAACGCGCGAAAGGAAGATGCAACTTGCCCTGATGATCTCGAAGGAATCACTTCCCCGACGACTCGAAATCCGCTTTGGCAGGGGATAGCGACGGAGGTGCTCAACCCGAAGACCGCGTTGTTTTTTCTTTCGTTCATCCCGCAGTTCGTCAACCGAGGGGCCGGGCATGTTTTCTTGCAGTTCGTAGCGCTGGGAACTGCCTCGGTAGTTCTGAATACCTCCGCAGACTTGATCGTGATTCTGTTGGCGGGGCCACTGGGAAAAAAGATTCGATCGTCAACGACGTTCCGGCGACGGCAGCGCACGGTCACGGGCGCAATCATGATTGGGCTGGGGGCTTAGCTGGCCACGAGCGAAAGCCACTAGCCACGAGACTGGTTCTGATTTTCTTACAACTCCAGGATCTGATGGTCGAGGCAATCGGTGTGCATGGCATCGTAGATTGTGTTGAGAATTCCGATTCCGTGGCGGGCCACGTAGTAGATGCCGGCGATGCCCCGCTCCTGCAACGCATCGCCTGGATAGAGGGCTTGACTGATGGATTCCGCGTGGCGGCTGACAACCTCGCTGCGTCGTAATTCGGCTGCCATGGCGCGTTCCCGGAGACGATCGAGTTGGTAGCGCGCTTTTGACGCTCCTGTTTGGCTGGCCTCAACCAGTGTGGGATCGAGTTTGGCGAGCGCTTCCTGTAAGCCAGAAAAAGATTCATCCACCGATTTGTTAGCTCGTTCGAAGGCCGCCTGCAAATCTGCCGGAAGCGTGCGCGCGGCCAACGCGTGGCGCAACGCCTCGGGACCCTGGAATGCGTCGAGCACTGTAATTTCGTATTGCCGCAGCCAGCGCTGCACTTTGGGTTCGACCACGGTTGCGGAAAAGCGCGGCACGATCGGGGTTACGCGGCCCAGAATCTTTTCGTAGACTGCGCCGGCCTGTGAGAAATAAGCCGCCTCGGCTGCGCCTCCGGTGTAGGCGAGCGTGGGCAAAAGATAATCCTGCACCACGGGCCGCAAGAGAACATTGGGGCTGAATTTTTCAGGAGCCGAGGCAATGCGCTCCAGCAATTCCGCTGGTGAGAGCTTCTCCGGAGCGGACTCACTGGCGATCACGAATTCGGCAGAATCGCCGGTCGTGCGCCGTTGAATCGGCGTGCGCGCGCCGTTTTGCAGAGTAAACAACAGAACGGACGAAGACGTAACTTTCACTTGCTGGTGATAGTGGGCGGTTTCGAGATCGCGTCCGCGAGCCAGAAGCGCGTCATCGATCTCTGCAACTTGCTCGACTGCTGCTCGATAAATAGGGGCCGCGATTCGATGCAACTCCGGATCGGAAGCGTCGAGGATAATCACTCCCCATGCCGCGAAGAGCCGCGCATAGAAGCGCGCGAAGGCGCCGCCCAGAATTTCTCCGGGACGATAACACTCACGCAGAATTTTCGAGGCTTCTGAGTCGCCCAGCAACGATGCGGCTTCCTCCACCACGGACAGGATCTCTTCTCCAAGGCGCACGTCGCTGACCGGAGCGCCCGGGATACTGTGGCTAGAGGCGGTCAGAGTGCGCAGCAGGCCATCGGGCCCTGGAATGGAAACGTGATTGACTTCGGCGAGATCGTGATCGTAAGTGGCAAGCCAGAAAATCGGCACCGCCTCGATTCCGGCCGCCCTAGCGTTTTCCGCCAATTTGACGGCGCTAAGCGCCTTATAAAAGGAGAACATGGGGCCGCCGAACAGGCCGACTTGCTGTCCGGTGACAATCGCAGCCGCACCGCCGCGAAAGCGCTGGAGGTTTGCCAGCGTTTGCGGCGATGCGTCCCAGGATTTGTTTTGCCGTTCGAGAATTGCGCTGATGCGCTCGCGACGAGCGGGATCGTATTTCAGATTGGCAGCTTCCGGCTGCAACCATTCGTTGAAGTGCGGTGAGTGGGGGTAAAAAGATTGGACGTTTGGGGAATAAGCCAGGAAATCCGTGAAAAGCTTCGTAGTATGAGGGATCTGACTGAAAGGCAGACACTGCGTTTTCACCGGCAACACTCCTGACAGCGATTGTTGATACCGTGTTGGACGGATAGGATCATCGCCGGTCAACGCCCTCGATAAAAGGATCTAGCAGCTTTTCTGATAAAGCCATACTACAGATGCCCATAAATGACGGCGAGATGCAAGATAATGGTACGCATGCTTAGCAAGAAAGGAAATGCTCGATGAGTTCGTCCCTGACGCCGCTGCAAATCGTGGCTCCCATCATGCTGGAAGGTTCCGTAGTCCGCCTAGAGCCGATTCGCCGCGAGCATGCCGAACTCTTCTGGCATGCCGCAAAAGGCGGGCTCGACGACATCTTTCAGTGGATTCCCTACCGCATGAAAACGTCTGACGATTTCGAAAAGGTTGTCGAAAAGGCGCTAGCCGAGCAGGAACGCGGCGAGTCTGTGGTATTTGCGACGGTCGAGCGCAAGTCTGGACAGGTAATCGGCAGCACTCGCTTCATGAACATTGACCGCGCCAATCGCCGGGCGGAGATTGGTTCCACCTGGATCGCGCCGGCGTGGCAGCGCACCGCATTCAATACGGAAGCCAAATATCTGATGCTGCGGCATGCCTTCGAAGTCTGGGGATGCCTGCGCGTCGAACTGAAAACCGATGCGCTAAATCAAAGATCGCGCAACGCGATTCTTCGCATCGGGGCCAAGGAAGAAGGCACGTTGCGACGGCATGTGATTACGTGGACCGGCAGAGTGCGCGACTCGGTCTACTTCAGCATTCCTGGATAGCGAGTGGACAGACGTGAAGGCAAACTTTCAGAAGAGGCTTGCAAATCAGGCGGCCTCGAAGAGTGCTCCAGTGCCTTCGGGGGCTGGATAGGCCGGCGGGTAGTGCGTCCTTGGTCGAGCGGTTCTACTCACTTGTCCGCAGTGACTAAGGTTCAAACCTTGTCACTCCCCCACCTGTCTTTTCTTCTTGACTAGAAGCAACGTTGGGTCATTCCGACGTCGAAATGGGAAAAGTGAACTTTCCACCAGGCAACATCTTCTAATAAATGAGTAATTTGACTTCCACACAAGCTCGCCCTAGTCTGGAGGTAGTTCTTTGAGTAAGGCCAAACCCACCAGTGGGGGCGTCACGGCTTCGACGGAGATGCTTGCGGCCAAGAGGCATGCCGGGGTGCACACACCCGTAATCGCGTGCAAAATGATAATTGCCAATCAACAAATGGCATACGCAGCCTAATTAATTAGGCAGCCGCTTTCCACCGCTTCGCCCTTGGGCGGTGAGCGAGCGTCACACAGGGGGCTGCTCTTCTCTTCTACGTCTGGGATGAGAGGTTAAGATCACAGGCTAGCGGCCAGCGTTTCTTGTCCGTTCTGAGCGTGGGCCGCGAACGTCCCGGGGGAATCGCCAGCAATGGCGACCAACGCCTGGGGCATGAACCGGAATAAGCATGTAGTCTCTTGACCAGTAACACTTTCGGACGCGGGTTCGACTCCCGCCGCCTCCACCAATATAAACTACTGATAATACAGTAGTTATAAAACAGTAGAAACAATCGTACAATAAACGTACAATGGATTCGGCAAAGGTGCTGACTCCATGCTCTCGGTTTACTCCCGCCACTATTCTCCCTGCCCTTCCGACGACATCAACTACAAGCGTTGTCGTTGCCCGAAGTGGATCAACGGCATTCTCGGATCGGATGGCCCCTTCATCCGACGTAGCGCCAAGACCCGTAGTTGGGAAAAAGCCGAAGACTTCAAACGCAAACTGGAAGAGGAGTATGAGGCGAAGCAGAAAGGGCTAGACGAGGCCTCTCGGCCGGAGCCTGTTCTTGCAACGGTCAAGGAGGCGGTTGCACGATTTCTGAACAGCAAGCGCAACGAAAATCTGGCCGACTCCACTCTCGACAAGCTGACCACAATCTTTGAGAAGCAGTTCCTCGCATGGGCCACTTCCTGCGGGTTCACACACATCACTGAGATCACGACTGCCGATCTGGAAGGCTTTCGTGATACTTGGACCGATGGCCCTCTTGCGAAGAAAAAGAAACAAGAACGGTTGATTGGATTCTTCTACTACTGCTTGCGCCTCGGCTCGATCAAGTCCAATCCCGCTGTTCTGCTGGGGCGAATAAGAGCCGATGGTCCTCCTACGGATTACTTTCCTGCGTCCGAGTTCGACAAAATCATGGACGCAACTTACATCTATCAGCCCAGAGGTTGGGTGGAATGCCGAAACCAAGCAACACGCCTCCGCATTCTTACGTTGCTAATGCGTTGGAGTGGACTGGCAATCAGGGATGCTGTCACCCTGGAACGGCGTCGGCTGAATGAACACGGCGAATTGTTTTTGTATCGTGCCAAGACCGGCAGTCCGGTCTACGTTCCGCTCCCTCCAGATGTTGCGGAGGCCCTGAGAAACATTCCGCCCGGCCCCAGTCCAAATCCGCGGTACTTCTTTTGGTCCGGCAACGGCTCGCCTAAGTCCGTGGTTGGCAATTGGCAGAGAAGTTTTCGGCGACTGTTCAAGATTGCAAACCTACGGGGCGATGATGGATTGCCAAAGCGTTGCCATCCTCACATGTTTCGAGACACATTTGCGGTCGAGATGCTGCTAGCCGGCGTTCCACTCGAACAGGTTTCAAT
>JBAUVJ010000115.1:0-21559 GCA_049583165.1 Candidatus Sulfotelmatobacter sp. | reverse complement strand
GTTTTACTACCGTTCACGCCGAAACAAACCACTGTCTCACAAAGACACCATCGTCCTCTCCGACTTTGCCAACAGCACGGGCGACGCGGTTTTCGATGAGACGTTGAAGACGGCTCTCAGCGTTTCCCTCCGGCAGTCGCCCTTCCTGAATGTACTCGCCGACAGCCGAGTCGCGAAGACTTTGCAACAGATGACTCAGCCGGCCGGTACGAGGCTCACGCCCGAGTTGGCCCGCGAGCTTTGTCAGCGTGCCGGCAGCAAGGCCTATCTTGCCGGAGCGATCGGCCGTCTCGGTTCCGAATATGTCGTAGGCTTGAAAGCTGTAAATTGTAACAACGGAAACACGCTCGCCGAGGAACAGGTTACGGCGCCGTCGAAGGAGAAGGTGTTGGATAGTTTGGGCGCAGCGGCATCCAAGCTGCGGGCCGAACTCGGCGAATCGCTCGCCACCGTGCAGAAGTTCGATACGCCGCTTGAGCAGGCCACGACGTTTTCGCTGGATGCTCTCAATGCGTATGGCTTGGCTCTATCCACTTGGGACAAAAAGGGCGACCGCGACTCGCTGCCGATTTTCAAGAAAGCCATCGAACTGGATCCAAACTTTGCCATGGCTTATAGCGCGCTGGCAACAATCAACCACAATCTCGGAGACTCTGAATTTGCCCGGGAGAATGCTACCAAAGCCTACGATCTTAGGGATCGCGTGACTGAAGCCGAACGGGAGGCGATTGAGGCTCGCTACTACTCGTATGTAACCGGCGATTTGGAAAAGGCCGCAGAAGCCTACGCTGTGGCAGTTCAGAACTACCCAGATTCTGCGGGCGCCTACAACCATTTGGCCAACGACGAAGGCGAACTCGGCCGCTATGAGCAGTCGGTCCAAAACTTTCGCAAGGCTCTGCTGCTCGACCCGTCGAGAGCTTCGACGTACATAAATTTGGCAGTAGGCCTGCTTGCTTTGAACCGGGTCGAAGAAGCCTACGCGGTTTTGGCGGAAGCCGACAAACGAGGCTTGCAGACCGATTCTCTGCTGCAAGTGCACTACTGGATAGCCTTTCTTCGTAACAACGAAAAAGAAATGGAACGCCTCGTTCAGCAGTCATCCGATCTGCCCGGCGCTCAGGCGCTTCTTCTTTCGGAGCAGTCCAATACTGCGGCCTATCACGGACAATTTGAAAAGGCCCGAGAGTTTTCACGCGCCGCCGAAAATCTGATGGAACGCGACGGAAATAAGGAATTGGCCGCCAGCTACTTGGTTCAGGCAGCCCTTCGCGAGAGCGAAGTCGGAGAGTTCGCGCGGGCTCAAAAATATATTTTCCAGGCTCAGAAGCTGTCGCATGGGCAGGATGTCGCAACGCTTACCGCTGTTGCTCTAGTTCAAATGGGAAATGCCATCGAGGCAGAGGCCCTTTGCCGGGAGCTAGACAAAAACTGGCCCGAGGGCACAATTGTCCAGAAATATTGGCTTCCCGCTATTCGTGCGGAGATCGATCTGCGGCAAGCGCGACCTTCGAAAGCCATCGACGATCTTGGGGTCGAGACTCCTCTCGAGCTTGCAAATCCTGGATCAACGGCGGTCCCAACTCTTTATCCAGCCTATCTTCGCGCGCAAGCCTACCTGGCGATGGGGAAGGGTCCAAGAGCAGCGACGGAATTCAGGAAGTTAACCGACCGGCCGGGTCTAGTGTTGAATTATCCGCTCGGAGCGCTGGCTCATCTAGGACTAGCTCGCGCCTACAAGTCCTCAGGAGACTTACAAAATTCTCGCCGAGCTTACCTGGATTTCCTTACGCTTTGGAAAGATGCTGACGCCGACATTCCCATCCTGAAAGAAGTGAAAACCGAGTACGCGAAGTTGCAGTAGCGGAAAAAGCGATCTGGGCCGTGCCCAGTGGCTTGGCTCTTCCGGCCAACTAGTGTAATGACGGCTGTCCGTCCGACTGAAGATTGTGCCCGATGTTTGCGGCGGAAACCTCAGGACTGCCTCAAAATAGGTGCAATGACACGCAACGGTGCCTTTTGCTCCGTTCTCAATTCTTGGATGTAAGGACAAGGCATGCTCCCAGACCTCAGTTGCGCTGAGCCTAAGGTCTTCCTGTGCAACAGAATGCACCTCTCATGACTGGGTGAAACAAGGGGCCCGTCAAACGCTGCCCCTGTCAAATATGCCCTATTGACAGTGCATTCCCTCGGTGAGAGACTGCCACTGCTGGCCGCCAAACTGGTTCGCCCGCTCGCCCGCCAAAGCCACCCAGTTCTGCAGCCGCAGAATCGAAGCATCCCGGCTATGAGTACCTCCGCCACCCTTGATCGGGACTCTTTCCAGAAGCTGCTGGCAAGCGCATTTACGATACAGCAGAGTCAGATGGATGGTGAGTCGCTCTCCGCCATGGTCGAAGTCGGACGGTTGATCACCAGGGGAGAGCTCGAGCTGGATGAGGCGATGCATCTGATTGTCGACCGTACGCGAAACCTGGCCAACGCCACTGAAGTAGATATCGGTCTGTCAAGTGGCGTCGAGGTTCCCGAAGAACCGGTTCCCGAAGAAGACGATCGAAGTTCTGGGGTCTTCCTGTCGCATTTGGCGACCACGCTAGCCGAGCATGGCGTCGGTGCGGTGTCGGCAGACTTGGCCCTCGACCTAGCACTCAAGGATATTGTCGAACGAGCGCGAATGGCGACAAATGCGAGCGCGGCCGCAATCGCTCTGTTGCGCGGAGAGGACATGGTCTGCCGTGCCACCACGGGAAAGAGTGCTCCGGAGCTGGGCGCGCGTTTGAATCCAGGTCCACAGCTGTCTGCTGACTGCATGCAGAACAGCAATGCACAGGGTTGCGACGACACCGAATCTGACTCTCGCGTCGACGTCGTCGCGTGCCGGCGTCTTGGCATTCGCTCTTTCCTCATTTTTCCCGCACTGCAACGGGGGAAACTAGTCGGACTTCTTGAGATTTTCTCTCCCCTTCCCAAAGCCTTCGGGGACCGTGATATCCAAACTCTGCAGGCTCTTTCGCGGCAAATCTTGATCAATGTTGACTGTGCCCTCGAATTCTCAACTCCCCCGCCAGAGGAGGAGCCGCGAACCGTTGACCATAGCACGGTTGCTCGTTTTGCGGCATTCGGGGTCCGTTCGCCCGAGGTGAAGACTGCCCAATTCCGGGTTTGGGATTCGTTGACTCAGTTGCTGTTCATTCTCGTGATTGCTCTAGCCTTGTTGCTGGGCTGGATGCTCGGCCGAGTTAGGTGGCGGGCTGCACACACAAAGGGACCGCCGCCTACGGGCTCTGTCTCGCAGAAAGCGGAGGCACCTCCGACGCTACTGGTGACCCCTAAGCCGGATGCCACTGCACCGCAGCCCGAGAAGAGTCAGGCCGACCCGAGCCTTCCGCCAATCCACCCAAAGACCAGAAGCTCGGACGCGCCCTCCGGCGGCTTGATAGTTTATCAAGGCGGAAAAGTCATCTTCCGGCTGAGACCATCGGACAAGATGAGCCCACCCAGCCCGAAATCTGGAGAGACCATTCCGTATCCCTCTCGTACCCCCGGCGAACCGTCCACCCCGGATCCGGCGCTCGGTCGCCCGGGAAAAGCAAACCCTGCGACTCCTCCAGCGGGTTGAACCGGAGTATCCAGATGCAAGCCCTTTCGGCCTCTGGCCATTAGACGATCACGGCCATTCACTACGATGGACATTTCTCTCCCGACGGACGCTGGCTTTCCTACGTCTTTTTCCTGACGAGTCGGGACGGCCCGAAGTCTACGGCTGCCGTTTCTTTCGAGTGGAACGAAATATCAGGCGTGCACGAACGGAGGGTGGGTATGGGCTCTGAGGGCAGGGGCGAACGCACATTGCTTTCAATCGCGACGACCGAACGACTTCGGAGCATTCTGAACTTCATGTTGGACGAACGCGAGTTTCTGTCGCCTTACGGTATTCGATCCGTGTCGCAGTTTCATCGCGACAACCCGTACAAGCTCGACGTTCAGGACTCATCGTGCACGATGCGGATGCATTGACGGACAGCAACTTCACCAAGGCAGAGGCAGTCTTTGCTTGGCACTTGCTGGCGCCACGTCTGCGCCTAGTGAGCAGGGGCGCGATCTAGTCCCCCCTGGTACTTCTGAAAATGAGTGGGCTTCGCCAAAAGCAGAATCGTGAGGACGATGCTCAAAAAAGTTGCTGCTGTGGCCGACATACAAAGGCATCTGCCTTGTAAGCAGGTCGATGCCGTCTCGCAAATCCGACGCGCAACGGGTGACACCTCGACTTGGTGACAATCGTAACTTTGTCTCGGCCCTGAAATTAGTAAGAATTGATTCTTAACTGGGATTCGGGTGGTCCGCGCGGTGCCGCCGCCAGAACGGCACTCCCCGCTGCGCATCGCCCAATTGGTTGGCCGAGCTGAAGTTGCCGCATGCAGACGCAACAAGCCTGGTCCAATTAAGGCAGTTTCGAACGAGCGGGAAAGATTCTGGGCGGATTTGACATGCCAGCTCTACGAACCGTTCCCTTCGTCACATGGCGTCGCGCACCAGATCGTAAATCCGATCGAGAGTGCAGATCTTGAAACTGAAGGGCTGGGGAGAAGACGGAGTTCGAGTGACCAATTTGCGCACAGTTACATTCCCATCTTTCGGAGATAGTTCCTCAATCGTGGGACACGATTCGCTGCGCACGTTTGGAGACACGATAATCAATGCTTCTGCACTTATCCGATGCCGGATTGCCTTGCTTACCGCGGTCGCAATCGCTGCGGCATTGATATTGGTTGGATGTGGCGGAGGCTGGGGCGATCTCATGCCCACGGTCACCATCGCTCAAGGCTCGTCACAAACAATTATTGTTGGGCAGCCAGTTACTTTTACTGCAATTACCACGGGCACTGGCCCGTTTAGCTATCAGTGGTATCTGAATGGAAACTCCGTTGGCGGAGCCACTTCCAGTACGTACGTCATTTCGGAAACTACCAGCACCATGAATGGCGCCGTCTATACCGTGACTGCAACCAACGCAGCCGGGTCCGCATCGAGCCACCAGTGCACGTTAACGCTGGATACGCCGCCGTCTATCACGACTCCACCGAGCAATCTGACCGTGTATGTCGGGCAGACCGGCTCCTTTTCCGTAACCGCCGCAGGCACTGCCCCGCTTACATATCAGTGGTATCTCAACGGGACAGCGATTAGCGGCGCTACATTGAGTTCTTACACGACTCCGGCAACGACGACCGTTGGAAGCGACTCTTTTTATACAGTTAAGGCGACGAATGCGGCCGGGTCGGTTACAAGCAGCGTGGCTACCCTCACAATACTGCCACTGACCCCGAGTTTGGTCTTTGCTTCCATCCCGGTCCAGACGTATGGCAACCCGCCCTTCACGGTCTCGGCAAGTTCGGCATCAAGCGGCACTATCACCTATATGCTGGTGAGCGGCCCGGCAACCGTTGGTAATACCGGAACCGTGGTCCTCACAGGCACTGGCACTGTCGTCATCGCAGCCAGCCAGGCGGCCAGCGGAAACTATACCGCGGCTAGCACCACGACGAGCTTTACGGTGAACAGCGAAGCGCAGGCCATCAGCTTCGCCAATCCCGGAACTCAGACTGTCGCTGCTCCGGTCACGCTTTCGGCAACATCAACCAGCGGCCTCGTCGTCGCTTTCACTTCGACCACTCCTAGCGTATGCACGGTTTCGGGCATGTCAGCCATTCTCGTCGCCACGGGAACCTGCACAATCGACGCGAACCAGGCTGGTAACAGCGACTACGCGGCAGCCGCCATGGTCCCGCAGAGCTTCACGGTGAATGGCGAGGCGCAAACCATCACCTTCGCTAATCCCGGAAACCGGACAGCCGGCACGCCGCTCACGCTTTCCGCAACATCCACAAGCGGTCTCTCCGTCACGTTTAGTTCGACCACCCCAGGCGTGTGCACAGTTTCGGGTACGACTGTGACATTGCTTACCTCCGGAACCTGCACCATCGACGCGAACCAGGCTGGCAATAGCACATACGCCGCAGCCGCTATGGTTCCGCAAAGCTTTACGGTAAACGGCCAAGCGCAGACCATCACCTTTGCCAATCCTGGAACCCAGACCGTCGGCACGCCGATCACGCTCTACGCAACATCTACGAGCGGTCTCACCGTCACGTTTAGTTCGACCACCCCAGCCGTGTGTACGGTCTCGGGAACAACCGCGACTTTCCTGCTCGCCGGAACCTGCACCATCGACGCGAACCAGGCTGGCAATAGCGTTTATGCGCCAGCCCCCGTCGTCGCACAAAGCTTTATTGTGTCCAACACTATCCCGATCGCAAAGAGCCTGGTAGGCAGTTCGGCGACGCCGCCTTATAACGCATCCATCAACCTGACTCCCACTTTCTCGGGTGGGACGGGCATGATCGGGACGGCCGGCGTTGGCAGTTCGGATATTACGACCTCCGCTACAAGCGGAAACTCCTATCCGACGTCAGGAGTCACTGCTCAGACGATCTACACGCTGACCGTTACCGGCAGTGGCGGAAACACGGCGAGCACCACCTTCACGGCAACCCCGACGAGCGTGAGCATTACGCCGATTACTCCGGCCAACCAGACCTCGGCTCCTGAAACCATGGACTTCAGCGCCACCGCCAGCGGTGGCGCAACCGACAATCTAGCTTGGAGCGCCACGGGAGGTACTATTACTTCGGCCGGCGTGTGGACCCCTCCCGACACGCCTGGAACCTACACGATCAAGGCGACCAGCGTAGATGACCCGTCAGTCTTTGTCACTACGACGGTAATCATCAGCCTGCCAGTCATCACGACGCAACCGGTCAGCCAAAATGTTTGTTCAGGCGCTAGTCCGTCTTTCACCATCGCGGCCAGTTATGCCAGCAGCTATCAGTGGTACAAGGGCGCGTCTCTGGTGGGAACCGGAAACACTCTTACCTTTAACGATGTTACTAGCGCCAGCGACGGCAGTTACACCTGCAATGTAGCCAACTCGGCCGGTACGGTAACCTCCAACGCTGCAGTTCTCAACGTTGTGAGTTCAACCATGCCGGCGATCACTTCGAATCCCGCGTCGGTGAGCGTCTATGCCACGCAGACGGCCACCTTCTCGGTCTCCGCCAACGCAACCGGCACACTCAGCTACCAGTGGTATACGGGAGCGCCTCCCAATGGCAGCGCCATCGTCGGCGCAACTTCCAGCAGCTATACTACCGGGGCACTAACCACCGCCGACAACGGAACCGCATACTACGCAACGGTAACAGATACCAACTGCACGAATACGAGCCTGACCAGCACCGCAGCGACGCTCTCCGTTACTGACACCGACACCGCCCTGCCTCCCACGATCATCATCCAACCGAGTGCGCAGACCGCAGCCGTAGGCGGAACCGCAACATTCACCGTCACCGCCTCAGGTGGCGGTCCGTCGCCACACGAACTGACGTATCAATGGTATTGGGTGCCGTTTTCCTCCTCCATGGCAACTACCGCCGGAACGGTCATGAGCGGGGCAACTTCCAGTAGCTATACGGTTCCGTCTTCTAACACCGCACAAAGCAACGATGGAGACAATTACTACGTCATCGTCAGCAACGGCTATGGGACGGCCTTATCCAACCGCGCCATGCTGACGGTCGGCGCTGGCATTTCGATGAATATCACGGGGCAGCCGACGACGGAGTATATAGCTGTCGATGCCTTGGCCAGTTATAGCGTAACAGCCAGTTGCACCGGATGTATTCCGGCCTATCAATGGTACTGGTACGCTCCCGGAGCAACTACGGCCACCGCGCTGACCGATGGCGCAGTCTCGAGCGGCGATCTTAATGGGGCGACCGTCACTGGATCTGCGACTTCTTCCGTTACCTTGCAAAACGTGCCGAGCACCGCTTCTGGGGGGATCTTCTATGTGGTGGTCACCAGTACCAGCGACGGCAGCACGCAGATCCCCGGAACCAATGCGCTTACCAGCAACACTGCCGGATTGTTCGTGGGTTCGCTGGGCTCGATCGGCGACCCCACCCCTGGAAGCGGTTTGTGCAACTCAACCACGAACTGGATTCTCAATGGCACGAACCCGGGCACGGTTGCTGGCGATGTCCCCTATCAAGACACGACCGCTTGCACTATCGAGCTAGTCAATGACACGGGAGGCGAGCGGGCTTCCGTCTATTGGCCGACGCTCATTTCCACCGCCAATTTCACTGTCAGTTTCACAGTCTCTATGAGCAGTGGCACAGATCCGGCCGACGGCTTCACGATGATCCTGGCCGATCCCTCCCAGGGTGCGACAACCGCATCGATCGGCAACCTCGGTGAAGGAATAGGGGCAGCGGGAATCGCAGGATTCGTGGTGGGTTGGGATACTTACCAGAATGGCAACGACGAAGGAGGCGCACTGCAAAACGATTGCTCCGCCAATAGCCTAAACGGCGCCTGCGACCCGATTACAGTTCCTTACATGGCGGTAGGATCGGCGACGGGAAATCTGTGGGAGAATCCCTGGAGCTATGTGAACGGCAACCTCGACACTCAGTCCAGCACTGACTACTCCGCCCAGACGTTCGCCAATGCAACTCATTCCTACGTAGTAACCGTTGCCGCCGGGGTTATGACGGTGACAATGGACGGCTATCAGATATTTACTGGTCCGGTATCGTTGCCGGCGGTTGCTTATCTCGGATTCACGGCATCGACCGGCGGAGAGGAAGAAGCGGTAACCTTCTCCAACCTTACAGCGACCGTCAGCTCGCCTTGATGAGGAACTACACAGGACATCTCGGGGCGAGGATAGGGCCGGCGCCGGCAAGTGGCGGACGGAGATAATTTCCGCACCGGTAGGTTCAGCTCCGAGTGTAGTGAGGAGAAATAGACATGCGGGCGATCGCAATATTTTTTGGAGTCATCCTCGGCAGTGCAGTCCTTGCCACAGGCCAGGCAGCATCGATAGGTTTCGCCCAGCGAGGCGATGTGGCCATTACGTATGACTGGGTGCGGACCAACGCTGAGCCTGGAGATTGCGGATGCTTTGGTCTCAATGGCGGCGGAATCTCCGGCTCAGTCGAATTCCGCCCTCGCTGGGCTATAGTTGCTGAGATAACTGCGGAACATACCGGCAGTGCGCCCGTGGCGGACAATTCCCTTACATTAGTTTCTTATCAGGCAGGGTTGCGTTACCGGGTTCCAGAGCCTTGGATGAAAGCCCCCCATGCCCTGCAGCCCTTTGCCCAAATCCTTTTGGGCGGTGCCCACTCGAGCGGCGGAGTCGCGGGTGCGGCCGATGGGAGTACGATGTTCGCCTTCCGCGTGGGTGGCGGCATCGATTTGCCCGTCAACGCCCGCTTCGCGGTCCGAGTCATTCAAGCTGATTATTATTTGACCTCCGCGAAGAATGGTGTCAACGACCGGCAAAACAATCTTTTGTTGGGGGCAGGCATTGTCTACCGCTGGTCTCGCCAGCAATAGTTTGAAAAATTAGTCAATGAGTGCGACTCGGCAAAGGCAGGTAGACCGCAACATGATTCGCCAGTTTTCCGAGAATGGCCGAGTTCCTGTGGGGCGACCAGTCAAAGTTCCCATCCGGTACGCATTCCAGCGTCCTTCGAACGCTAGCCATCTCGCGGCCGAATTCGGGTAGCAGAGTCTGGCGATGCTTAAAAGACGCAAGGATACGGCCTCGTTCTCTGCGATATCCTGTCGATCAAGGTAGCCCCAATCCCCTCGCGCATGGCGCGCTAGGAAAAACATAGCGGACTGGTTCGCGCGATCCAGCGCGGCGAGCGACCCTAGAGTCGCAACAATTCGTCCAAGCGGAAAGACTGAAATCATGGAAGAGCCTCCCTTCTTTGACCCGCATGGCCCGGAACTTACGCGCTTCGAATTCATCTTTCGTCGATTGAAATTCTTGTCGTAGGGAGCGGCGGAGTGGAACGTGGCGCAGGCGAGGAAATAGTTGAGAGCAGCGGCCAGCATAAATTCCCAGACGAACACCCGCCATCAAACCGATCATTTGGGAAAAGGGAAAAGGAATCTGCGCGGAGCTCGATATTTAAATCCGTATGACCCGAATGTCGCGGACGAGATTTTGAAAATTGAGGATTGCAATTGCAGCCGAGATGGCGACCAATATCAACTGTACGGGCTGTCGGGTCCGCAAAGCGTCATCGCGAATTTTTCTGTTTTCTGGCCTGAGGCTATAAATTGTCCTCCAGAGCCCGCCCGCGCATTCTAGAGCTGCCGTCCACGCGAGTGTGAGCTTTGCACGATTTTCAGTGCGAACATCATGTTACGAATACCGAACTAATTCGTCGGGCGGTGAACAACCGTTTTATCCTCTGTTAAAGTCGGTTCGCTGTTGACGCGCTTCCTTCAAGAATGAAGTGCAGCATGTTCGAGATTGGGATAGGTCAAGTCTGTCCATACTGTGGCGGGAAAGAGTATGTCTCCTGCCGGTTGGCAAGGGTTTCAGACGGACATCGCGAGGCGCCACGCATCGAGAATTGGGTTCGTAAAGGCTGTCCACTGTGCAATGTAGAGGGGCTTATAGCCTCTGGAGACAATCCGCAGTACCAATAGCCCTGCTTCCCAAATCTACTCGATATTCCTCGTCTAGAGGTGTGAAGTTTCGGTTACGTCGTAAAGGTTAGCCAGCGCAGTGCTTCCGCCGTCGAAGCGAAGACTTGGACGCAAACCTCATCGCTTTGCATTATTCGGTACAACAGGGCGGCTCCGGAGATTGACTTGGGGGAAGGGTTTACTAAGGCCCGTTTTGAAGTCGTCGAGAATGGGTCGATTTCCATGAGTGACTTTAGAACGGCATAGCTCATCTGGATTTCCGAAACAGCGCTGAGATCAATCAGTTCTGAGAAACCTGGATCGAACGCGGGATCAGCGCGCAGCTTTGTTACTTGCGCGGTCGCCTCGCGAAATGTCACGACTCCGCTCAACACAGTAAGGACAACGCGATTGCTGAGATCAACTACGGAATGTACTGGCATGCGGCCTACATCAGTCTGAAAGCATCTGTTCGAGCTCATTTATGGCCTGCAAAAGTGAGCGACGACAGCTAAGGTATTCCGGTAACGCGATACCAGTTGTTTGATATTCCGAGTCAAGGCTCTCCAAATCCCGGCGGCGTGCCCGCAACTGCCCTTTGGCGTAGCCGTATCGATCATCAGGCTGCAAGTCCATGGACTCTGACTGCGGTTTCATCCGGTTCGTACTATCGGCAGCTGAAGGACCATCGATAGACCGATTGCAAACGGTTGAAAGCTAAAGGAGAAATTCTTTTGGAGAAGCATGCAGATGCCGGGATTTCGGCAGGGTGCCGAAGTTTCGGCATGTTGCGACAAATGAAAGCGACCCAAAGGATCAACCCGTCACTCCGTTTGCTCGGTGCTTTCGCAAGTCCATATAGGCACCTTGCAACTCGACTACGTGAGCTTCACAAGCTTCGAGGTTCTCTATCGCGTTCGCGCATACTACGGAGGCCTATTCAGAAATGGAGATTCTAAATGACTCGTGCCGTTCCCATTCCTTCTGCCCATCGCTGCGGAAGACCTAATGATCAACTAATTCCTGCCGCCCAATACCTTCGGATGTCTGATGAAGATCAGCAGTATTCGATTGCCAATCAACGGCTCCAAATGGCAGGGTATGCGAAGAAACACGGCTTCGGAATCATCAAGGTCTATGAAGACCCCGGTAAGACCGGAGTAATCATCAAGCATCGCAAAGGCCTCAGCGCATTACTAAAAGACGTTGTCAGCGGTGAAGCAAAATTTAAGGCGATACTTGTTTACGATGTGAGTCGGTGGGGACGATTCCAAAATCCCGACGAAGCAGCGCATTACGAGTTCATGTGCGTAAGTTCAGGCATTCCGCTTCACTATTGCGCCGAGCAATTTGACAACGACGGTAGCGCCTCCAGTGCAATTGTCAAGGCTTTGAAGCGAAGCATGGCCGCTGAATTCAGCAGGGAATTGGGAGAGAAGGTTTTTCTAGGAAAAACTGGGCTCGCGAAGTTGGGCTTCTTGATGGGTGGACCTCCGGGTTACGGTTATCGGAGACGCATGGTGTCGGCTGATGGAAAACACAAACTGATATTAAAAGAGGGAGAACAGAAGAGTCTCAAAACTGACCGCATCACTTTAGTCGTCGGACCTCGTAAAGAAGCCGATGGCGTGCGAATGATATTTTCATTGGCTGCGGAAGGAAGCTCATGCACGGAGATCGTTCGCGCACTCGATCGTAAGGGCGTTCTACTGAATGGAAGGCAGTGGAACGATGTAACTGTCCTCGACATTTTATCGAATCCGAAATACATTGGCAGCAACATCTGGCACCGGCGTACCTGTCGCCTTCACTCGCCTATCAAACATGTAGATCCTCAATTCTGGATAAGGAAACCACTCGCTTTCCCTCCCATTGTGGATCAACAAACATTTGACCGCGCCCAAGCTACATTGCAAAGAATGCGGGATTCTCATTGGTCTGCCGAGAAAATTCTATCTAGAGCTCGGCGCTTACTGAAAGCAAAGGGAAGACTGAGCGAGAATCTTCTTAAAAAGGCACGTGGGATGCCCTGCGTAAACACCATTAAACAGTATTTCGGTACATATCGCGGATTGTACGAGAGAGTCGGCTATCAACTTGAAGCTAAGCACGTTTTCAGGGTGGAACAAGGGCAACGATCCGCCTGCCTTCGGCGGGCTCTTGGAGATGAACTTAAAACGCTGTTCCCGGATCACATAGTTGTAAATCTCACCCGTAGAGGTAAGCGTTCTGTATTGCAGATCGACGATACATTCATGGTTTCGATCCTGTTTTGCGGCCAAGACTGTACCGTGGCGAAGCTCCGTTGGGTGGCAGTCCCAGCGCCTGCGGAACGCGATTACGTTACCCTTATTTGTCTTTTGAATCGTCGATACGACCGTGTGCTCCGCTACTACGTAGCCCCTAAGACCGGACAATGGAATTCCCTTCGCCTGCGAAGTGGCAGTCAATTCCTTCGTGAAGCCGTAAGACTGGAGTGCCTTTCGGAGTTTTACGCAACGGTTAGGCGGATTTGGGAGGAGAAATCAAGCTCCCTAGCGGGAAGTCCTTCACCCATCTCCCGCTAAAGTTCCTCCAAATATTGCCGATATGCTCTCAAAGGAGGGTACATGCCTACAAATCTAATTCCTGTCGCTCAGTATCTCCGCAAGTCCACCGAACACCAGCAGTACTCTCACGAGAACCAAGCAAGCGCCAACCTGGAATACGCTGAAAAGCAGGGTTTTACGATAACCCGAACGTACTCCGATCCTGCAAAAAGTGGGTTCGGCTTAAAGGGCGATCTGGTCTTCGGCAATTGTTGCAGGATGTCACAGCGGGGGGTGTCGATTACAAGGCGATTCTGGTTTATGACGTTACCCGATGGGGCCGATTCCAAGATATCGACGAATCTGCTCATTATGAATTTCTGTGCAAATCAGCAGGCGTTCCGGTTCACTATTGCGCGGAGACCTTTAGCAATGATGGCAGCTTGCCAAGTTTGATTATGAAATCCGTTAAAAGGATGATGGCCGGGGAATACAGTCGAGAGTTGGGTGTCAAAGTCTTCGCCGGACAGAAACGATTGGCGGAGCTTGGGTTCAAACAAGGCGGTCCTCCCGGCTACGGGTTCCGGCGCATGTTGGTTTCGCCCGATGGCATGCCCAAACAAATGCTTGCCAAGGGTGAGAGGAAAAGCATCATCACGGATCGCGTGATTCTGGTTCCCGGACCCGTCGAAGAGGTAGAACAAGTCAGAGAGATCTTTCGAATGTTCACTCTAAACAGATCGAGCTTACACGCGATCGCACAGAACCTCAATCGGCGCGGAATTCCAAGTGCCAAGAACGAGCGATGGACGCATTCGGTGGTGACTACGATGCTTTCGCATCCAAAGTACATTGGGTGCGTCGTGTTCAACCAAACGACCAACAGACTAGGAAGCCCGAGCGTCGCCAGATCAAGAACAGAGTGGGTGATAACCCCCGGCGCTCACCAAGGCATTGTCGATCCTGAGATTTTTGCTATGGCGCAGGAGAGGCTAGGCACTCTTGCCAACCACAAAACAGATGAGCAACTTTTGCGAGAGTTGCGATCCTTGCTTAATTCTAAAGGAAAGCTCACATCCACAATCATTGACCAAGCTCCGGGAATGATGTGTGCGAAAACTCTAATCCGACGCTTTGGAAGCCTCTATACACTATATAAATTGGTTGGCTACGACCCGTTGGCAAAATACTGAAAGCTGAAGATCTGAAAACGCCGCCTGACCACCGCCGCCGCCGAGGACGCGGGCGGGGGCGGGCCCA
The DNA here is from genome assembly GCA_049583165.1 of Candidatus Sulfotelmatobacter sp. Classification (GTDB taxonomy): domain Bacteria; phylum Acidobacteriota; class Terriglobia; order Terriglobales; family Acidobacteriaceae; genus Sulfotelmatobacter. Next base: position 7,217 of record JBAUVJ010000115.1, on the reverse strand, counting down.
AGACCAAACCCGGCGGGGGCAGTGGCGGAGCCGAATTTGTCCCGAAAGATACTTCACAGCAAATCATCTGACGCTACCCGTGGGCACGTTGCGGAGCCATAAGCTTTGAAACCTGCCGTCGTCGGCAATGCTGAGCACGAACTTGCTATCCGGCGAAATCGCAGTGGGTGCCATTTTGCCGGGGTGGGTGAATTGCAGATTGGTGACCTGCGTAATGCTGAAGTTCTGGAAGGGTGCAGAAGGACCACGGCTCACGACAGAATGAATCCCAAAACCAACACGCCGAGCACAATCAAGACGGCAACTACGCCAGCCGCGACTCCCAATTTGTGCTGCTTCGCGACGGTGATGACGGCGGAACTGCTAGTGGTATGCGCGGAGGATGCTGGGGCAGCGGTCTTGCCGCTCTCCGTGTCCCGCTTCAGATCGGCTCTCAACTCGGCGGCAGACTGACAGCCAACGTTGCGGTCTTTCTCCAGCGCCTTGTGGATGATCTCTTCCAGTTTCAGCGGCGTGTCAGGAATGATCCGAACTGGCGCTACAGGCGCTCGATTCAAGATCGAATCGAACGTCGCGCCTGTCGTGTGGCCTCGGAACCCACATCATCCAGGTTCCCTTTGGTCCATCGCGCACGGTTCGTCGCCATATTGGCGAAGCCTTGCACCCGGACCGCGAGCCGCTCGAACTACTGCACCATCTGCGCCGCACGCTTGGTGAGTACAACTTCGCCGGGCAATACCAGCAATCACCGGCGCCGCTCGGTGGTGGCATGGTGAAGCTTGAATGGTTTCGACGCTATACGCCCGGAGAACAGCCCGCCAAATTTGACATGATCATTCAGAGCTGGGACACAGCTAACAAGAGCACAGAGCTGAGCGATTTTAGCGTCTGTACAACGTGGGGCCGCAAGAATAAAAAACTCTATCTACTACACGTGTTACGCCGGCATCTGGACTATCCCGACCTAAAGCGCGCCGTCTGGGAGCAGGCCGCACGTTTTAAGCCAAGCAATATTCTGATCGAAGACAAGGCATCGGGAACCCAACTGATCCAGGAACTGATCCGGGATGGAGTTCATGGTGTGACCCAATATGAACCAACGATGGACAAGATTATGCGGATGCACTCGGTCACCAGCACCATCGAAAATGGATTTGTGAACGTGCCTGCCGAGGCTGATTGGCTCGCCGACTATCTGCGGGAGCTGGGGTCATTTCCCGCGTGCAAACATGATGACCAGGCAGACTAGACCTCGCAAGCATTGGACTGGGCCAAGCAAGAAATGGGTATCAGGGTATCAGCGAACGGGCAAGAACGCCTCCCAAGAGAAGTCTTTCCGTTTCAACTCAGCGCGGGGTGCTGATGTTCGTCGCTACACGCTGCATCATTGATTCCGAGCAATCAGACCAGGGGGATGAGACTCCTTTGAAAAGTCGGGCCTAAATCGCAGCGTAATGATTTAAGAACCATGAAGATTCTTGAGAAATTCCAGCGCTCTAACGTTATGTACATACGTAACGTTAGAGCCCTTGTCTGCTGCGGTTCTTGAATCAGGGCGGCCACAGGCATCATGGGTCAGCAACAGACTCAGGTCCTTCGGCGCAGATAATCCATTCTGGCTCTTCCTCTTTCCGTGAGTCGATAGACTAATCGGCCTCGTCTGGGGTTCGGCGGACGGTCGAGCAAGGCCTGCCTACGGAGTCGGTCCAGGTAACTGTAAAAGGAACGACGATCTGGAGTTGGCCTAAGCTTTTTTAAAACGTCATCTGGCTTAAGAAAGCTACCGCTTTGTGCGAAGACCATCAAAACTTGCAATTTAGTCATTTTAGGAAACTTTAAGGAGAGTGGATAGTCGTTAGTTAGATATGGAGCATGCTGGTGTATGATAATTTTGATTAAAAATCATACGGAAGACGTTATTCCCTGACATCTCCTTTCCATTAGAAGCTAAATAATTGGCGACAGTTAAAATCAGAAAAACGAGTCGACGAGTGTGCAATCGCGATTTATCACAATCATGGCTTCTACGGTCTGCCAATGCAAAGAAGTAGAGCTGGCTTATTTCCCCCTAGAGGCGCCAAATTAGTTAAGGGCGCGTGGCTGGGCGGTTCCGGATAATCGACGCCTGGGCAGTTCAATTTGAGGTACATTTAGGTCATCGGGGTGGCAATGTTAGGCAATGGGTCTAGAGCCGGCTGATGTAACTAACGCGCTAGTTTCTATTGGAGTTATGGAGGGTAATACCATACTGGTCCACCCCGACGCGATCGTCGCGGCCCAGTTTCCACCTATGGCAAACGAGCAGCGCCTCGATTTGCTGATCGAAGCGATTGAGGCCGCAATTGGAGCTTCCGGTACGCTCGTGATTCCCACGTTCAGCTATAGTTTTACCAAGGGAGAACCGTTTGACGTTCTTCATACGCCAAGTTCGGTGGGAATGGTAAGTGAACGCTTCCGCGGTCTGCCCGGCGTTTGCCGGTCTGCCGACCCTATCTTTAGTTTTGCCTGTCGGGGACCTCTCGCGCGCGAACTGTGTGCGATTCCCGTTCGGGAATGCTTCGGAACAGTATCTGTTTTCGCCGCCCTGCACGATTTGAACGCCGAAATCATCGATTTGGGCTGTTCAATGACCCGTGGTGGCACGTTCGTACATTATGTTGAAACAGCTCATGGCGTTGATTACCGCTATCGTAAGGTATTTACCGGGACTGTTATCTCGCCTGGTGGTCAAACGTGCGACTGTTCCATCACTTACAACGTGAGAGATCTGAACCGGAGATCAGAAGCGGATCTTCGTCGTTTGCACAAACGGCTGGCAAAGGAGAAAAAGCTGCGTAGCGCGGACGTTGGCAGATCACGCATTCTGTGTGTTACCGCAAAAGATCTCTTCGAGACAGGATGGAAAATGTTGGATGAGGACCCCGTGGCCTTTATTGCAGAAGGAGCCGAAAATTGTTGAAACAAGAAATGAGCAAGTCTGGAGGCCCAGGGTTGCTCACGGACGATCCGGATATCGGCGACCAGATGTACGGCTGGGCTCGAGATCTGTTTCCCATTTGCCGGAGCATTACTGGCGAAGGAGTTCGTGAGACGTTGCGGCATCTGCAAAACCTCCTTCCATCCCTAAAGACCCACGAGATTCCATCGGCAACCAAGGTTTTTGATTGGACTGTGCCCGATGAATGGAACATCCGCGATGCTTTTATTGCGAACGCCGATGGCACTCGCATCGTCGACTTCCGCGAAAACAATCTTCACGTGGTCGGTTACTCTGAGCCGATTGACACAGTAATGTCTCTGGAAGAACTAGATCCACATATGCATTCTCTTCCTTCGATGCCGGACGCGATTCCTTACGTCACCTCGTATTACGCCCGCCGATGGGGATTTTGCCTGAGCCAGCGCGTGCGAGATTCGCTACGGCCGGGGAAATATCGCGTGCTCATTGACAGCACTCTTGCGCCGGGATCACTAACCTATGGCGAGATTGTGCTTGCCGGCGTGGAAGAGCGGGAAATTCTTCTTTCTACCTATGTTTGCCATCCCTCGATGGCAAACAACGAACTATCAGGCCCAGTCGTGACGACCGCTTTGGTGCGTTGGCTGCAATCCTTGCCCCGGCGACGCTATACCTACCGCGTCATCTTCGTCCCCGAAACCATTGGTTCGATCGCATACTTAAGCCAGCACCTTGCAGCCATGCGGCGCAATACGATCGCTGGATACGTTGTCACTTGCGTAGGAGACGATCGCGCTTACTCTTTTCTAGAGTCGAGGAAAGGAGACACTCTTGCCGATTCAGTGACTCGTCACGTGATCAAGAATCATTATCCCGGCTGCGTCAGTTACAGCTTTCTGGAGCGTGGCAGCGACGAGCGGCAGTATTGCAGTCCTGGAATTGACCTGCCGGTAGTCTCATTGATGCGTTCGAAATATGGGGCGTATCCGGAGTACCACACTTCGCTAGACGATCTTAGTCTGATATCACCACAAGGACTAGCGGGAGCGTTCGCTGCGCTCCAGCGATGCCTTTCGCTGATTGAGGCAAACGCTACTTACCGCACAACCTGTCTCGGTGAACCACAGTTGGGAAGAAGAGGTCTTTATCCAACGCTGAGCCAGCTCGGCAGTGGTCTCGAAGTGAAGACTATGATGAATATTCTCGCTTACGCCGATGGAGAGCGGGATCTGATTTCTCTGGCCGATCGCATCGGCGTGCCAGCTGAAACCTGCATACCGATCATCGAACGTTTGTTGCAAGAGCAGCTACTCGAAGGCGTTCGCCAGACGCAGTAAGGAAAATTTTTAGAATGCCTACGAAACAACCACCTGAGCCAAGCACGGCCCGATCGGAAAAAGAGCAATGCTACGCTGTCCTCATGGAGAAATGCATTGCCAGGAGTCCGTTTCCGAATCTCGACAAACTGCGGAACTTCAGTCTTTATGCGCCCAGGCAGGATGTGACCAATTTTCTGGTGCGTTACGAGATTTTCAAGCGCGTGCTGGAGATTCAGGGCTCCATCATCGAATGCGGCGTACTCCGTGGTGGTGGATTAATGGCATGGGCGCAGTTCAGCGCCATTCTGGAGCCGACCAATCACCAGCGTCGTATTGTTGGTTTTGATACTTTTAGCGGATTCCCGAAAATTTCGAAACACGATCAATCAAGCGAGTCCACCCATGCACGCCAGAGCGGACTGGCCGTCGATTCCTACGATCATTTGCAGCAATGCATTCAGCTCTTCGACATGAACCGCTTCATCGGCCACATTCCGAAAGTGGATCTAGTCCGTGGTGACGCAAATAAAACGATTCCGCAATATCTTAGGCTGAATCCGCAGCTGGTCATCAGCCTTCTATACTTGGATTTCGATATTTATGAGCCCACCCTGGCAGCCCTCAAGCATTTTCTTCCGCGAATGCCCAAGGGCGCAGTGGTTGCGTTCGATGAATTGAACTCGAAGGACTGGCACGGCGAGTCAAAGGCAGTTCTTGAAACCCTGAATTTGCACGAGTATCGCATTGAGCGCTGTTCGTTCGGCTCAGCTGTATCCTTCGCCCAGATCGGATAAACTTACCGGTACCCTGAATTTTCACAAGATGACGCCCGAGGGCCAGATTCTCGATCTTAGCCAAGAAGACGTTTGCGGGGACGATGTTTGCAAAGACGACGTTCGCAAAAACAATCCTCGCAACGAAGACCTTCGCGGCGAAATTGACCACTTGATTTCCATCGGCAATAACAGCTTTGCTGTCATTCGTATGGATGCCCTATGGCGGCAACAACCCACCCTGGCTACCGCGGGGTTCATCAGCCTTCGTATTGATAAGTTGCGCGATGGGCTCAAGCTCCAGACTCTCCGCCTCGCATTCCTTCGCTCTTTTACACTTGAGCCGGTCATTCCTTTGCTGCGAGCTGCCGCGTTCAACTACCATCTCGATCTTCAGATTCATGTGGGTGGCTACAACGCTTACATGCAGGAGATTCTGGACCAGGACAGCTCATTTTACCGCTTTAGTCCTGATGCCGCAGTCCTTGCCGTGCGCACTGCCGATATTGCTCCGGAGTTCTGGCAGGACTATTCAGCTCTTGAACCTACAGCAATTCCGGAAGTGACCAAGCGCGTCTGCGGTCAACTGGAACAGGCCATCACCGCATTCCGTGAGCGCAGCCGCGCCGCGTTGATCATGCACACGCTGGAGCAACCGCAGCACCCTGCGCTCGGAGTGCTCGATTCGCAGATGGAGATCAGTCAGCTGGATGCGATCCAGACACTCAACCGGGAAATCCGCCGCATGGCGCGAGATCACACCGGAGTCTATGTTCTTGATTACGACGCTTTGGTTGCGCGCCATGGGCGCCTGCTCTGGCAGGACGACAGGAAGATGCTTTCCGTTGGTCTTCCGATCGCAGCGAACCAACTCATTCATCTCACCAATGAGTTATTGCGTTTCCTCGTTCCCCTGAGTGGCAGGATAGTGAAGGTCTTGGTAGTTGATTTGGACAATACTCTGTGGGGCGGAGTCATCGGCGAAGACGGGATGAACGGCATCAAGCTGGACGCAGAATATCCGGGGGCGGCTTACCAGGCACTGCAGAAGGCCATGTTGGACGTTGCACGCAGGGGTATCCTGCTGGCGATCTGCAGCAAAAATAACCCTGACGACGCCATGGAAGTCTTGCAGAAGCATCCCGGCATGTTGTTGCGCCCATCTGACTTTAATGCCCTGCGCATTAATTGGAATAATAAAGTTCAGGGATTGAGGGAGATCGCTGCTGAATTGAATATTGGTATCGACAGCCTAGCCTTTCTTGACGACAGTCCTTTCGAACGCGAGCAGGTTCGAAACGCGCTTCCTGAAGTGCTTGTCCTTGACCTTCCAAAAGACGCCATGCAATATGCATCCGTCGTGTGCGATTGCCCCGCTTTCGAGCGCCTGACTCTCTCCACCGAAGATCGCCAGCGTAGCACTTTCTACGCGGAGCGGCGCCAGCGCGCTGAAGTCGCGCAGAATTTTGAATCGAAGGAAGATTTTTTTCGTTATCTTGAACAGGAAGCAGAAATCGCTCTCCTCCTGCCTGCGACTCTCGCCCGCGTTTCACAACTGACGCAAAAGACGAATCAATTCAACCTCACAACGCGCCGGTACAGTGAACAGCAACTCGCCGAAATTGCCGCCCGGCCCGGCTGCCAGGTGTTGTCGATGCAAGTGAGGGACCGATTTGGCGACCATGGCTTGGTCGGTGTTGCCATCACTCTCGATAAAGACGACCTGTGCGAAATCGAAGCGTTTCTGCTAAGTTGCCGGGTGATCGGGAGGTCAATCGAGACCGCGCTGATCTCGCATTTAGCAACGGGCGCTGTAGCCCGTGGCCGCAAGCAGATGGCCGGCTGGTTTTTACCAACCAAGAAGAATGCTCCAGCGGAAGATTTCTTTTCCCGGTCGGGCTTTGAATGCATCTCGCAGAACTGCGATGGCTCGCGATGGGTTCTCGATTTGCAAAAATATCAGGTCAATTGTCCGGACTGGATAAAGCTCACCGCGAGCAAAGGATCGCACTTCTGATCTCTACCATTCTCGATACGGTTCGGCAAGTTGCGTCAGACATATTCGCCGTTCGCGTCGAAAGCATTGGCCTCGATTCCTCACCGGCAACGATCGAAGCCTGGGATTCCATGCAGCATCTTAATCTGGTATTGGCTTTAGAAGAAAAA
>JBAUVJ010000114.1:0-1963 GCA_049583165.1 Candidatus Sulfotelmatobacter sp. | reverse complement strand
CGTTTCGACGGGGAGCTTCCGGCTACGTGTTGAAGACGGCAGCGGCTTCCGAACTTGTGGCGGCCATTTACAAAGTCCTGCAAGGGCAAACCTACCTATCATCCTCTCTCCTGCCGTTGATACCGGGATTCCTCACGGAAGTGGATGAATCTGGTTCGCTGCGGAACAAATTGAGCGACAGGCAGCTCGACGTTCTGCAACTTGTCGCGGAAGGATATTCGATGAAAGAAGCCGGCGCGTTGCTGAACCTTACAACTCGAACCGTCGCGTTTCATAAGTATCGGCTCATGGATAGGCTCCATCTTCACAGTGATGCGGAGGTGGTGCAATATGCCATGCGCGAACGCATCCTCTTCGCAGCCTAGCCGAGCGATATGAGAACTTTTCCAGGTTTCGATTATCTAAATGATGGGTTACCTCGCTATGAGTGTAGCTACGCTGAGGATTTGTCGGAGATCATCGACGTCCTTAACGCAATTCCAGACGGGGTGCGGTTGGCGGATTTTCCCGGACACGGTAGCGGAGCGGAGTGCTGGTGCCGTCCACGCATAGACAGCGCGCTCGGACAGATACTGGTGCACCACAAGAATCTGGCAAAAGGGGAATTCGACAGTTGAAGCAATGTGCACATGAATTTGAATGACGAACGCACTGTCCTGAAGAAGTCGACAGACACCGGGCGGTGTCGACCGAAAGCTGCCTGAGAGTAGGGTATCTGATGGCCATCACCGGAACAGCCCTTTCAGCCCGGCCGAGCCAGTCGAGGTTCTTAGCGGGAATTCCAGACCGCGACCAGCGATTGATCATAGGTGTGGCCGAGCACCGAAACATTTCGAATAAACACGTGATCATCCAATCCGGCGATGTTGCTTGCCATTTGTTTTTCTTGTCAAAAGGAAACGTGAAGTATTACAGAGTCACGGACCGGGGGGAGGAGCGCATTCTGGGCTGGCTGGCTCCCGGAGATGTGTTCGGCCTTGCGACACTGCTCAAGAATCCTCCCGGGTATATCGGAAGCGCTGTCGCGGAAAAAGACAGCACATTATGGGCCTGGGAGCATTCCTCTCTTTGCAGCCTTTGTACAGTTTATCCCCAGCTCTCGCAGAACGCGCTTCGCATTACGATCGATTGTCTGGCTGCCTATGTTGACCGTCATACCGCGCTCACTACCAAAAGTGCGGAGGAGCGGCTAGGCCATACGCTTCTGCGCCTGGGACGCCGGGCTGGCCGAACGCATCCAGAGGGAATTGACATCGACATTACTAATGAACAAGTTGGTGGCCTTGCCGATATCGGAGTGTTCACCGCGAGCCGCCTCTTGAGCAAATGGGAGCGCCAAGGCACGATCTCGAAGGGGCGTGGCAATATCCGCATACACGCGCCGGAAAGGCTCCTGTTTGAATAATTGTCTATTACGTTCGACCGACGAATTAAAAAGTCCAGCCGATGCTGTTACTTACTCCCAGTTCATTCCTCTTGGCGCTGCTCGGCGGGCTGCTGTCGAAGTTATCCCAAAAGGAAAATTCGGTATGAAAATTATTCGTCAGCTTGACGCTGAACGTAGTGTTGGTTGTGGCACGAATACGGCCGTAGTCTGAGAGTCCGGGATAAATCAACAGTTGCGATTGCGTACTGTAACGATCAAATCGGAACAGCTGGTACTCGAGGCCGACCAGGGCTTCGACGTTCTGATCGGACGGTTGGCCACTGTAGGCATCGAAGTTCTCGTGGGTATAAACTGCGCCCGCGAGCCAAACCAGGCTATTGTGATCCGTGCGCACCCAATAGCGCCCATAGCCGCCACCTAGCGTGGTACGGAGGTTCAGATCCTGCTGTGAGCTGTGCAGGAAGTCACCCAAGCCCGCTATGAAAGAATTGCGGCTCATAAACAGTCCGTCGAGGGTTTGAACTTCCACAAGATTAGTTTTTGAACCCCCGGATTGCCCGCTGAGCGAGGATGTGA
>JBAUVJ010000113.1:0-7764 GCA_049583165.1 Candidatus Sulfotelmatobacter sp. | reverse complement strand
ATTTATGCCTGAAATCAAAGAGACAGAAATTAAAGCGACGATTCACTTGAAGGATTTGTGGGACGACACAAAGGCGCAAGCAATAGCGGGAGATGAAATCGCCCTCCTGTGTTATCGCTCGAACTTGCTGGGCGCGGATTTGCGCATCACAAATTTCGGCGGCGGCAACACCAGCTCGAAACTGGAGCTTTCCGACCCATTCACTGGCCGTCCGGTCCGTGTGCTCGCCGTCAAAGGCAGCGGCGGGGATCTGGGCTCGATCGCCGAGTCGGGCTTTGCGTTGCTCTACCTGGACCGTCTCGAACAACTGAAGGAGTTGTACCGAGGGGAACAGCACGAAGATGAAATGGTCCGCTATTATCTTCTTTCGGCTTTTGGCGAGAATCGTGTGGCAGCATCGATCGACACTCCGCTCCACGCATTTCTTCCTTTTGATCATGTAGACCATCTGCATCCCGACTGGGCTATCGCCATCGCTGCAAGCGCGAATGGCAAGAAGAAGCTGGATGAGTTCAACAAACAATTCGATCGCAAGATTGTCTGGGTGCCGTGGCAGCGGCCCGGTTTCGAACTGGCGCTGCTGATCGAGCGGGCTGTCAAAGAGAATCCTGGAGCGGAAGGACTCATTCTCGGCGGGCATGGACTTTTCACCTGGGGAACGACGCAACGCGACTGCTACCTGAACAGCATTCAAAGCATCGATCAGATGGGGGAATTCATTCTGAAGCATGAGGCTAAGAAAAAATCGCTGTTCGGCGGAGTTGAATATCCTTCGCTTCAAGATCGCAGGAGCATCGCCATCCAGATCCTTCCTGCCCTTCGCGGGGCGTTGTCTTCCAATCGACCGGTCGTTGCCCACTACGCTGACGATGAAGACGCGCTGAGTTTCGCGGGATCGAAGTGGGCGAAAGAGCTGAGTTCTTTGGGCACAAGTTGTCCCGACCATTTTCTGAGAACCCGGGTCTGTCCAATGTTTCTTTCGTGGGATCCGGCCAAGGATGACGCCGGAGCATTGAAGGCACGTATCCAGAGTCAGGTCGTTGAATATCGGAGCGCCTACAAAAACTACTACGAGGAGTGGGCTACAAGCAGTTCTCCGAAACTTCGTGATTCGAATCCATCCGTTGTTGTGGTTCCGGGCTTAGGTCTGTTCGGCTTCGGCAAGAATAAAAAAGAAGCGCGAATCACAACTGAGTTTTTTATCAATGCGATTCATGTCATGGCGGGGGCGAACGCCTTGGAAGATGCTGAAGTCTCCCACCCTCTTCCGCAGGCGCGGCACGCAGAGCAGTCGCGGCAATTCACTCACTTTCATAATTACGTAGCGCTCCCGAGGACGGAGGCGTTCCGCATCGAATACTGGGCCCTGGAAGAGGCCAAACTCCAGCGCATGCCCGCCGAGGCTGAATTCAGCCGCAAGATTGCACTCGTTATCGGCGGGGCCAGCGGAATCGGACGGGAAGTGGCTTTGTTGCTGGGGCGAAAAGGAGCTCACGTTGTCGTCGCCGATTTCGATCAGCAAGGCGCCGGTAAAGTTGCCGATGAAGTCGGAGCCATTGCCTCACCTGAATTTGTGGCGCACACCGCGGTCGACCTCAGCTCATCCACTTCCTTGGCGGAGGCGACAAACTTCACCATCGCAAAGTTTGGCGGCATCGACATCGTCGTCAACACCGCCGCCATCTATCCCGTGCCCTCCCCCGATGGAGAACTCGCCGACGCGGAATGGGCCAAGACTTTCCTGGTCAACGTGACCGGCAACTATCATCTGGCGCGGCAAACCGAGTGGGTCTTCAAAGATCAGAATCTGCCCGGCGCCATGGTGCTGACCAGCTCCGCCAATGCCGTTGTCCCCAAAAAAGGCAGCGAAGCTTACGACACCAGCAAGGCAGCTCTCAATCATCTTATTCGCGAGCTCGCCATCCAACTTAGTCCCTACGTGCGGGTGAACGGAATCGCGCCAGCGACCGTGGTCGCCGGATCGACCATGTTTGCGCGCGATCGTGTCATGCAATCACTTCAGAAATACAAGATCGACTTTTCGGAGTCGGAGAGCACGGAAGAATTACGTGGCAAGCTGGCTGATTTTTATGCGCGACGCACGTTGACCAATCTTCCCATCCTGCCGCGGGACTGCGCGAATGCGATCGTCTGGCTGGCGAGCGATCAGAGTGGGAAGACCACTGGACACGTGATTCCGGTGGATGGTGGTCTAGCGGAAGCGTTTTTGCGTTGAGGAGCGATCTATGCAGCGGGTTTGTTTTGTATTGCAAGTGAAGCTGGAACGGCTTGAGGAATACAAGGAACGGCATCGCACTGTGTGGCCGGAGATGCAGAATGCTCTTCGCGAAACTGGTTGGGGAAATTACTCGCTGTTTCTGCGCGACGATGGACTTCTCGTCGGGTATCTCGAAACCGAGAACTTCGAACGCGCCCGCGCAGGAATGGCCAAGCGCGAAGTTAACGAACGCTGGCAGCGCGAGATGGGCGACTTTTTTATTCAGCCCGATGGAGCCTTGCCGGATCGCGCCATGCAGCCGCTGGAAGAAGTCTTCCATTTATAACTTAGATTCGAGGAACGAATGATTCCCAACCCGGCTCTAGGTGTGTTCTTTCACTGGTTGGGCGGCCTTGCTTCCGCCAGCTTCTACGTTCCCTATCGCGGCGTGAAAAATTGGGCATGGGAAACGTATTGGTTAGTGGGGGGATTCTTCAGTTGGATCATCGCCCCGTGGATTCTCGCATTGACGATGACCCGCGACCTGATGCACGTGCTTCACCAGGCCCCCAGCAGCAGCCTCTTCTGGGCTTATATCTTCGGAGTGCTCTGGGGATTGGGCGGTCTCACCTTCGGGCTGACCATGCGCTACTTGGGGATGTCTCTCGGCATGGCGGTTGCGCTCGGCTATACGGCGGTATTTGGCACGTTGATGCCTCCAATTTTCCGTGGGGTGTTTGCCAGCCAGGTGCTCGGAACTCGCTCGGGGCTGATCATCCTGGCCGGCGTTCTCGTTTGCCTGTTGGGCATTGGTTTTGCAGGAGCGGCCGGAATATCCAAAGAGCGCGAGATGTCGGAGGAGCAGAAGCGCGCGTCAATCAAAGAATTTGATTTGAAGAAAGGCCTGATCGTCGCGACGTTTTCAGGAGTCATGAGTGCCTGTTTCGCCTACGGGCTCGCCGCCGGCGACCCAATCAAGGCCATCACATTGCGCCATGGAACCGCGGTATTGTGGCAGGGACTTCCTGTGCTTGTGGTCGTGCTGGCCGGGGGATTTACGACGAACTTCGTCTGGTGCGTAATTCTGAATATTCGCAATCGAACCGGTTACCAATATTTCGACTCTGAAGTCCGAGGCAGAATTCCGGCGCGAAACGACGAACACATCCTTGAAGCGGTAACCGATGCTCCGGCGGAGGAGATGGCCGTGGCAGTCGCGGTCGCACAACAGACGGCGGTGAGAGCGCCGATGCTCGCCAACTATTTATTCTCCGCGCTCGCTGGCACCACCTGGTACATGCAGTTCTTCTTTTACACCATGGGCGAAACTCAGATGGGCCGCTACAAGTTTTCCAGTTGGACCTTGCACATGGCCAGCATCATCATCTTCAGCACACTGTGGGGAATCGCGCTCAAGGAGTGGAACGGCGCGGGCGGCCGAACAAAGCTGCTGGTCGCGTTCAGCCTGTTGGTTTTAGTAGCCTCAACGATTGTCGTGGGATATGGAAATTATGCTGGCACAGCGGCCCACTAAACCGTCCACTGTCCGAGAGATTAAGCTCTTAATGCGAGTCGCTCGATGCAGGAACCACATGGCGAGGAGTTATTTTCAGCCGCAGGCCGCCCAGAAGCCCAGAAGGTAGCGGTTGCAGATTCTCCATCCCTTGCGGAATAAACCGCTCCCCGTAACGATCGTTCAGCAGACGATAACCGGGAAGAGCGCGTCCCGCGAGGGAGTTGATCGCTGTATTGCCGACAACAATTCTCAATTTATTCTTCCCAGGCTTCAGGAGTGAGGTCAGGTCAATAGTGTATGGCGGATGCCAAACCAGGCCTGCACGTTTTCCATTGACGAAAACTTCCGCGGCCTCACGCACCGGTCCTTCCAGATACGCTCGCAGATTGAACGTCGGCAATGGCTCAGGCTTCGCGACCGGCGTGCCTTCACCGAAATCCAGAACAGGAGAATCGCTAGAGCTTACAGCCGGGAGATCGATTTCCTTTTCGTAGGCGACTTGGCCGGAATAATATTTGTAAGTCTCCTCTTGATTCCACGAGTGCAGAGTTGCCATGTGGATAGTCTGATTCAATCCATTGAAAGTAAGGTTCCAATCGCTGGAGAGATCGATGGTCTGCGAAGGACGATCTGAAATCCAGACCGTCTCCGGCTTGATGACCGAATTTGTAAAGTAGATCAGCCTCGATTCATACGGCTGTAAGGAGACGTCGATTTTCGCTGGATTTTCGATAGGCATAACCGTCCCGGTGAAGGGATCCCACCACTCTGCATATTTCGCCGCTTGACGGAACGTCGCAAGCATAATACGGGGCTGATTGCTGGTATTCGCAATAAAATAAAGATCTCCGTCACTTAGTCGGCGGTGAATAAACCCGATTTCTGGAGTTTTCGGAAGAAAAATTACGTCGGGCTTGATGTGGCCTGCCGCCACGGCTCCCAACTGGCTTTCATCTTCCACAAAGTGGCCCACCGCGCCCTTATCGCGAAACAACCGTTGGGAAATTTCCTGAATCTGCCGGCTCTCGCTCTCTGCATTTAATAAACCCGGAGCAGTGGAAGGCAAGCGACGCGTGGCAATAACAATCCCTCCGTGCAGAGCGTACTGCTCAATCTTGCGGTAAGTGGCAAGCGGGAGACGCTCAACACCCGGCAGAACCAGCACTGGATACTGAATGCCGAGAGCGTCGATGGCATCCCCATCAATGAAATCCAGATTGAACCCCGCATCGAGAATCTGCGGGATCACATTGTTGCCCAGCAACTTCTGCATGGATTCATCGATGCTCACATTTTCCCCGCGAGTGTTGAATCCACCTTTTGTAGTCACGGAGGCGGACGAACCACGGGTGACGGTGAATGTGGCCCACGCGTCGTCATTCGGCAGCAGCAGCGCCACATCATTCGCCGGCTTACCCTGACGCAGCGCAAAACTGACTCGCTGAAGATATTCAGCCAAGTCGGGCATGGCGAACCACCAGGGATTGTGAGCGTTAAACGCGCCAGCGGCGTGCATACGCCATCCTGGTTCGCCGGCCATCTGCGGCGAGTAAGGCCAGCCATGCCCAACCAGTTGGTTGATTCCTTGTAGAAAATGCAGATCGGCTTCCGCCTTTATGTCGAGCGGCGTCGCACGGAACGCCGGGGAATGCAGCCATGTCCAGGTTTCAGAGGAGATCACTGGCCGATCGAATAGATGGCCTGCCGACGCCGCCCACCGCGTGTCAGAAAACTGCCGCCACATCAGCAGTGTGGCCTTGCCCTCGCCTTCCGGAAGATCTTCGTACTGATTGCTGGAGAGATTGACCGGAGGAAATCCGTAGGTCTGCGAGCGGAACAAGGTGTGGTGTTGTTGCGCCCAAGCGTGCAGCGGCACGAGATAGTTCTCGTTGGCAAGTTCGGTGAGCGTCTTTCCCCAATCGTGGCGAACGGCGGGCGTTTCCGGGCCGGCGTCGCCGATCAGCGCGGGCAAATGGGGAGTGAGGTCGTAGCCGCGCCGCTGGTGAAACTGCTGCAACAGATCGCCGGTCCAATCGGATCCGTAATCTTCCAGGCTGTCGCTGAACACCGCGTATGTAGGATGGCCGCCGAACGCCTCCAGCAAGCGGTCTCCCACCGCATGCAGATGAGTCTCGATTGCATTCCTGTCATAGTGGTCGAGGACAAAACCCTCTGCGCCGACTGCGGCGCGTTTCACAATCATTCCAGTTCGGCTGGAGATAAAAAAAACGGCCGTGTGTGGGCCGTCCAGCTCAAGAGAAATCTGCAAGCGTCCATTTTCCATCGCAGGCAGCGAAACCTGTTTTGCTTCATTGAACGCGAGTTCATCACCCAAACCCGGAACCCAGAATCCCGCGATCAATTGCTCGCCTGCCGCAACGCTGGGTATCGCGATCGAGTGCGCCCCCGTTGGAATTGCGACAGCCTCTACTCGCATTTCACCCGCTGCCTGGGTTACGGGAATGTGCGGTCCACCAAAGGGCCAGCCGCTTCCCAGCGTGATGTCGACGCGCATCCCGAGCTTCCTCGCCTCCGCCACTGCGAAGCGAAGGTCATCGATATGTTCATCCGAAAGATACGACAGATTGTGAAAGCCGGTTTGAGGGTCGTCCAAAGCCAGGGGATATAAGGTCGTGATCTCTACGCCTCCGATTCCTGCCGCCTTCATTTGCTCGAGTTCGCGCTGGATTTCCGGTTTTGTAACCCCCGGACCGAACCACCACCAGCGCATCATGATCCGGCAATCGTCCGGCGGATGCGCGAACGATTCGGTTAGCCGGGCTAAGCTTGAGTCTGCTTGAGCGAGGCCCATGGGGATTTGCAAAAAAGAAAGAAGAAACAGACCGACGCATACGATCGTCCGTGCCACGCATTCTTTCAGTCGGCCAGCGCGAATTTGCCGTCGGCCACCAATACCATTGGCTCTCATCCGTCCTCCGCGACCAATTCTCTTTATGGTTGTAATGTTCTTGTCGACTTCAAGGCAGACGCGATTCTAAATCCATTTCGCTGAATTTTTCTTGAGGTAGGCAGATGACCGGATAACGAATCCGTCTTAGGTGGGCCATTGTGCGCGTCCGCGGATATCTACAGCAAATCTCTATAGCGTTCCAACGCCACCCGAACCAGTTGACTCCGGGTACGCACTTCCGTTTTTCCAAATAATTGCTGGAGGGTGTTCTTGACTGCGCTCTCCGAGATATCCATGTGCGATGCGATCTCTTTGTTTGCCAAACCCTGAACGACCAGCCGTAGCACATCCAGCTCCCGATGACTGAGCGAAGGCCGCTCCTGTTGATCCAGCGTAGTTGGACCCGACCCAGCCAGGGCGGTTTGCTCTTCACTCACGTCGGCGATGATGGCGGCCAGTTTCGGGCTGGCTCCTTCCTTATATGTGGAGAACCACACTTCGGCGAGAAAAGATTCTCCGTTGCCGCGATGGCCGCGGCACTGCATCGAAGTCCGGAACTGCGGTCCTTCTTCCCACCGAAGCGCGTGATGAAGTTCAGGCAGGAAAGCAGCGATCGGTTGGCCGATCAACTTTCCAGTCTGCGGAGCCATCAATTCCGCGGCTGCGCGGTTGGCCAATTCGATAAAGCCACGCTGATCCACGGTAACAATCGCCGCCGGACTGGTTTCCACAAGCACCTTTATGCGTTGCTGGGCTTCCAGGCTCAATCGTCGATTGCGAAGAACTTCCGAGGTCAACAGCCCACAGCCGCAGAGCGCCAGAGCTTCAAATCCCAGCCGGATTTTTGCGTCCGAGGGATCGAGGTTGCTGAAGAGCTCGCTCAGCAGCGCGCAAACAATACCCAATAAAACGGTTGCCCAGCGCGGGAGAAAGCCGGCGGCGAGCATGATTGGAAATAAATATAGGAAGCCCAGGGAGACATAAGGCTTCGTCCACCAATCGATGACTGCGATTGATAGAAAAATTACACCACTGGCCAGCAGAACCGGGGTTCGGTTCCGCCGCTCCCAGATCCACTCCAAATTTGGCATGAAGTTTGAATCGAAAACATTGATTATC
>JBAUVJ010000112.1:0-10689 GCA_049583165.1 Candidatus Sulfotelmatobacter sp. | reverse complement strand
TCGCGGCATATGAATTGCACCGAAAGGTGAGATTTGTTTAGAGATCGCGGATTCGCCACTGCGTTACAGCCGGCTCCGCAATTCCCAGGATTGGGCGGACATGGCTTATAAAGAGACTTTCTGGATGGCCTGTGACTCCACCGAGCAGTTGCGGGCGGAGTACGGACCGTTTCATTCCCGCGCTGAGGCGGAAGCCGAGGCGCGCAAGCTCGGTTTTAGCTACTTGTTGCGCTATGAGCACCTGCTCGACGAGGACGAGGAGATTCAGGAGGTTCGTTGTATCTTTCTGGAGTTACCCGGCGCCGTTGTCACAGAAGTCTCCGTGGTTCTGCACACCCGTTGCGCCACTTGTGGAGCGTCGGCGTCACACGATAAGGCATGGCAGGCTGAAGTTTGGGCGGACATCCATGAGTTCGAGCACTCACGCCATCGCGTGCGGCTTTTCGAACACGCACGCGGCAAGGGCTTGAAGGAAATCAGCGGGTGGCGCGGATAATTTTTCCCGCTAAAGAACCACTAAGCGGCGGCTGAGAGTTGGCTGGCTGCGGCACGATCGACAAACCAGATCAATTTTCCATCGCTGGGCTGGACCAGTTTGGAGGGGTATTTCTCGCCTGGGGCATTGCCTTCCAGAACTTCATGCAGCACGGCAGCTTTATCCATCCCGCTTACCAGAAAAGCTACTTGCCGCGCAGCATTCAGTACTGGCAGAGTCAGCGTGATGCGGCTGGTATTCAGTTTCTCGACCCAGTTTGCAACCACCCATCTCGACTTTTCCTGTAACGCTTCAGTTTCAGGAAACAAGGACGCGGTATGCCCGTCAGGTCCCATGCCCAGAAGGATCAGGTCGAAGCGAGGAAATTCGCCGGGTTTCACGGCAAAAAACTTTCGCAGTGACTGCTCGTAGCTTTGCGCCACGGCCGAAGCATCGGGGTTTTCGGTGGGAATACGAAAGATGTTGGCTGCTGGAACCGGGACTTTCGACAAGATGGTTTCTTCCGCCATGCGGTAATTGCTCTCCGCATCCGTGGGAGCTACGTGACGCTCATCGCCAAAAAAGAAGAATACCTTGGACCAAGGCAGAGATGTGCTGGCATTGGCCGCAATCAACGTGTACAGGCTGCGGGGGGTAGAACCTCCGGAGAGC
The DNA here is from genome assembly GCA_049583165.1 of Candidatus Sulfotelmatobacter sp. GTDB lineage: Bacteria > Acidobacteriota > Terriglobia > Terriglobales > Acidobacteriaceae > Sulfotelmatobacter. The sequence continues at coordinate 9,542 of JBAUVJ010000112.1, read as the reverse complement.
GCAATCGTGAATCGCCCTCGTTGCTCGATGGCTTGGGTCGCGGTCGCGATCAAATCCTCCGCGGCCGCCTGAAAAAGATCTTGAGGAGTGGTGAGCCGGCGCAACTCGAACGATGTGCTCACGTGGTGACCGCCTGAACAGTCTTGCATTTTGCGGCCGCACAGCGAGCTGCTCCTAGCAGGCCGACCTTATCGTTCGTAACCACTTTTACTGGAATGCCCTCCAAAAGCGGACGAAGCCGGCCTTTTTCCAGAAAGGCACGCATGAAGAGTGGGCCCAAAAGGCGCGGAAGAATCTTGGGTGAGATTCCACCGCCCAGAAAAATTCCTCCCGTTGCCATCGCCTTGAGTGCAAGGTTGCCGGCCTCCGCGCCGAAAACTGAAATCCACAGATCGAGCGACGCTTCTGCTAGCTGGCTGGCGCCACTCAGCGCGGCGTGCGAAATCGCTGCCGCTGCATCACCGTTACCACTGCCGCTTTTGGTCTCTGTCTTCGCGGCAAGTGCGGCGGACGTCTCACCGCCATTTCTCTGCTGGAGAAATTCGTACACATTCACCAGTCCGGGTCCGGACAAGATGCGTTCATAGCTGACATGCCCGAACCGGATCGCGAGGAACTGAAGCAGTTCGATCTGCAATGCGCCTTGCGGAGCAAAGTCAGCGTGTCCACCTTCGCAGGCGAAAACCTCGTGCTGGCTTCCATTCCAGAACATCCCCGCTTCTCCCAAACCGGTTCCGGGGGCAATGACCGCCTGATTGCCAACCGACTGCGCGACCGAATTGAGCGGCGTGAGATCTTCAGGGTCGAGGCCGCCAACGCCCCATGCGCTGGCTTCGAGGTCGTTAATCAGCAGGGTAGCGGGAAGCTCAATCTGCTTTGCCAGCCTGGACTGCTCGATAATCCAGGGAAGATTGGAGGTTTCGACGCGTCCATCGCGCACCGGCCCGGCAATTCCAAAACAGGCAGCTTCGGGGTGCACGGACGAGTCTTTCAGGAACTTGGAGACAATATCGCCGAGTCCGCTGTAATCACGACTCGGAAAGATGCGCTCGTTGACGAGACGCAAGTGGCCGTTCTGGGGTTGAAAATATGCCAGTCGAGCGTTGGTTCCTCCAATATCGCCGGCCAGAATCATTTCTCGAAGTTCCTCCAGCGCCGGCCGTCGCGCTCCAGGAGTTCATCGGCCTCTTTCGGTCCCCAGGTGCCCGACGCATAATTCGGGAAGTTCCGCGGCGGTAGCGCCTTCCAAAGATCAAGCATCGGATTGACCACGCTCCAACCCGCCTCCACCATGTCTGCGCGCTGAAATAGGGTTTGGTCGCCGATCATACAATCGTGCAAGAGCCGCTCGTAGCCCGTGCTGGGCTGCTTTCCGAAGTATTCCTGATACTCGAAGTTCATGTCCACCGTACCCAGGCGCATGACCGGGCCTGGAACCTTGGCGGCGAACTGCAAGGAGATGCCTTCTTCCGGCTGAATATGCAGCACCAATTGGTTTGGCATCAGATGTTCCACCGAAGTGTCGCGGAACAGCACAAACGGCGCTTGCCGGAACTGGATCACGATGTGGGTATTGCGCGCCGGCATGCGCTTTCCGGTGCGAAGGTAGAAGGGAACATCAGCCCATCGCCAGTTGTCAATCAGCAGCTTCATGGCGACGAAGGTCTCTGTGCGGGAATCTGGCGCAACGTCCGGTTCGGCACGGTAAGCGGGAACGTGCTCGCTCCCTTCGGTGCCTTCGCCGTATTGGCCACGCACGGAGCGGGTGAGAACTTCTTCATCGCTGACCGGCTGGATGGCATGCAAAATTTTGGCCTGCTCGTCACGCACCGCGTTTGCGTCAAAGGAGATGGGTGGCTCCATCGCGGTCAGGCTGATGAGTTGCATGATGTGGTTGGGCACCATGTCGCGCAAAGAACCTGCGGTATCGAAATAACTGCCGCGGCCTTCCACTCCCACTGTTTCAGCCACGGAGATCTGCACGTGATCGATGTAGCGGCGATTCCAGATGGGCTCGAAGATTCCGTTGGCAAAACGAAACGCCATGATGTTCTGCACGGTCTCTTTGCCCAGATAATGGTCGATGCGATAGATCTGCTTTTCGTCGGCTACTTTAAGAATTTTCTGGTTCAGCGCTTTCGCCGACTCCAGATCATGGCCGAATGGCTTCTCGATAATCACTCTTCGCCAATGGTCGTTGTTTTGCTCCATCAGTCCATTGGCTGCGAGTTTTTCTACGATCGTGCCGAAGAAACTTGGAGCCGTGGCCATGTAGTAAAAAAAGTTTTGCTCGGTGGCGTGATCGCGATCGATCTTGGCGAGTTGATCTTTTATCTGCGGGTAGAGATTGTCGTCTTTGAAATCACCGGCAAAATAATAAAAGCGCCGCGAGAAGCTCTCCCACAAGGCGTCGTTGATGCAGTCGCCGCAGTATTCCTTTACGTCCTCATAGACTCGCTTGCGAAAGTCTTCGTTCGATATCTTCGCCCGAGCCACGCCCAGAACCGCGAACTCCTTCGAGAGCAAGTCGGCACGTGCCAGGTTGTAGAGGGCGGGAATCAGCATGCGCGCCGTCAGGTCGCCGGCCGCGCCGAAGATCACCATCACGCAAGGATCCCCTTGCTTGCCAACGCGAGGAACGGCCGCCGAGGGTTTTTCCGCCAATTGAGCCATATAGTCCTTTGATGTTCGCCCAGAAGATGTTATGCGGTTTTCTTTTTCGACGCGCCGGCTTCAATGTGCCCGCCGAATTTCTGCCGCATCGCAGAAAGCATCTTCTCCGCAAAGGTGTGTTGCTGCCGCGATCGAAAACGTACGTACAATGCCGCGGTCAACACTTCCGCAGGGACTGCTTCTTCGATTGCCGCCTGGATCGTCCACCGGCCTTCGCCCGAATCTTGCACAAAACCCTCGTATTCGGAGAGCGTGGGATTTTCGGTCAATGCCATGGATGTCAGATCCAGTAGCCACGAACTGACCACGCTGCCGCGCCGCCAAACCTCGGCGATGTCTGGAAGATTGAGATTGTAGCGAATATTTTCCGGCAGTTCTTTGCTGGTGGCATTCTTGAAAATATCGAAGCCCTCGGCATAGGCCTGCATGATGCCGTATTCGATGCCGTTATGCACCATCTTCACAAAGTGGCCGGAACCCGAAGGCCCGCAGTGGATGTAGCCTTCTTCGGCGGTCCCGCCAAGTTTTTCCCGGCCGGGAGTACGAGGAATATCGCCCTTCCCGGGGGCCAGCGTCTTGAAAATGGGATCGAGCCGCTGCACCGCTTCGTCGGGTCCGCCAATCATCATGCAGTAACCGCGGTCGATGCCCCAGACGCCGCCGCTGGTTCCCACGTCCACGTAGTGAATGTTCTTGCTCTTCAGTTCACTCGCGCGGCGCACATCGTCTTTGAAATAGGAATTGCCGCCATCAATAATTGTGTCGCCGGCTTGCATGCGCTGCGCCAGCTTCTGCACGGTCTGCTCGGTAGCGCTGCCGGAAGGAACCATGACCCACACGGCGCGCGGAGCTTTCAGTTTTCCGATCAGATCTTCCAGCGACGACGCATCGCCCGCGCCTTCGCCAGCAAGCTCCTTTACTGCGTCCGCGCTCAAGTCGGAAACGACGAGTTGATGTCCACCGCGCATCAGGCGCCGCGTCATGTTTGAGCCCATGCGGCCTAGACCCACCATTCCTAACTGCATTGCATGCTCCTTAGGCTTTGCGCTAAATCTCTCGTGCCGGCATTTCGCGATTCAGGCCGAGGCGGGTTGCCCTACGTTTCTAGTCCAAGACTCCAGGCGGTTCAAGCGTTTTTGCCTTTTTGCTCCGTGCTTTTTTCCACGACCGCCAGGAGTTTGTGAAACGCGTCGGCGAACAGTTTTACGCCGTCGGCTGTCAGCTTGGTGGTGACTTCTTTAATGGAGATGCCGGATTTAGCGAGGTCGTCCATGATCTTCTGCGCGCCTGCTACATCCTCGGTCAGGCTATTGCGCAGCTTTCCGTGATCTCGAAAGGCATCGACGGTTGCCGGAGGCATTGTGTTCACGGTGTCAGGACCGATCAATTCCTCGACGTACATGACGTCGCGGTACGCGGGATTTTTAGTGCTGGTGCTGGCCCACAGCACGCGCTGCGTCTGCGCGCCTTTGGAAGCGAGCGCCTGCCACCGTGGTCCGCTGAAAATGCGCTGGTAGAGCTGATAGGTCAACTTCCCATTGGCGATGGCGACTTTACCCTTCAGGCTCTTCAAGAGCGATTGCTGCTGGGCGTCGGTGGTAGTTTTCAGCTTGTCGTCGATCATGGAATCCACCAACGAGTCGATGCGGCTGATGAAAAAGCTGGCGACTCCCGCCATCTTCTTGAGGTCTCCGCCGTTCTTGGCCAGGTCCTCGAGTCCGGCGATATAAGCTTCGGCAACTTTTTCGTAGACTTCTTGCGCAAATAGCAAAGTGACGTTGACGTTGATGCCCTCGCTGATCAACTGGCAAATCGCGGGAAGTCCTTCCGGCGTTCCCGGAACCTTGATCATCAGGTTCGGGCGTCCAACGGCCTTCCACAAGCGCCGCCCTTCGTCGATCGTCTTCTGGGTCTCCATCGCAAGCAGCGGTGAAACTTCCAGACTCACAAATCCATCGTGAAATTTCGAGCTCTCATACACCGGTTTCAGAATGTCGGCGGCATCCTGAATATCGCGGATCGCGATTTGCTCGAAACGTGCTTTGGCGTCAAGGTCACGGCGCGAGGCCAGGGACTTCAACATATCGTCGTACAAGGAGCTGTCAGCGATCGCCTTCTCGAAGATGGAGGGGTTCGAAGTCATCCCGCGCAGGCCATCTTCCGCGATCATGTCTTTCAACTTGCCGCTGGTCAGCAAGTCACGCCGAATGTAATCAAGCCACATGGACTGTCCATAGCCCAGCAAGGCCTTGAGAGGGTTGGTGGCTTTTGCGTTCTCCAGAATTCCAGTAGGCTGCATATCGATTTCTCCTGATGGACTGACGACTGACAGCGGACAGTCGATGTTGATGAAACTCTATCGGTGAAGTATCTAATCCAACGACGCCGCGAAGCGCCGAATCATCGCGATTTATTTATCCGCCAGCGCCTTGCGGGCTTCTTCCACGACTGCCTCCGTGGTAAAACCAAAAAACTTCAGCAAATCTTTCAAAGGCGCCGATGCGCCGAAGCTGTGCATGCCGACCTTCCGGCCTTTCAACCCGACATATCGCTCCCAGCCAAATGTCGCCGCCATTTCAACGGAAACCCGAGCCGTGACTGAAGGCGGTAGAACGCTGTCTTTGTATGCGGCATCTTGCTTCTCAAAGATCTCGCATGAGGGCATGCTGACAACGCGCGTCTTAATGCCTTCTGCTTTGAGCTTTTCGTAGGCCTCAACGCAGAGCGAAACCTCGCTGCCGGTTCCAATCAGGATAACGTCGGGCTTGCCGCCGGGCGCATCCGCCAGAACATAAGCGCCCTTCGCCGTACCTGAAGCCGCGCCGAACTTGGTCCGGTCCAGTGTTGGAAGCGCTTGCCGGGTCAATACCAGTGTTACGGGCTGGTGCTGCAACTGCGCGATGATCTTCCAGGCCTCGACTGCTTCATTGGCATCGCCCGGACGGAGCACAATCATGTTGGGCATGGCTCGCAGCGACGCCAGTTGCTCAACGGGCTGATGGGTTGGTCCGTCTTCTCCCACTCCGATCGAATCGTGCGTGAAGATGAAAATCGAGGGGATTTCCATGAGCGCTGCCAGACGCATGCTGGCACGCATGTAGTCGCTGAAGTTAAAAAACGTTGCACTGAATGCCCGGACTCCGGAAACGACGAGACCATTGGTGCTCGCGCCCATCACATGTTCACGAATCCCGTAATGCAAATTACGTCCGCCATAATTGCCGGCCTTGAAGTCTCCCGCGCCTTCAAACTTCAAGTTCGTCTTGTTCGATGTGGCGAGATCAGCCGAGCCGCCAATCAGCCAGGGAATGTTTTGCGCCAACGCATTAAGCACTTTGCCGGAGCTGTCGCGAGTCGCCACTCCCTTGGCGTCCGTGGGGAACGTTGGCAGATTCTTGTCCCAATCGTCGGGAAGTTCGCGGCGTTGCATGCGCCGCAACTGGCCGGCTAATTCCGGATATTTTTGCGAGTAACCGGCAAACATCTTTGACCACTGCGCGCGCGCATCGTGTCCGCGCTTCCCGACTCCATCTTTAAAATGTTCGCGAACCCCTTCCGGCACCAGGAACTTGGCATCTTCCGGCCAGCCATAGAATTTCTTAACCAACCGCACTTCTTCCTCGCCCAGCGGTTCGCCGTGGGCCGCATTCGTATCCTGCTTGTGCGGCGATCCGTAACCGATATGGCTGTCGAGGATTATCAGGGTTGGGCGATCGGTCGTTTTCTGAAAAGTTTCAAACGCCCGGGCCATCATCTCCATATCGTTGGCGTCGGCAACTCGAGTTACGTTCCACTGGTAGCCGATAAAGCGCGTGGCCACATCTTCGCTGAATGACCAGCTTGCGGGCCCGTCCAGCGTGACGCTGTTGTTGTCGTAGATCCAGCACAGATTCGAAAGCTTGAGATGGCCGGCCAGCGATGCGGCTTCGCCGCCAATGCCTTCCATCAGGTCGCCGTCAGAGCAGATGGCGTAGACGTTGTAGTCGAAGACTTCGTAATCCGGCCGGTTGAAAGTCGCGGCCAGCCACCGGCTAGCGATCGCCATGCCCACACTGTTTCCTACACCCTGGCCGAGCGGTCCGGTTGTAGTTTCGATGCCAGTGGCGATGTGCGATTCAGGATGTCCTGGAGTGCGGCTGCCCAATTGCCGGAAGCGCTTGATCTCTTCCATCGGGATTGACAGCTCTTTGAGGACCTGGAGGTTCTCGTCGACTCGGCGGACCCCGGCAAGATGAAGCATCGCGTAAAGCAGCATGGAGGCGTGACCATTGGAGAGCACAAAGCGGTCGCGATTCAGCCACGTCGGGTCTTCCGGGTCGTAGCGCAGGAATTCCTGCCACAAACAATAAGCCACGGGCGCCAGACCCATCGGTGCGCCGGGATGGCCGCTATTAGCCTGTTGTACGGCGTCAATCGCCAGGGTACGAATCGTATTGATACAGAGCGTGTCCAGTTGCTTTCCGGTTACCACACCCTGTTCGCTGGCTACCATGCGACTCGCGCTCCTCCCAGTGACAACTTTGAGTGTATCGGCGTTGTTCCACTGGCCAGTCTTAGTTAAAGTTCCAAGGACAAAAAACGGTTTCAGCCACGCTTTGAGTGTATCAACTTATTGGAAAACAATGTCGGATGACGTTGTGAAAAAGAGCGGAGGATTTTAATACTATGGGACTAAAGCGGGATTGGGCACGTTACTTCAGCAGTTGCAGATAACTGCTCTCGCTACTCGAAGCTCGCGTGGTTTCCTGGATATACTTCAGGAACTGCCGGAAGTTCTCTTTCCCGGTGGGTTCCATTCCAGCGAAGCGGACGCGTACGCCGGTGGCATTGGGCGCGCTACGAGTGACTACTCCATTCAGCGCCAAGCCCTTGACCCAGATCTTTCCGCTGGCAACCCAAAGACCAATCTCAACTTTGGCCCCGCCGCGGATATGAGCCGCCGTCTCTACTTGGCACCCCCCCATGCTGGTATTGGAAAGGTTTCCCCAAATGGGAACATCCTGATCGTCCACGCGTAATTCCACGGCAACAAAGCATTTGATTCGCGGATGACGTCGCCGATCTTGGCTCCAGTTGGAGCTGAAAATGTCGGGTTCGAACGGAGGTGTAGCTGAGGCCTTGGTGGGCAAAGGACTCGGTTCAGGCTCCGCGGCCGTGGCTGGAGCCTGGGCGACGCTGGCGCTTTGCTTAATCTCGCGCATGGCGGCGAGCAAAAGTTGTTCCCGGCGGTCGGGAGGGGCATCGCGATAGATTTGTAGAAGTTTTCCCAGGTTCCGTGCCAGATCAGGGTCTGCCAGCAATCCCGTCCAGTCGGTTCCCGCTGCTTTAGACTTGGAGTCAGTCATGAAATAGTTCTTCCGCTCCTTCTCGCGAACGAGTCCCGGGTTCCAGCTTGAGTCACAGGTCACCAGTCCACAAGATGACGGAAGTCACGTCCCGGTGCGGTTTCAGGACCGTGCGCGTTTGGGTCCGTGGAATTTTCTTCAGGTAGCAGATAGCCGAAAGGACGGTGGCCGTAATGATTGCTTTCAGCGGAGCGCAAACGTGAGTTCGATCACCGCAGTGCTTTCCTTCGGCGAGGCCTCGAACTTCCACTTGCCGACCGCTGTGGTCGCCGATTGGATCAGCACCGGGTTTCCTCCCAATGCCGCAATGGACTTGACACTTCCATTGGTCCGAATCACCACTTCCAGCTTGACGACTCCACTGACCTGCATACGCTTAGCCAACTCCGGATAAGTTGGTTCAATCCGGCTGATTACCTTCCGCTGGGCATGGTTTTGCGCCTGCGCCATGCCGGTCCCGGTAAGCACACAGGCACACAGAATCAGCGCAACCCTTGGACTGACAACCCGACGCATGGGGACCGACCTCTTATATTTTTCTTCTAAACTCTATCGGCAGGGGCGACAAGTGGGGAGAGTATCGAGCGTAAGGGGGTTCCGATCCAGCCTGCCGGGTTTTTGCATCGCGAAACGCGCTAAGCGAATCAATAGGAAGACGTTATGATATGAGTGAGAAGGTCGATCCGAAGACTTCCTTTACAATGAGACTTTTTGCAGACCGAGAAATGTCCCGATCTTCAACTCATCCAAAACGCAGATTTCTTGGCTGGACGCTAGTGTTGTTATTCGCCGTTCCCGGTCTTGCGGCGCAGAACTCCACATTCACGCCGTCTATTTCTTTGCCCGGATCGCAGAGTCCGTTCACCGGGAGCGATCCTGAAAGCAAGGTCACGCCCGAAGTGATCCAGTTGGACTTCCGGGAGGCGATTGAGCGTGGATTGCGCAATAACCTCGGCCTTCTGCTGGCAGGCGATCAAACCATCGCCGCTCGTGGTGAGCGCTGGAAAGAACTCAGCAATCTCTTGCCGGACCTGGAGGCTCGGTTGCAAGAAGATGTTCAAACCGAGAGCCTCACGGCACTTGGCTTTAAAGCGAACCTTTTTCCCACTCCCCTTCCTCGGATCCTTGGCCCGTTTAATTATTTTGACGCCCGCGCCACGCTGAACCAGTCCATTTTCAATTTCAGGGATATCGAACAGGAACGCGCCGCCTCCGAGCGGCTGAAGTCTGCTCGATACACCTACAAAGATGCCCGGGAAGTGGTAGTGCTCGCCATAGGAAACGCCTACTTGCAGGCCATTGCCACAACCGCCCGGATCGAGACCTCGGAGGCCCAGGTTGATAATGCTCAGGCTCTCTACAACAAAGCCGCCGACCAGCAGAAAGCCGGGCTAAGTCCCGCAATCGACACCCTGCGCTCCCGAGTGGAATTGCAGACTCGCCAGCAGCAACTGATCGCGGCCCGCAACGACTTTGCCAAGGAAAAGCTCACGCTCGCACGGATCATTGGTTTAGCACCGGGTC
>JBAUVJ010000111.1:0-14809 GCA_049583165.1 Candidatus Sulfotelmatobacter sp. | reverse complement strand
CGCCAGCATGGGGATATCCTCGCGGCGTTCGCGCAGGGCTGGCATGGTCACCTTCAACACGGCCAGGCGATAATAAAGATCGCGACGGAACTTGCCCTCCCGCACCGCCTGATCGAGATTGCAGTTGGTGGCGGCGATCAGCCGGATATCCACCTTGATGGGATGAGTGCCGCCAACCCGCTCGAACTCGCGTTCCTGCAATACACGCAACAATTTAACTTGCAGTACGGGAGCAAGCTCTCCGATTTCGTCGAGAAAAACCACGCCGGAGTCGGCAACTTCGAGTCTGCCCTTCTTCAAGCCGGCCGCGCCTGTGAAGGCCCCGCGCTCGTGGCCGAAGAGATCGCTCTCGAGCAGCGTTTCCGGGATCGCCGCGCAATTGATCGCTACGAACGGCTTGTTGGCGCGAGCGCTATTGCGATGCAAGGCCCGTGCCGTAAGTTCCTTGCCAGTTCCGCTCTCGCCCTCGATCAATACCGTGGAGTCGGCGGCCGCGACGCGCTTCACGAACTGGTAAATCTCCTTCATTTTTTCGCCTTCGCCTACCAGGCTCCGCTCCTGGCTGACTTCGACGGTGAGGCGCTCATTCTCTTTTTCCAGCCATTGCAAGCGCCGCGCATTCTCCAGCGCAACCGCGGAAATTCCGGCAATTGCCGTCACCAGCTGCAAATGGTCTTCGTGAAGCCGGCTGTCGAGACTGTTGCTGTCGAGATAAATGCAGCCGATCACTCTTTGAAATACGGTCAGAGGAACGCACAACAATGACCGTACCTGCGACGCGACGAGGCTTTCGACCTCCCGCAAATCGCCGCTGCTCGGAACGTCGGTTCCGAGAATCGCAATCCCCTGCTCCAATACCTGGCGGGCGACGGTGCGGCTCACCTTCACCAACGGGGCCTGCCCCGCCTGCCGCATGCGCGCGAACATGGAGTTGAACTGCTGACTTTCCCGGTCCGCCAACAGGATCGCGCCTCGTCCGGCGGGAACCACCTCAAAAATCAAATCCAGCAACTGGCCTTGCAGATCGTCGAGATCGCGAATGGCATGAACAATGCGGCTGATCTTCAACAATGCATTCAGGTTTCGCGCGATTTGGGAGGCAGCGGGCAGCTCGCGCAACAGGCGATCAGGCTGCAAATAAACTACGTCCTTCGGATAGATGGTCGTGGTCTCGGCGGTGTGCCTTGAGTCTTCGAACTCGACGCGTCCCGGCGTGGGAACAATATCTGCGTCTTCAAGCAGAAATAAGAAGGAAGAATCGCCGGCCGCAATCTCGTCCCCATGTTTCAGCTCTTGTTCCTGCACCGCTTCGCTATTCACCAGAGTTCCGTTGCGGCTGCCCAAATCCCGCACCTGGAAGGTCGCGCCTTGCCCGCTGACGGCGCAGTGCCGGCGCGAAACCGAGGGATCAACAACCGCAAGTCCGTTCGAGGCTTCACGTCCGATGGTGATTTCGCCGTCGGATAAGGGAATGACCGAATCTTTCAGGGGCCCGGAGAGCACCAGGAGTCTGGGACGCAAGGGTACACCTCGTGCCCTTCTTATCACATTTTTGACCGAAAGCTACTTCCGAATTGCAACTCTTACGTTATCCGAACAGATAGGATCGCTATCTGATCGGATAGGAGGCGGTTCATGGAATGGTCGCTTTGATGCCTTCGTACTTCGCAAAAGGCTGGCTAAGCCTAAACTTTACAACGAGTTACAGAAATATGGGCGAGGATGTAAAAGGCCAGAGCAGTTGGCATACGGCATGCAAGATGAGTATTGCGCCACTGCTTGGCAAAAAGCGATGGGGGAAGCGCTTTTTGAAATAGTTCTTGCTGAGCTGCGCAAATCAGGGATACCGAAGGGCCCCCTCGTCGGATCCCTGATTTTTTTACCGGACGATACGAGCGGGTGCATCTCTACATGGGTGAAACGGTTCTACGGATAGCTCTATTCGCTGTCCTCATCCTGCTCATGTTGGGCTACGCCTTCGTACCAGCTCTTCGAGGGCTCCGGTCAGATTCAGTTCGGGTCTTCATCGCGTTCTTCTTCCTGCTTCTCGGCCTACGCCTCATGTTCGGTTCTGTTGGTCCCGATGGAGGATTCCTTCTCGGCGACCTGCTCGCCTCGCTCGCGTTAATATTTCTCTGGAGGACGCGAAAAGAGTTGTCCTAGCTTGCTGCGGCCTCATTGCCCTCCACCGCAATCGTCGGAACAGCAACGGCTGCCCCGTCGCGATAGGTCACGCTATTGCCTGAAATTGCGGGAACGCGATCTCCGGGGATTAGTATTCCAACCAAATTCAGTGGATCGGCCGCCGAAAGCGTAATTGTTCCATGCGCGGCGTCCAACTTGCGCATGGCGCGAACTGAGTCTACCGCGACCGGCAAGGCAAACTGCTCGCCGAGAAATCCATCCACAAAACGGCCGCCACGAATCTCGCCGCGATCTTCAAGACGGCGGAAGGCCATGAGCAATTCGCGCCACGGCGGCAGGTTGGCCTCGCGCGCCAGCACGTCGCGGATAACGATGCCATAACGCCGCAAGAGCATCCAGCAGGCGGCTTCCACCGATCGCGACTGTTCGACAACTTCTTCGGCGTGCAGGATTGCCCAGCGTCCCGCGTTGTGCCGCGGACGCGTCATGCGGCCGCTTCCCTGCCCCGCACGGCGCTTGGGGTCGATCAGGGAGCGCAGGTTGTCAAAGCCATCGGCGGTCACCAAACCGGCGGCCACTAACTCCCAGAGCGCGGTCTCGATCTCTGCTTTCAACTTTTCTGTGCCGCGAACGATGTCGGCAAAGAACGACGCACCGCGCTGTCGAAGAAAATCGAGCACCTTCTGCGCACCGTGACTTAATCCGTTATTTTCCGAAAGCTCGGCGCCCGGGTGCCGTGGAGTCATCCAGTCGGCATCTTCCCGGATAAAAAAAGTAATCGGAGCAACGCTAGTGGGAATCACGCGCCGCTGGCGAGGAGCAGCGCTCGGCTCACCATCACTGCCTCGATTCGCGTTGGAGTAATCCAGCGTAGCGGGATGGGGCGATAATCTTCCCCAGCCTACGGCGCCGGTAAGACAAAGCTGGTCGAGCCACTTGGGATCGTAATCCACAACGCGGCGCGCCAGCACTTGTCGCTCCCAGGCATTCGCCGGAATTTCGAATCCTTGCAGCTGCCGTAGAACTTCGAGCGTCCCGCGCTCGCCCGAAACCTGCGTTCCCGGAGCGAGGTGCTGCCACTGGAGCAACCATTGCATGAATTGCGCTGCGGTGACGGGCTCGATCTGCTTGCGTAAGGTCGCGACGGTCAGGCGATGAATGCGCGCCAGCAACCGCCGCTCGCACCATTCGATCTCGGTGTCTTTTGTGGTGCCACTGAAATTTCCGCGTAGCACGGTGCCGCTCGCTTCCATACGAAGAAGAGCGCTGGATATATCGTCGGCGGGAATCTTCAGAGTGTCGCCGAGTTCCGTCGCAGTGGCTGGCCCCAGATGCGACATCCAGCCGGTAACAAGAGTCAGCAAGGCCTCATCACGAGTGGGAGCCGCAGCTTCAACATCCGCCAGCTGCGTAGCGAATTGCGCTTCGGGAAACAGGACGGTGAAAGTTTTTTTGCGCTCGGCTGCGACCCAGTAGATTCGTCCATCCCAACTTGCGCTTGCCGCTCGGCCCTCACTAATCAATCGCTCAAAATAAAACTTCCATTGGCTGATGCCGAAATTCGGGCCAGTCTCGGGCAATGCCACCAGCGTATGAAGCACGTCATGCAATTCATCCACATCGCGCACATCCGGCCAAGCTTCTTCCCGCACTTGCGCAATCGCCGCGGGATCAAGCCCACCCACTTCCTCGAGCACCGACTCCGGCAACATCCGCCGCATCTGCACGGCGCGAGCCCGGCGCTCTTCGAGTGGCGCGTCGTCCAGATAGGCGTAAGGATTCGCGTTCAGGATCTCGTGAGAAAATTGCGACGGTACCGGCGTATCGACGGCGAGACATCGGATGCTGCCATCCGTCAACCCGCTCAACAAAGCTTTTAACCCATCGATATCCATCGCTTCAGTGAGCACGTCTTTCATCACTTCACCCACCAGCGGATGATCCGGAATCTTGCGCTCGCCCTGAATGTTCTCGAAGCAGGCAGCAGCGTCGGGAAACACAGAAGCCAGGAGATCGTCGGAGCGCATGCGCTGAATCTGGGGCGGAACTTTCTTTCCATTTTGAAAGCGCAACAACGCCAGAGCGCGGTTGGCATCCCATCGCCAACGCGTGGCGAAGATCGGAGAATCCAGGGCGGCCTGCTCCAGAATCGGCTTCACCGTCGCCGCTTGCAAAAAGTTGAAGACGTCTCCTAGCGGGAAGCTGTGCTGCTCGGCCAGAGCAATGTTCAGTCCGTTATCCGTGGCCGCGGCTTGCAATTCAAAATTGAAGCCTACGCAGAACCGTTTGCGCAGAGCCAGTCCCCAGGCCTTGTTGATGCGTCCCCCGAACGGAGCGTGGATGACCAACTGCATGCCGCCGCCTTCGTCGAAGAAGCGCTCGGCAATCACCGTCGTCTGCGTGGGAACCGCACCGAGGACGGCGCGGCCTTGCAGAACATATTCGATCGCCTGCTCTGCGCCTGAATCATCGAGGCCACACTCTTCCTTCAGCCACGAAACGGTGGCGGCCACATCGGGCTGCGTTGCGGAAAAACCTACCGGCGAAGTATGCGGGAGCATCTCGCTGATTTTCTGACGCAGGGTTCCAATGTGTTCCGAAAGTTCTTCGGTGCGCGCGGGGGCTTCACCTCGCCAGAAAGGCACGCTGGGCGGCGCGCCGTGCGCATCCTGTACCAGGACACGGCCAGCATTGGTCTCGATGCGGCGAATCATCCACGAGGTATTTCCCAGGAGCATGATGTCGCCGCGATTGCTTTCCACGGCGAAATCTTCATCTACTGTGCCGACGACAAGACCGTCAGGCTCCGCGACTACGGCGTAGAGCGAATTGTCCGGGATCGCTCCACCGCTGGTGATTGCCGCCAGCCGGGCGCCGCGGCGGGCGCGCAACATGCCGTTCACTCGATCGCGATGCAGATATGCGCCATAGCGTCCACGACGCGCCGCAATTCCTTCGGCCAGCATCTCCAGAATCGAATCGAAAGATGCCCGCGTTAAATTGCGGTAGGGATAGGCGCGCCGCACCAGCGCAAACAAATTTTCTTCGCTCCACTCTTCGGCGGAGCACGCGGCAACGACCTGCTGCGCCAGCACATCCAGCGGCGATTCCGGAATCATCAACCGGTCCAGATCGCCTTGCCGAATCGCGCGCACCAACGCGGCGCACTCCAACAAATCGTCGCGAGTGGTGGCGAAGAGGCGTCCCTTGGGAACCGCGCCCCGCCAGTGTCCGGAGCGCCCGACGCGCTGCAACGTAACCGCAATCGCGCGCGGCGAATTGATTTGCACGACCAGATCCACTGTGCCGACGTCGATTCCCAACTCGAGTGACGCGGTCGCGACCAGAACCCGAATTTGGCCTTCCTTAAGTTTCTTCTCCGCAGCCAGTCGCAGCTTGCGCGAGAGACTGCCGTGGTGCGCCGCCACGTTTTCTTCCCCGAGGCGTTCGCCCAAGTGATGCGCCACTCGCTCGGCCATGCGGCGGGTGTTCACAAACACCAGAGTGGACCGGTGTTGCTCGACCAGTGTGACCAGCCGGTTGTAGACCTCGTCCCACATTTCGTTCGAGGCCACGGGGCCGAGCGGCATGGACGGAACTTCTACAGCCATGTCAAGTTTGCGCCGGTGTCCGATGTCGACAATCACCGGATCGGGCCGAGCGCCACCCGTCAAAAAGTGCGCAACCTGTTCAATCGGCTTTTGCGTAGCGGAAAGACCGATGCGCACGGGCGCTTTGTAAGTCAGCGCTTCCAGGCGTTCCAACGAAAGGGTCAAGTGTGCGCCACGCTTGTCGTCGGCGACGGCATGAATTTCATCGACGATCACGGTCTCGACATCGCGAAGAATTGCCCGGCTCTTATCCGCAGTGAGCAAGATGTAAAGCGATTCCGGCGTGGTAACCAGAATGTGCGGCGGCCGCTTCAGCATGGCGCGGCGCTCGTGCATCAGCGTGTCGCCAGTGCGCACCGCAGTGCGAATCTCCGGCATAAGCAGCCCGCGCTCTCCCGCCATGGCCAGGATTTCACCGAGCGGGCCCTCCAGATTTTTCTGGATATCGTTGCCCAACGCCTTCAGCGGGGAGACGTAGAGGACTTCTGTACGATCGGTCAGATCGCCGGCAAGAGCCTTTCGCACTAGACGATCGATGCAGGCCAAAAATGCAGCCAGTGTTTTGCCTGAGCCGGTCGGCGCGGAAATCAGAGTAGTGCGACCGGCAAGAATGTGCGGCCACCCCTGCTCCTGAGGCTCCGTAGGCGTTGCAAAGCGTTGGACGAACCACTCCGCAACTAGGGGATGAGCCCAGGCGAGAGAGGCAGGAAGGGACAGCATCGGAATATTCTAGACCCAAGATGGGGTTTCGTAAACTGTTCGCCTTCCGAGTTTTGGGAGAGATAGATCCACCGCTCTCTTCGGTCGGATTCTTGAATATCGGCGGGAAGCGATGAAGAGTTATGCACTAAAAGAAAAACCCCACCGGATGCTTGCTTGGGGCGTGCTCGGGTCAGCATCCGATGGGTACCGTTTCTCCTTACTCACCCTGTTGTTTTCAGGAGTATGTGCAATGATTAAACCTCAGAACTCAACGAAGTTACGTCTAATTTTGTAAAACTTTGTAAGTTAATTGGCAGGAATTGTTTCTCTTGGTTCAGGGTTGGCTGGAGCGATGAGCGCGGTGAGTGGAACGTTTGCGAAAAGTCGCACCTCTCGGGCGATTCACAATCGAGTGGTTGCTGCCAGATCTTTGTTCGCAATCCTAAATCGCAATCTTAATTTGCAATCACCGGCGTGCTTGTCGCCATCAGCTCGGTGAAACGAGGACTCTTTCGCAGTTGAGCGAATTCGGCATCCTTGTAGACATTCTTCAGATCCTTATAGCCGGCCTCCATCGCCTTCCTCAAATATTCCAGCGATTGATCCGACAAGCCCATCTTGGCATACAACTTCGCCACGGTGTAATCGTAGCGGGCGCGATCTTCAGGGCTGGGAAGCTGAGCCTGCACGCCGGTTCGCGAGGTACGATCGAACACATCGGGGTCCAGTTCCAGCGCGTGCTGGTAGGCAGCTACGGCGGGATCGAATGAGCGTTTGGAGAAATAAGCCGCGCCAAGATTGCTATAGAAAGAAGCTGAGCTGCTATCGACCGCAATGGCTTTCTCATACTGCTTGACGGCCGCACCGTATTTCTTGGTCTCGTAGTAGATGACGCCGAGATTGTTGTAGGCATCGGCGAAGCGCCGGTCGGATCGAATAGAGACCTCAAAAGATTTTCGTGCTTCCTTGAAGCGCTGCATAAGGAGCTCGGTGATGCCGATCTTGTTGTAGAGCCGCGCGTCTTTTGGTTCCTTGTTCAAGGCGGCGCGGTAGTAGTCGAGCGCATCGAGATAGAGCTTGTCGGAGCGAAGCTGATCGCCTTGGTGTTCGAGATCGGCGACGGTGGCGTCGGGTGCGGGAGGCTCGACGGCGCGAACCATGGGCGGCGCAATCTGCACCTGCTCAGAATGTGAAACTTGTGTGAAGGCGGCAGTGGAAGAAATCAGGAGAACAGCCAGGCAAGCTTTCCGGCAGGACATACAAACCCCCAAAAGCGACCAATTCCCAACGAGCCCCATTCTGCCACAGTTTTGGGCTGGTGGCGGGAAAAATTAAGGGGAGATTACCTGTTTCAGTGGGGGGCGGGCTGGGCGGTAGCTGGGGGGTTGGGGGGTGGTGTGGACGATTTGTCGTCCTTGAAGATGCCGGCGATTTTGCCGAAGAAGCCCTTCTTCTTTTGGGTATCCTGGCTATTCTCTGCGGGGTTGGCGGCGTCAGGCGGAGGGGGTAATGGCTTCTCGCCGCCACCGAAGAAACGGGAGAACAGACCGGCCACGCCACTCTGCTGGTCGCAGGTGTCGCGGGGCTCGGTTCCGGCGACGAAGGCGGCTACGTAATCGTCGGGGCAGGTGGGCGTGGCCAGGCGGTTTGTGGCTTTGTCGAGTTGCACGTCGACCACGCCCGTGGGCTGCGCGAATTCCTTCATGTCGGAATACTGCGGCAATAGAGAAGCCTTCTTCATGAATTCGGTCCAGATGGGCGCGGCTGTCATGGCGCCGCTTAGCCGGAGATCGCTGTAATCGTCGTAACCGACCCAAACGATGCACAACAGGTTGGAGGTGTATCCCGCGAACCAGCCATCGTGCGAGCTGCCGGTTTTGCCGGCGGCAGGAGGCGTAAAACCGCGCAAGCGGACGGCGGTATATCCAAGGCCGTTGTTGATCACGCCTTCCATCATGTTGGTCATGATGTAGGCGATGCGGGGATCGAGGATCTGGCGATTGTCCGTTTTGAAGTTGGCGATCACGTCACCCTTGGCGTTGCGCACCGAGTTCACCAGCATGGGCGAGAGGCGCTCGCCGTTGTTGGCAAATGAGGTGTAGGCGCCGGCCATGTCCATAGGCGTAGCGTCGTACGAACCGAGGGCCATGGCGGGAGTTGGTTTCACGGAAGCGATTCCGGCGGACTTTGCCAGGTCGGCTACTTTGTCATAGCCCACTTCTTCCGCCAGCTTTACGGTTGCATTGTTGAGCGACATGGCCAGCGCGTAGCGGAGGGTTACGTCGCCGTGGTATTCCTCTTTGTAATTGCGCGGCTCATAGATTTGATCGCCATAAGCGAAACTGGAGGGCGCATCGGTCACGGTCGAGGCGGGCGTGATCACGGTTTGAGAGCCGTCGAGAGCTGTGTTCATGGCGGCTGCGTAAACGAAGGGTTTGAAAATGGATCCTGTGGGACGCTTCGAAAGCGTATGGTTTAATTGGCTGAAGCCGTAGTCGCGGCCACCGACAAGAGCAAGCACGGCTCCGGTGTGCGGATCGAGCACAACCATTGCGACCTGGGCCTGCGGCCCGGGAGCGACGTGAGTTTCAACTTTCTTGCCTACCTTCACACGCTTGGTGCGTAATTTGGTGACTTGCTCATCGACCAGCTTGATTCCTGACTCGACGGCTTGGGCAGCGGCTTTCTGGAGGTCGGGATCGAGCGTGGTGTAAATGCGGTAGGATTCATCGTTCAGATCATGTTCACTGAATTTGTTGATCAGCGTGTCCCGCACCATATCAACGAAATACGGCGCGTCGCTGGCCTCCACATTGGGCGGCGCCAGCTTCAGCGGGGCAGCCTTGGCTTTCTCGGCCTGCTCGCGAGTAATGGTATGGGTATCGACCATCGAATCGAGCACAAGATTGCGCCGATCGAGGGCGCGCTCGGGATGCCGATAGGGCGACAAACGGCTGGGGCCCTGAATGATTCCGGCCAGCAACGCGGCTTCCGGCAGGGTGATGTCTTTCAAATCCTTGTTGAAATAGGCGCGTGAGGCCTCGGCAAATCCACTGATGGCGAAGGAGCCGCGCTGGCCGAGATTCACCCAGTTGCCGTAGAACTCGAAAATCTGCTGCTTGCTGAACTTTTGCTCCAGCTCTTCCGCGATCAGCATCTCGGTTAATTTCCGGCGCACGGTTTTTTCCGGCGTGAGAAAAAAGCCACGGGAAAGCTGCATGGTAATGGTTGAACCACCTTGCTCGTGGCGTTGCCGCAGCAGATCGATCCACACCGCTTCGAACATGCGGGTAAAGTTCACGCCGCTGTGCTCGAAGAAGCGGCGGTCTTCGATGGCCATGACGGCATCCACCATGACTTTGGGAATGTCGTTATATTTCACGACCTGGCGTTTGGAGCGCTGCTCAGAGTCGAATAAGGCGGTCACCAACTGCGGTTCCAGTTCGTAGGCCGAAAGGTCGTTGCCTTTGCTGATGATGCGCTCGACTTCTCCATCGTGAATGGTGATGAGCGCCTCTTCGGGACTGTGATAGGACTCCGGCCCCGGCGTTACCTCGATGCCTCCGCTCACCAGATGAAAGCTGCCGAGTGGCGACTGACCCTCTTTGTCGGAGTATCCGGCGCGCTCGAGCGCTGCGGCAATCTCTTTGGCGGTGGTCTTGTCGCCGTCGTGAATGGTGCGCGGGATGGCGTAGATCTTGGCGGAATTGGTGAATACCGGGGTGCGAAAGCGCTGGGTAATAATCCGGTCATACTTGATGTAGAAATAAGAAAAAGAACCGCCCAGAGCAACCGCCGCCACCAGGAATACGATGAGCGCGGCACGGACGACTGGGTCGCGAGGCAAACCCAGGCGTGGTTTGCCGCCTTTGCCGTCGCTTTCGCTTTTCGGGATCTTAATCTTGATAGTCACTATCTTGATGGTCGCCGGTTGATTCGAACGCGCGCCGGAAAAACCTTCCTGATTGTCAGACGGCGGGCCAAGTGAAAAGGTTTGAAGCGCGAGCTATTCCTTCTTTCGTTCGCCGTCTGCCGTTAGAAAAATCCATTCGGACGATCTTGTAGGTTCATTGTACCGCCACAAGCGCAGACAGAAAGAGACCCGCGGTGCGTGCGGGTCTCTAAGGTGTCAATAGCTTCAGTCCGCTAGTTGGGATCGGTCAAAACCCAGGGACCCAGTTCCGTGAGATCCGCGGGAGAAACCGACTGTGTAAGGACCCCGCCCGAACCAACGGCGAGGACCCCGAGCTCCGCCGTACCGCCGCTGACGCTATACACGCTCAGGAGGTTTCCACTTTGGTCGAACTGCCCTAAATAGCCGCTGGCCACACTAGTAAATGGCGACCCGGAGACCGCGGTAAGCGCGCCGGTCGATGTGTTCAGCTGGTAGCCTTCGACGGGATTGGGTGCGCCGCTGCTCAGGCTGAAGGAATACACCAGACTGCCGCCGGTGTTCCCCTGGACCGCAATACTGTACGGCGCGAACACGGTGGAGAATGGTGACCCAGTCACCGGGGTGACCGCACCTGCGTTGCTTCCTGTCGATTGAATACTGAACACGTACAGAGAAGAAATCGCGGAGTCGTCCGCCGTGCCAATCAAGTATTTACCCGAGGGATCGCCCTCGACCTGATACATAGGGTACGAGAAGGGAGTGCCCGGCACAGCCGTAAGTGAGCCACTGCCGCCGATTGCGTAAGCTCCAATCTCAGGGAGCCCGCCGCCCGCCGGTATAAGCGTGACGTAAAGGTACTTTCCTAGCCCATCCATCGCCAGGTTCTCCGGCAAGCCCGGAACAATCAGCGACGAACCGTTGTTCGCCGCGGTTAACACTCCATCTGCGCCAATTTGATATGCGTAGACCGCCGTGCCACCTAGGTCCTCCACGAACAGCAGAGTGCCAGTTGGGTTGGTGATCATCGTTCGCGTTCCCCCGGGTCCCGCGGAATTCAGTAAATAGGACGCAATGAACGGACTCCCAGTTATCGGCGTCAGAGTTCCGTCCGACCCGATTGACCATCCGAAGATCTCGCCGACTTGATAGTAGACAGCGTACAGGTATAGGCCCTGCGCTACGACCATGCCAGTCGGACTAATGCTTGCGGGGGCGATTGGCCCAGTGTAGTTAGGAGTGGCCGCGAAGGTACTAGCGCTTGTACTGAAGGTAAAGCTATCGATCGTTCCTGCTCCGTCTCCGGCGAAGACATATGCCGCAGCCGCGCTGCTGGTGGTCGTGCCACCACCTGAGATCGAGGTTGACCCGGAAGTTGAGCAAGCGCCCCCGCTTAAGTTGGGGGCGGTGTTGCAATTGTAATGATCGCAACTGGCCAGACCCATCATTGCCGCCGCCAGAATCAAAACTAAACTGGCTCGAATTCGCATCGTCATGAAACTGCCTCCGCTTGAGCGTGACTCGGTCGCGCGCAATCTTGAAAAATTCCCTAATCCGGATCTCGGCTGAAACTTCTGTAACTCGCAGCGCCACCGGCTGCATAGCCTGTGAGAAGACTCTCACGCTTTGCCGATAGTAGGAGGAAGGTAACGCTATGGCAACGTTACGAATGTCACTGGCAGAAACCGTCGATCAGCCGTGCCAATCCTGAACGGCGGACAGCCGAAAATTCCGTTTCGGAACTGGAACCACCGGGATCTTGAAAGGGGAATGGCTTCAGATGGCTGGTCGATCCGACTGGCTAGAAGCCTTTATTGCCAGTTGTCGGATTGAAGTGCATGTCGAAGGAATAGCCCGGCAGGTTCACCGTAACCGTGTAATCGACCGACAAGTAAATCGCCGTAAGACCGGGCGTATTGATGTGCTGGACCGTGATCTGCTTGGGTTCGATCGGCAGATCGTGCTCTTTGACCTTCTTCATCACATCGTTACGAATATCGTCATCGGTCTTTTGGAGATTGGAGCTGTCGATCATGCCTATGGTCTTGAGGTCGTCGGAAAAACTGTAATTGGCCAGCATGGGCGGGGCCACCTGAAAGAGACCGACAACCACGGCTGCGATGATAAGAAATCCAACAATTGCCTTGATGATCCCCATAGTCTGCGTCTGCGCCGCGAAACCAAGACACAAACTTTCAGGCCTAGGCTCGCAAGACTCCTCGAAAATGTTCCACGATCGACGAGATCGTAACATCGCGCACCTCGCGAGTCGAGCGTAGAACCACTTCGACAGTACCTTCGGTAACTTTCTTTCCGACCGTGATTCTAAAGGGGATACCGACCAGATCGGCGTCCTTGAACTTTACTCCCGGCCGCTCATCCCGATCGTCAAGGATCACGTCAAAACCAGCGGCTTCCAGACGAGTGCTAATGTCAACGGCAGCCTTCAAGAGGCTTTCATCTTTCACATTGACGGGAGTGACCACAATTTCGAATGGCGCAATCGAGGGCGGCAGCCAGAAGCCATTCTCGTCGTTGCTCTGCTCGATCGCCGCAGTGAGGATGCGTTCAATGCCGATGCCGTAACAACCCATGATCGGCTTGACTTCCTTGCCGTTCTTATCGAGCACGCGAGCGCCCATCGATTCCGAATAGCGGTAGCCCAGTTTAAAGATGTGGCCGATCTCGACCGCCGTATCAATGCGCAGCGCCGCACCACAATTCGGACAAGCTTCCCCCGCGGTTACGGCGCGTAAATCGGCATAGGCCGTGGGCTGGAAGTCCTTCCCGGGCGTGAGATTCTTGGTATGGTAGTTTTCTTTATTGGCGCCGGCGATAAGGTTCGTTCGGCCTTCCAGTGCTTTATCAACAAGCAGGTACGGACGAGGCTCATCATCGAGACTCTTTGCCCAATCGATTCCCATTGGGCCCAGATAACCCGCGGGAGACTTGAACAGCGCCTTGATTTCACCTTCCTCCATGGGGCGGGTCGCATTCGCCACTGCGCCGTTGAGCTTGGCTTCGTTCAACTGATGATCACCCCGCATCAGTACGACAATTGCGCGCAGCTTCGTCTTGCCGGTCTTCTCGTCTTTTTCTTCCGCCATTAATGCCAGTGTCTTGATCTTGTTCTTCGGCGAGACTCCGAGAAACCGCGCCACATCTTCGATCGTCTTTTGACCTGGAGTATGTACATCCAGCGGCTTGCCATCCCCTTCGGCCTTCAGGTCTTCCACTGCTTCCAATTTCGACGTAGCTTTTTCCAGGTTCGCTGCGTAGTCGCAGCCATCGCAGCTCACAATCTGATCTTCGCCCGCCGGAGTTCTCACCATGAATTCGTGCGATTCCTTGCCGCCCATGGCACCGGAATCCGCCTCCACAACCATGTACTTCAATCCGCAGCGGTCAAAGATTCGGCAGTAGGTGTTGTAGTGTTTCTTGTAGGAAACGTCGAGGCCCGCAGCGTCGATATCGAACGAGTATGCGTCCTTCATGATGAACTGCCGCACGCGCAAAAGGCCGGCCTTTGGTCGCAGCTCGTCGCGAAACTTGGGCGCGATCTGGTACCAAATCTGCGGCAACTGCTTGTAGCTGCGCAACTCTTTCAAGGCAATGGAGGTCATGACTTCTTCTTCGGTCATGCCCAGGCACAGGTCGGCGCCCTTGCGGTCTTTCAGACGAAAGAGATTGTCGCCCATCAAAGCCCAGCGGCCGCTTGCCTCCCAGAGCTCACGGGGATGCAGAACCGGCAGGTAGAATTCCTGCCCGATCTTGTCCATCTCATGGCGGACGATGGCCATGATCTTATTAAAAGACCTGTTGCCGAGAAAGAGATAGGAATAGATTCCTGCCCCGAGCTGGCGGATATAGCCAGCCCGCACCAGGAACTTATGGCTGGCGACTTCGGCGTCCGCCGGGGCTTCGCGCAGGGTAGGGATGAAGAGTTGTGACCAACGATGCATGAGTTTGAGTACCGAGTTCCGAGTTTGCGAGTACCGAGTAAGGACGCTCGCCGATCCCTGGGGGGATTGGTTATTGTAGCAGCGTCATTTTGAGAAATACTTGCGCGAGAACTCTTAATAAGGTATTATACCTCATTAAGAGTTAACTTAACGGGATGGCAGCGAATGAGTCCAAGCGGCGTTCTTGCGAGTCTTAAGGTCGCGGATGAAGTCTGGATCGCCACTGCTCTGCTCCACCGGGACCAACCCACGAAAGTAGATTTCGGCGTAGATGAGATCAAGAGGAGGGCCGCGGAGGAATCAGGAAGCGAAGACTTGCGGCCCGGCGTCTACGTTCACATTGTTCAACATTGCGTCGCGAATCGCTCGCCGAACCGCGGCCGCTACCGCATGCTTTTCGAAACAGCTCCCGGCCGTCGCCGTCTGTTCCGCACGGGAGACAGTTACGACCCCAATCGCGAAGGCGCCAAGAGCGTCCCGGCCAGGGAGGATATTCC
>JBAUVJ010000110.1:0-7371 GCA_049583165.1 Candidatus Sulfotelmatobacter sp. | reverse complement strand
GCGTCGCACCTCCGCCTGCACAGCTTTCGCTAATTGCTGCGAATTCGTGATCAGAATACAAAGGGCGTCAGGATCATGCTCGTCCTGTGCCACCAGGTCGCACGCGATGAAGAGAGGATCTCCGTTCTCACTGATGAACACAGCTTCGGTGGGGCCGGCCAGGAATTCGATGCCGCAATCGAAGGTTACAAGCTTCTTGGCTGCGGTGACGTAGCGATTGCCGGGGCCAACAATTTTAGCCACGCGCGGAATGCTTTCCGTTGCATAGGCAAGGGCGGCAATTGCTTGTGCGCCGCCGACGCGGTAGAACTCGCGTACTCCGAGATGGGCTGCCGCTGCCAGAGTTGCCTGCGCCGGCCGCGGAGAGGCCACTCGAATCTGGGTCACGCCCGCGACCTGCGCGGGAATCACCGTCATGAGCAGTGTGGAAGGCAGAGGATAGCGCCCGCCCGGCACGTAGCACCCAACCGATACCAGCGGGCGGATCAATTGTCCAACGCAAACTCCAGGCTGAATTTCGCGCCGCCACTCTTCCGGTTTCTGCCACTCGCAGTAGCGGCGAATATTTGTTGCGGCCTGCGCGATGGCATCCTGAAGTTCCGCAGGAGTTTTCCGCCAAGCCTCATGCAGTTCCGTCTCCGGCACTCGCAAAGATTCGTTCTTGCCCAAGCCGTCCCACTTCGCCGCGTAACGGCGCAAGGCGGAATCACCGTTACGGCGGACATTGCTCACGATTCGGCGCACAGCCGGTTCAACCTCGGCGAGATCATTCGCGCCGCGCTGCTCCAGCGCACGCACGAACCGGTACTTCTTGAGGCCCTCAAGAATACGCAGGCGCATTACAGCACCACCTTATTCAGCGGATACTCGACGATCCCCTGGGCATTCGCCTGCTTGAGTTGGGGGATCAGTGCCCAGGCGCTGTGCTCTTCAATGACCGTGTTGACCGCAACCCATTCGCCGTCAGCCAATGGTGCCACGGTAGGATTCTTCAACGCAGGCAGCAGAGCCAGAACAGCGCCTAAATCCGGCTTGCGCACGTTGAGCATCAGTCCAACCTGGCCCTGTGCGGCGATGGCTCCGCAAAGCATTACCGAAAGATTTTCAATTTTGCGCCGCCTCGCGGGGTCGGCCCAGGCGGCTTTGTTCGCGACCAGTTGCGTGTTGGACTCCAGCACGGTCTCGATAATTCTCAGATGGTTGGCGCGAAGAGAACTTCCGGTTTCCGTGACTTCAACGATGGCATCTGCGAGCAATGGCGGCTTCACTTCCGTGGCGCCCCAGGAAAATTCAACTCGCACCGACACATTGCGACTGGCAAAATAATTTCGCGTGAAACTCACCAGCTCAGTGGCGACAATCCGGCCCTCGAGGTCCTCGGGCTTCTGAAACTTTGAATCCTCCGGCACGGCCAGCACCCACTTCACTTTGCCCATGCTTTGCTTGGCATAGATCAGATCGGTGACGCTGACCACATCGAGCCCGCTTTCCAGCACCCAATCGAGGCCGGTCAGTCCGGCATCCAACGCACCATGTTCGACATAGCGCGCCATTTCCTGCGCACGAATGAGTAGACATTCGATTTCAGGATCGTCGGTAGCGGCGAAGTAAGAGCGTGCGCTGGTGTAAACGCGCAGCCCGGCGCGCGTGAACAAGTTGAGAGTCGCCTCCTGCAAACTTCCCTTGGGAATACCGAGACGAAGTTTCATCGCCGAGCCTCCTCTTGCGGAGTGGGCGCTCCAGCGCTCAAAGGCAGTTCCTGCGTGAAGCAGGACCTCGAACCGGTATGGCAAACTTTTCCGGCGCCCAATACTCGGACGCGGAACAGCACCGTGTCGCGATCGCAGTCAGTCCACGCAGCCACGACCTCCAGCCGATTCCCCGAGGTCTCTCCTTTGGTCCACAGGGTCTGTCGAGTGCGGCTGTAGAAGGTGACGAAACCTGTCCGCAACGTCACCTCCAGAGCTTCGCGATTCATGAAGCCCACCATCAGCAACTCCCCGGTGGCTGCATCCTGAATCACCGCGGGCGCCAAGCCTTGCATTTTGTCGAAGTCGATCTCCATGGCAATCTCCCTTTTTGTCCAGCTCCCGCGCTCGGCGCCAGCAGAAACAAAAAGCCCGCTGCGCTTTCGCGTCAGCGGGCTTGGATTTCCTATTAGTGCTTAGGTGCTATCCGTGATCCTCCGCCGACACGCTCATCGCATGGTGATGGTGGTGATGCCGATGATGGTGGAGCGAAGTCATTACCAGATGATCTTAGGACGCCCGACGCTTTTTCGTCAACTGCTTTTCGCGAGGGGAAAGAGATTAAGTAGGGCTCATTGACTCCATGATGAGTGCGATAGGCGATTTTCCACCAGTTATACTGCTGCCGAATGAAAACCTTCGCTATTATGGCTGCTTCTGTTCTACTAGCCTCAATTACGGTATTCGCGTCCCAGCCGGAAGACAAGGCCGCCGATGCGGTGGCAGCAGCGTTTATGCAAGCCCGCGATGCGGCACGAGTTTATAAGTTAGAGCGAATGGGCCGGAACAAATTTCGCGAGAAGGTTTGCAAGCATGATCTGCGGTTCGCTTCCGGTCTTATTCTCACCGCTCAATACCAAACAGCCGACCCCGGCCACTTGCCCGAAGTAGCTCAGCGGCTAGCGGTACATCCGGACGACGGCTATAGAGTCACAACTCGCTTCGGCGTGGGGGTTTGTGTTGTCGGCCAAAACCCGTTGGGTCAAACGGTGTACTCGGTGTTGATAGCCACTTACGAGTCACCTTGGAATAGCTTCCTGAGGATGCTCTGGGAGTAGGGAATTGACGAAAGCAGACGTGCCGCTCATTGACACATGATGAGTGTAATGACGATGTTACGCTACTCCTGCAGCTACTTCTTTTGATGAAAGGAGCTGTGCGGCGTAGCGGCGACAAGTAGCTGACCTTCGTCGCTATTCACTGGCTCCAAGTCAAGAGAGTAGAAGCCCGCGGGAACGATTTCGGTAGTTCTAACTCTGAAGTAGTAGATGTGTCCAGCCTCTGCCACGAAGCTCGCCAGCGAGGCCCGCTCTTCAGGCCGCCGGCTACCTTTTTCCCAACTGGCGCAGAGGTGATGCTCGCCCGGCTCAATGGAAAAGAAGAAATATGAACTTCCTCGATTAGCTCCTATCCATGTACCGTCCAAACCCAGCTTCGTGATGGCACCACAGTTCCCGAGGCATGGCCTCAGATCTTGCCTTTGATCCTCGATGGCATAGACGAGCGCCTTAGTAGGTTCGGGTTTGGGAGCAGGATGCTGGCTCTTGTCCGTCTTAATGTCGAATTGGACCTCTCCCTCGGGGCCGCAAGCGGCTTCGGCGGTAGCAACAGTAGTTGGGTCCTGCGCAAAAGCGGAGGATGCAAGAAAAACGATCACGAGTGAGACTTTCATCATCTTCTGTAGCCGCATAATCACTTTTCGCCTGCCTGAGCGCAAGTATAGTCCAGCATTGGTGCTAACTGCTTTTACCAGGCCATTGCGCTCATTGGTGGGCATGTCAAAGACAGTTCCGCCTTTCGCCTGGGTGGCTGCGCTCATGGCGGTATTGGTACTTGTGCGCACAGTTCTGCCGCCTCTTTGCGCGTCTCACAGTGTCCACACAGACGAATGTACTTGTGTGCTATCGCGGGGTTCGCCCTGAACTAATGGCACATTGACCGTATTGTGATTCGAAGATAACTTCTAGCCAACTTATTGCTGCACCGCTAACAGCTCTTCCATCCTCGGATCCCAGACCGAAGGTCGAAGGTTGTTAGCACCACGGACAAAACGCTCAGGTTTCCGTGTGCGTACCGTTAGAGCTAGGCGCGCCAGTCGTCTCCTGTCAGTCCGGCGGGAGCCGGAGTCAGTCATTAACTGAGGAGATGCCGATGAAAAGCTTGAACGGAGCAAGAGCAGTAGTGTATCTCGACCAATTCACCCTGAGCGCCAGGCATCAACAAAGCTCCAGGTGCTTTATCAACTCGCGGCGCTGGCAAACACCGTTTGTTTAGTTAAGCGTCCACCCGCTTCCAAATAGCAAAAACTGGTTTTCCCGCGACCTCTCGCGCGAAAACCCGTGGGAAAGTTCTGCGCCTGGCATGCCCACGCGCCAGGGATGCAGGGATATCGCATTTGCTTCAACTGAATTCGACGTAGGACGTAATTAAGGAGGAATTTGTGATCAAGACAGATACATTCGCATCAACTTTGATTTTGGTGTTTTTCTTCGCGGGAATGGTATTTGCTCAGACTGACCCTGGAGTTCAGAGCGCCAGCCGTGGCACTGGGGCAGCGCTCCCTTCGGTGTTGGCCAACGACAATCCTGGGATACTGGCTTTTTTCACCGACGGTCAAAATCGCTTTCAAGCAGTAGAGTCCGTTTCCAACAGTCCAACCGGCGACAACGGTCTGGGTCCGCGCTTTAACGCAAATCAATGCAGCGCCTGCCATGCGCAGCCTGCGGTCGGCGGGACTGGCGCCGCCGTCAACCCACAATTTCAGTTCGTCAGCAGTGGCGTTGCACCCGGCAATACGACTCCTTATTTCATTACCGCCAATGGACCAACCGTCGAAGTACGATTTCCATTCTTTTTCACTTACAACGGCAGAGCTGATATGAACTCTCCCAATGGCGGAGTGGAAGACTTGTTCACCGTTGCGGGGCGTCCCGATGCGGGCGCTTGTAATCTGGCACAGCCAAATTTTGCTGAAGCACGGGCGGCGAACAATATTATCTTCCGTATTCCAACACCAACTTTTGGTTCTGGTCTGATCGAGAGCCTCGATGACTCGACCTTGCTGAAGAATCAATTAGCGAACAGCAACAACCGGTTTGGTATTTCGGGCGCTTTCAACCACAACGGCAATGACGGCACCATTAGCCGCTATGGCTGGAAGGCGCAGAACAAGTCGCTCCATATTTTCTCCGGTGAAGCGTACAACGTGGAAATGGGCATCAGCAATGAGCTGTTTCCGCAAGATCGGCCCTCGCCCGGTGAGGACCAGCATGGCATGGGGCTTCCAGCCAACTGCATGAACCTGTCAGGCAGCGGTTATCCGGAAGATACCTCGAACCCGGGAGCAACGTCAAACGCGGCGGTGCTGGATGATGTCTCCGCGTTTGCTAACTTCATGCGATTCCTGGCTCCCCCGTCACCCGGCGGAGTTGTGCTCAATGGACAACCGGTCGCTTCAGGTTCCATCGCCGCTGGGAGTGCCTTGTTTAACTCCATCGGCTGTGCGGCCTGCCACAACCCCACCCTGGGCATGACGCAGGTGTCGACCTTTACGGGATCGTTGAGTAATGCTTCGGTGAATGCCTACTCGGATCTTGAGATCCACCACATGGGCATGGAACTGGCGGACAATGTCTCCCAAGGCAGCGCGGGCGGCGACCAGTTTCGCACCGCTCCTCTGTGGGGACTGGGGCAGCGCATTTTCCTCCTGCATGATGGCCGCACAACGAACCTGGTGACTGCGATCCACGATCACGCAAGCCGTGGCAGCGAAGCCAGCTTTGTGGAGCAACAGTACTTCAACCTCACGCCCAACCAGCAGCAAGAAATATTGGATTTCTTGCGCTCGTTGTAAGGCGGAAAGCTACCCATATGGCGAGACGCGAAAGCGTCTCGCCAACTTTCTTCGATTTAGCAAGAAAAGAAAAATATTCGTGGTGGATTCGCCGGCGAGAATTGCCCGCACTCGCCTCGGATTCGAAGGACAAACATGAAATCTCGATTCCTCTGCTTCCTTACTCTTGCTTTGTGCCCGGCTGGCTGGAGCCAGGAGGCAACCGTTCAACCAGATGCGAAGGTGCCGGCCGGGGTGTTGCTGGTAAAAGGTGCGTGGTCGAGCGCGAGCGATTCTGTGACACCGACGCCGGAGGGCGGCACG
Source organism: Candidatus Sulfotelmatobacter sp. (assembly GCA_049583165.1). Lineage (GTDB taxonomy): Bacteria > Acidobacteriota > Terriglobia > Terriglobales > Acidobacteriaceae > Sulfotelmatobacter. Next base: position 1,467 of record JBAUVJ010000110.1, on the reverse strand, counting down.
ATGAGCGGGAATGTCTTCCGCGATCAGTATTTCGGAATGACCTATGTTATGCCTTCCGGTTGGGAGGAAAAATACGAAGGGCCACCGCCATCGGACAGCGGCCGTTACGTGCTGGCGCAGATCGGACCTGCGGATAGTTTCAAAGGGGCTGCGCGAGGCAGCATCTTAATTACAGCGCAGGATAATTTTTTTACTCCGCTACCGACAGCCAATGCATTTGATCTCATCAATTACGTTAAGGACAATTTGCAATCCGATTACAAAGTCGAAGCGCCGCCAAGGCAGATCAAGATCGCGGGGCTCTCTTTTGCCTTCTTTGCCTATTGGTCTCCGGCAGCAGAGTTGCATTGGTACGATCTCGCGACGCAAATCCGCTGTCATACCGTGGAATTCGTGTTGACCAGCCGTGACAAGAAGCTTCTGGAGAATTTGATGCTGGATATGGATAAGATGCAATTGCCCGGCGAAGCTGGGTTGGCGGCGGGAACGGGCGGGAAGGACGTTCCGACGTGTGTCGAGGGTTATGCCACCGACGAGAACTTAATTGCGCGGGTTGATCCGGCTTTCACTGAACACAAGTTCAACGCTGTTCCGGTGCGAATCGTGATTGATAAAGATGGCAAGGTAAAACATATCCACTTTCTCAGCGCCTTTCCCGATCAGGCGAAGGCCATCAGCGACGCGCTGATGCAGTGGAAATTCAAGCCGTATTTCAGCGGAGGAAAACCGGTCGAAATTGAAACCGGCCTCATGTTCGGGCGCAGAGCCTACTCTATGACATCAGCGTCGAGTAATCGAGCGACAAAGTGACCCATAGATGCGGGCCTAAATAACGGCGGCCTTATCCCGCCGTACCGGTTAGTCTGGATTCATTTCGAGCTGCCGGGGCGGCAAAACGGGCATATCCGGATGCTGCGGGTCGCGCCAGATTACGGTAAAGCACTCGCCTTCACTTTCCGGATGCCAACTGCTTCCGTCTCCGTAATTAATTGAACTCGGAAAAAAGACCCAGCCGATGACCGATTGAGCGCTGGCGGCATGGCTGCCGGGCTTTTCCAGTGTTTGTTCCTGACCGGGCGGAATGGGCTTTGTCGAGACCCATACAAAGTTAAATGGCTGCCGCAGGTCTCGGGGAGCCAGAAGCATTTCAGAAGTGAGGTTCAGGCCGTTGATAGCTTTACTGCTGGTGTTCTTGACGTTGACCGAAAAAGTTTCCGGATGCTTCCAGAAGTCTCCGCTACCGGTGAAGGCAATCGGACAGGCGCGCGTAGTGGGAACGTAAATGGTGTAAACCGCCATCATGCCCGACTCCATGTGATCTTGCACATGGCAATGAAACATCCAGACGCCGGGATTATCGGCGAGCATGTCGACTGTCTTCATGCTACCGGGAAGAAGTTCAATCACATCGGTATGTCTGCCTTCGTCGGTGACGTTTTCTCCGTGCCAATGGGGGGTGTGCAGGTC
>JBAUVJ010000109.1:0-5910 GCA_049583165.1 Candidatus Sulfotelmatobacter sp. | reverse complement strand
GTCGGTATCGAGCAACGACCTGATAACCGGGTCAAGTTCCCAGTTGTGGTTATGCGCCCGCTCAGCAAAATTGACGATCATCGGGCGGCTTTGTCTTTAGAATCGCGTAGTCACTGTCACTTTGACCCATGCCTTTATTGGAACGGAACTGAGGAAAACTGTCAATCGCAGCGAATTTGGCTGCTCTGAAGGGATAGTAGACTTTCTAAAATGAACGATGTAACTTGCCGTATGTCCTGATCCGACCTTGGTGTCGCAGGTACATGTCCGAAGGGACATATCTCCCCTCGGATGCAATTTAGTATTGTCCAGAAGCGATCCCCCATTGTTTGCGCAAGTTACGGTCTTAGGCAGGCGTTTTTGAACAGTTTTTAGGATGCGTGGCCGTTCGGCCTTCGTAGGGTATGCACCTCCGAAACCTGTTCGGATCAGGTCGGGCAGGCCAGACTAGCAGATATACCAGACGTTCGATTAAGTGACCGAAGTTTTGGTTTGATGTTTTTCAGGGACTCGATTATGCGCAGATGCTTTCTGAAACAAGATTGCTGTTCAGGGGTAGGACTGCTCATCCTGTGCCTTGCCATGGTTGGCTGCCAGGGGTTCAGTTCTGGCAAGCCGGCCACCACGGCTAGCACGGCGGCCGCTACACCGGGAAGCTTGGCGGCGAGTGCCACGAGTCTTAGCTTTGGAACCGCAGAAGTGGGCAGCAGCCAATCGATGTCAGAACTCGTAACGAATTCTGGTGGTTCGTTGGTAACAATTTCCCAGATTGGCATCAGCGGCGCCGGTTTTACCCTGACCGGAGTGTCCACGCCAGTGACCGTGGCGGCGGGTCAGACTTTTTCTTTCGGTGTGACATTTACACCGCAAACAACAGGTAGCGCCAGCGGGACTGTCACGATCACGTCGAATGGATCCAATCCGTCGTTGAGCGTCGCCGCATCAGGATCGGGGACAACCACTGCCCCACAGTTGACAGCAACCCCAGCAACCGTGGGAGTGGGAAATGTAGTCGTTGGGACCTCTGGGACAGCTTCGGGAAGCCTCAATGCCAGCGGGGCGGACGTGACAATCACGGCAGCCACCGCGAACAATTCACAGTTCACAATAAGCGGCTTGTCCATTCCAGCGCTCGTTCCGGCTGGACAAAGCTTACCCTTTACGGTGAATTTCAGTCCCCAAGTCACTGGTGCGGCCAGCGCGACCCTCACCTTTATCAGCAGTGCTCAGACTGCCACGGTAACCGCGAGCGGCACAGGCACGGCGGCGCCGACCCATACGGTTAGCCTGTCATGGAGTGCCAGCTCTTCGCCAAACATCTCTGGATACAACGTTTACCGTGCGGTTTACACGAGCTCCTGCGGCTCTTACGCAAAGATCAATGGCTCCACTCTGGACAGCAACACGGTCTATTCCGATGCCACCGTGGCCGACGGCACTAACTATTGCTACGCAACCACAGCGGTAAATTCGAGCGATGAGGAGAGCAGTTATTCCAATATCCTCACCAATGTTCAGATTCCAGCACCCTAAACGGCACCGTGCACCTGGGAAGTCTTAATCCCTTTGGGTAGGGCCGACGGCTCTTTGGCAAGGGTGCTCGGTTACTAATTCCCAAATCTGCACTTCCGAGACCTACACAAATCGATCGGGATCGAAGCAAACTACGGGTATGCGACTCCCCCAATCGATTACTCATCTCCTCTCTGTCCCTGTTTCCTTCGCCATGATTGTGGCTGGATGCCTCAGCCTGACGTCTTTGAGCGTCCGAGCCGCTGCGCAACAATTAACGTCCAGCCCATCCGTGCTCACCTTTGGCTGGGTCGAAATTGGCGCATCGAAGACTAAGGCCATTACTTTCACGAATAGTGGAAAAACCAGCGTCAAGGTTTCGGCGATCGCGCTGAATGGGAGTGAATTCAGCACACCTCAGTTGACGTTGCCATTTACGCTCGCCGCTGGCAAGAGCGTCGCGGTCAACGTCAAGTTCACGCCGACCACGGCAAAATGGGCGGAAGGAAAATCCACGCTAACCAGCAACGCTTCGAACACAACCCTGGATTTCATCGTCATGGGAACTGGAGAGGGGAGCGCTGCTCCTTCCGCGACAGGGAAACTCACGGTCTCTCCCGCCACATTGAGCTTCGGTGACGTACCGATCGGAACGACGCAGACTCAGTCGATCACTTTGAGCGCTTCCGGCGCCAGTGTGATCGTATCGTCTGATGCCAGCAGCAGTTCGCAATTCGTTTTGGACGGAATTTCTCTGCCGTTAACCATCGCCGCCGGCAAGACCGTATCGTTCAACGTGGCTTTCACGCCCAAAAGCAGCGGGACGCAGTCTGGCAGTCTCTCTTTTGTCAGCAACGCTTCCGACTCGAAGACCAGCGAGTCGTTAAACGGTACCGGCAGCGTTGCGGCGTACAGCGTAAGTCTCTATTGGAATGCCAGTTCTGAGGTAACGGGCTACAACGTTTATCGCAGCACCAGCGCGAGCGGCACGTATGCCAAGATCAACCCCAGCCTGGACGCAAATACTGCGTATAGCGACGGCACAGTAGTCTCCGGCCAGACCTATTACTATGAGGCTACATCGGTGAATTCAAGCGGGAAAGAAAGCGCCCGCTCGACACCGCCCGTGGAAGCCAAGGTTCCCTAATTCGCTGACTGATGTTTTTTGGTTGCTCGGGCCTCGACGAGAGTCGGGGCCCGACCGCTTTGCGGCTATCTTCCAAATCTGTGGCAATCGAGAAAGAAAAGGCTTTGTGCGCAAGGGCTTGTACACCCCTCGAACTTCCGTAACGAACCTATGCACCCAAGGTAATCATTCTAAATAGGTTAGTGGCACTTAGGGGCCATATCGCTTGGCCCGGCACATGCGTTAGTACTAGTACAGATGGCCAGTGCTGGGGGCTCACTATCGTTATGCGGATGAACTGGATCAGCGTAAGTATTCCGACGGCAGCGGTTCTGCTAGCGACCTTAAGCCTTTGCCTGCCAGGGTTTGCCCAACAGCAGCAGATTTCGTTTGCGCTGCTTCAACCCGGGGCCATGGAGCCAGCGCCGATGGTGAGATTCGCGCACCCGGCGGCCATACCGGAAGCTCCGAGTGAACACAGATTTTGGGATCGCGACAATAATCTTCTGTTTGCCGCAAACGCCGCCTTCAGTGCCGCCGATTTTGTAGTAACCCGGGACAATCTGAGAAGCGGCGGCCAGGAGCTAAACCCAGTCACCCGAGTGTTCAGTGGCAGTACCCCGGCATTGGCGATGAATTTTGTGGGTGAAACCGCGGGAGTGGTTGGACTCAGTTACTTCTTCCACAAAACAGGCCACCACAAGATGGAGCGTGCTATTTCCATGCTGAACATTGGCGGCTCGGCGTCAGCCGTGGCGTTCGGACTGGCTCATCGCTAATCAGCCACGCTTAACTCACAAACTTCGAGGCTTCGCCTGATCGGCCACTCGCAAACTGCCACGGGACTCCAGTCCCGCCTTCCCCTCTTCGCTCCGATGCAAAATCCAAAGCAGTAGAAACGTTGCCGACAACGCAATCAGGAAATAAATGAGTCCACCCTGGCGGTGCAGCTTTCCCGTCAAGTAACTGGGGTCGACGCGAGTCCCTAGCATCGCCAGCACAAAGATACGAAGCCCGTTCTTGGCCACCGACAACGGAATCGCCACTGCTACCACCAAGGTCTTTCGCCAGAACGACCGCAAGAGCAGGTGGGCTAGAACCATCACCGTAACCAGTAACATCAAGCTGGATCGAATACTGCTGCACTCTGGAGCAACCTCAAGAGTTAAGCCTGGAATATGCAGGAGCGTACCGCTTTGCGCGACCGGAATTCCGCATGCCTGGAAGAGCAAATGAGCGGATGCGGCGGAGCCGCGCTGGAGCACGCTGACAACCGGATTCAGGATGAATAGCGGAAATGGAACCATCCAGAGCAGGAAACAAAGAGGAAAGAGAGCACGGCGGAAAGCTTGAGCACCGAAACAAAGGGCAAATGCCGCCATCCACCACATTACAAGTGCCAGCATGTTCAGCGAGAGTTGCACGTCAGGAGACAGCGGAACTACCTTCAATCGAACGGCGGCTGTAACCAATACGGCTAGGGTCAAAAAAACCGAAGAGAGTCTCGCACCGGGGAGCGAAACTGGTTCGGGTGATTTCCAATCAAGGAAGATGAGCGCCGCGCTAATGGGAAAGATCAACAGTATCTGAGTGTATTGGTCATCGCTCGCAGCGAGAGCAAAAGCAGACATCAGGGGACGAAGCCAAACGGCCAGGGAAATTGCGCCGAGAACAGAAAATCGAAGAGCCGGCGAGGACTTGAAAGTCAAATTTCGAATCGATGCAGTTGGCACAGTGTAATGGTACGCCAGCGGAACCAATGCGCCGCCTTTGCGGTTTTCAAAGGAAACTCGAAGGTTATTTATCGGCGGCCGGCGCACGGCAGAGTGGGGCCGAACTCGCGGCAGAACTTTGGGGCTTCCGCTTTGGAATTCGGGCCGGCGCAGCATTCGATGTGATACTGCTGACTCCTTTAGCGCTGATTGCCCTCACCAGGTAATAATACTTGCTCCCGTTTTCGACAAAATCGTCGATACAGCTGGTGCCGGGAAAAGGTACGGAGTTTAGCAACTGCGGAGGCAAATCCTTGCGTTCGGAGCGTCGGTAGATGCAATAGCCAATAGCGCCGGAATGGTTGGAATCGGCGGAGGCGCTCGCCTTCCAAGAGAGAATCACTCTGTGCCCTCCCTTACCCTCCGTGGGCGCCAGCGCTGCCGTTGAGCCGAGGACGGGACAAACTAGAGGTCCGGCAGGTGTATCGCTTGCGGACGCAGCGGCTTGCTTGGTATCCGTTGACTGCTGAGTCACGGCCGGGCTCCGGCTGCAATCAATGAACACTGTGGTAGCGATGGCAAGGGCTACCAGGATCAGAAGAAATCGCGTGTTTGGCTTTTCGCGCACCGACCTGTGAACTATTGTCTCACTGGCCGGGGTTTCATTGACCAAGATTTCGTTGACGGGAATCGCTGCCGTAGTGGCTAATCTACGGTCGTCCACATCACTCGAATCCTCATTTCCCCAATGACATGTCATTCATATATCGAGTGAGCGCAGCGGCCAGACTCTCGAAGTGGGCTGTGACCATATCCAGATGACCTCCCGGCACGGTTTCGACTTCGACCACGTCTGCGAGTTTGCCCCAAACAGCGGCCGGAACATCGGGGAAGTAAGAGTTGCTCTCGGCACTGACGAATTTTATTTTACCGCGATAAAACTGCGGCCGATAGCATCCCAGCGCAACATACGCAGACTGTTTAACGCGCTCAGTTGTCCGGGCCAACGATAGAGGAGATCCGGCGCGAAGACTCTGGCCATGGCGGCGCACCCCGACCATCTGCAATCGATGTTCGAGCCCGTGAAAGAAATAAGTCGCCGCGTCGCGCATCGGCATTTTTTTCATCTCGTGGATATGGCGTAAGGTCCGCCGTGCGATCAACGAAACGCGTTGCGGCTTCGACAAAAAGCGGGGATGAGGGTAGGTGTCGACAAGGACCAGTAAGGCAACATTTTCTCCGTTCTTAGACAAGCGTTGAGCCATGTCGAGCGCCACCAAACCTCCGAATGAGTAGCCGACCAGGACATACGGACCGTGGGACTGCACGTCGGTTAGCGCATTCAGGTAGTACTCGGCCATGTCTTCAATGCGGTCAAATGGTTTTTCGATTCCGTCAACGCCTTTAGCCTGAATCCCAAATATCGGATGACCGGTTTGAATGTACTGCGCGAGTTTCGAGAAATCTGCCCGGCCGCCCAGGCCGTGTGCGATAAGAATTGGTGGGTTTGCGCTACCCGCCTTCAGCGGAACGAAGGGCGAGAAACGAGGAAGTGTGGGC
>JBAUVJ010000108.1:0-5900 GCA_049583165.1 Candidatus Sulfotelmatobacter sp. | reverse complement strand
AGGGTGGTGTTCATCGCAACGCCACCGACCCCGCGGGCAGACCCCATGACGAAATAGAACGAGATCGCGAGGGCGAGCCAATGCGAAACCGGAGCGCAAATCACGCTCGCCGCGATGACCGCCATGGAAAACGCAACCGAACGGCGCCCACCCAGAATGGCAATGATGGCCGGAGCATAGAGGGCGCTGAGGAACGCGCCGGTACCCCATCCGGCGTTGAGCCAACCGTAGCCGACGGCGCCGGCGTGAAAAATGCGGTCGCTTAACGATGGAGTCACGACCACGCCCATGGTCATCGCCCCGAGAAATAATGCCCAACTGATGCCGAGAAGCACGACGGCACGATGATCGCGGAGAAAGTGGATGCCCTCGCGCATCTCTCGCCAGAAGCGCTGGAACTGAGTTTCCGCGGCCAGGATATCGGCGCGTAGCTCTTGCGGGCTCAGAACTACGTGGCGTCCCTTACGCACGGCGAAGTAGCAGCAGAAAGAAACCACGTAGGTGGAAACGTCGATCAGCAAAACGCCGCCAAGGCCGATGTGGTTATACATGAAGCCGACGAGTGAGCCGGCAATCAGCCATCCGCCTTGAACGCCAGCGAGAAGAAACGTGTTCGACTGCACGAACTCGCCTTCGGGCGTGAGTTCCTGGATGAGCGCGGTGATGGTCGGCCAGAACATCCAGAAACCGGCTGCGACGAGGGTATTCATCAAATAGAGTTGCCACACCCTTACCCGATGCCGGAATGCGAGGATGGCGACAATCACGATGATCACGGCGCGGACGGCATCGAGCCACATCACCAGGCGGCGGCGATCTTCGCGATCAATGATTACGCCGGTGAAGGGAAGCATGAGCATGGCGGGAATGGTTTGCAGCACGGCAAAGGTGCCGAGCGCCATTTCCGAGTGGGTGGCTTCCAGAATGTACCAGGCAACCGCGGCCGAATTCATCCCGCTGCCCAACATGGAGATCACGTTGGCGGCAAAGACAAAGCGCAATGGGCGCTGGCCGAGGATGTTTCGCATACTCTACTTTAGCTGAAGTGGACGCGCGAGAGGTCCGCACGTAGAGGATGTTTATGCGGCCGCCGTTAGCTTTCGCGATTCCTCGCGGATTCTCGTCCACGCACGCTCGATGTGCCTGGCTTGTGTATTGGTTTGGCCGACGCACAATCGCAAGGTTAGTTTTCCATTCAGCTTAGTGTGCGTGAGGAAGAGATCGCCGCTCTGGTTGAGGCGATCCATGATGGTCTGATTTGCCCCGTCTCCGTATTTGTGACGGAAGCAGACCAGGTTCAGCGGGACGGGCGCGGCCAGCTCAAAGTTCTTGTCCTCGCGCACCCACGCTGCGAATTGCTGCGCCAGCTCTACGTGGCGACGGATGTGGTGCTGAAGGCCTTCCACGCCATAGTGGCGGATGACGAACCACAGCTTGAGCGAGCGAAAACGCCGGCCAAGTTGAATGTGCCAGTCGCGGTAGTCGATCACGGCACCGGATTCCGTGGCCTGGTTGCGCAGGTATTCAGGCAAGATGCTTAGAGTCTGAATGAGCGCTTTGCGATCGGCGACCCAGAAACAGTTACAGTCGAAGTTGGTGAACATCCACTTGTGAGGGTTGAAGGTATAGCTGTCGACAAGTTCGACTCCGTTCTGAAGGTGACGAAACTCGGGGCAGAGCGCGGCAGTACCGGACATTGCTGCATCCACATGGAGCCAAAGATTATGCTGATGCGCGACCCGAGCGATCTCGACGATTGGGTCCATCGCGTTTGAGGATGTGGTGCCCACGGTTGCGCAGACAAAGCATGGGATCAACCCGGCGCGCTTGTCGGTTTCAATCTGTTGGGCCAGAGCCTCCGGACGCATGGCGAAAGTTTCATCCACATCGATCGAATGTAGATTATCGGCGCCGATTCCCGCGATCATGGCGGCTTTCTGCAATGACGAATGGGTTTGCGCAGAGGCATAGGCGACGATGCGGCCGTCGCATCCCTTTTTGTTGCTAAGGTAGTTCGTGGCCCGCTCGCGGGCGGCCAGCAGGGCGCACAGCGTCGCGCTCGAGGCTGTGTCCTGAATCACTCCGCCGCCGCTACTCGAGGACAGAAATTTATCGGGCAATCCAAGCATGTTTACGAGCCAATCGAGAACGTGCGTTTCCAGTTCCGTGCAGGCGGGGCTGGTGGACCAGAGCATGCCTTGCACGTCCAATCCAGAAGAGAGCAGGTCGCCGAGAATTCCGGGGCCGGAGGCGTTGCATGGAAAGTAGGCGAAGAAGTTTGGCGACTGCCAGTGGGTCACTCCAGGCAAAATTAATTTCTCAACATCCTTCATTAGAGCGTCGAATGGCTCGCCCTGCGCTGGAGGGTTGGCAGGCAGCGATGCGCGAATATCCCCCGGTTTTACTTGTGAGAGCACGGGGAACGACTCGACGCGCGAGTGGTAGTCGGCGATCCAGTCGATCACGGCGTGGCCGTGTCGGCGGAATTCATCGGGCGTCATGTGAAAAGATTTTTCGTTGGACATTAACGTTCCGCCAAAGTTCTTAGTCAAGCTCAAGATAGTTCGTTCTGAACAGTTGGGAGGGACTCCGGTACCAGATTGAGAGAATTAACCATGCCAATTGACCGGCTATCTCACGGGCGGGTGGTTTTGTAGCCGCCGCGCTCATTTTCAAGCCTCCGCACGGCGTAAGGAACCGTTCAGCCTCATCTTCGTTTCGAGGTACAAGAATCGTAGCTATGGTTAGATCCGCGAGCGCGGAAAAAGCGTAGAGAGCTATGCCGTGCCCGCGTTCAATTCCTGTGGCGTATTTTTTGGATGCAGCTTTCCAAGTTTCTTGTGTCAGGCGCGGTCGAACCAAGATCTGGCTCCGATCCCAAAGTACATCGAACTGCTCCACCCAGCGTACTCGTTCAGGGTACCCGCTCTGCAGAAGGAAGCTCGAGAAAGTTAGACAAGCTGCTTCCAACGATTCGGGCGCTTCTCGGTCAGTCATCTCGTCTCCGGCAATTGCCCATAGTACAGCCGAGTTTTGTATTCGAAGGCGGCTCGCCCAGCCACCGAATGCGCGTCGAAGATGCGGCGCAGTTCTCGCAGCATCGGCGCATGCTGAGGATGATCTGGCCCGGGTGCGTAGGACGATGACAGCAGGCGACCTTCCATGCCGGCATAATCGAACTCCTGACTCATCTCGAATGTTCGCTCTTGATACGGGGCGGGATCGAAAAACTCATTGACCGCCGAGGTCGTGTGTTCGTGGCGAATATCTTGATAGTCGGTCCCGTAGGTCAGGAGCAGTTGTTCGTACTCGCGAAGAAACGGCGTTGTATTGGTGAGGCGCTCGTTCCACAACAGTACGAGCCAACCGCCAGGTTTTAAGATGCGAACGAACTCGCGCCTTGACCGCTCGCGATCGAACCAATGTGCGGCTTGCGCCGCGGTTACGAAGTCCACGCTCTGATCTGCGAGCGTGGTTGCCTCGGCTGTCCCTGCGACGCTGGTAAACTTTGGAAACCCAGTCAGCAGCCGTTCTCCCGCCTCGCGCATCTCGGCGTTCGGCTCAACGCCGAAGACCGGGTTGCCATTCTCTAATAATGTTCGAGTCCAAATGCCGGTTCCGGAGGCGACGTCAGCCACGAGGTGAATGGGGGCGAGTCCGCATTCAGCTTTCAGGGTCCGCAGCGCCTCCGGCGGGTATCCCGGGCGATAGAGCACGTAGTTTTCCACGCGATCGGAAAAGCGGCTGGTAGCGTTGGCGATGGTCATGGATAGAAGTGGCAAGATTTCTTCTTCCTGCCCGAGATCCATTTTAACTGCAGACAAGCTCAATTGCAGAGCAAGGAGCTTGGACTTCCGGCTGGGGTCTTGTAGGGAAAGAAGGGGGAATTCTTAGGTCCGGGGTGCGGTACCATTACATCTCGGCAAAGCGTTCATAACATGAGAGTCGTGATTAAAGTCGGCACCAGCCTTATCGCCCCCAAGGGGCAGATCGACGCGAACCTGCTGCGCGCGATGGTCGATCAACTCGATCTCAGCAGGAATGAATACCTGATCGTTACTTCCGGAGCGATCGCCGCGGGCATGGCGGGATTGGGGCTGGGCAAGCGGCCGAGCGATGTTCCGGGGATGCAAGCTTGTGCGGCAGTGGGGCAAAGCAAGTTGATGCATACTTATGAGCGGCTGTTTTTTGGAAAGAAAGTGGTGGCGCAGCTGCTGCTTTCGAGCGACGACTTCACCTCGCCCGTCCGCTACCGTAACTTGCAAAACGTACTGGCCGAATTGTTAGGGCTCGGTGTGGTGCCGATTGTGAATGAGAACGACAGCGTTTCGGTGCGTGAATTAGTCGGTGCTTTCGGAGATAACGATGAACTGAGTTCCTTACTGGCCACAGCCGTGAAGGCAGACTGGCTGTTGCTGCTCACCGATGTAGACGGCTTTTACATGCCCGATGCGCGCGAGGTGTCGCGCAAGGCGCCGCGCAAGAAATCGCGGGTGGTGCGGGTGGTGCGGAAACTGACACCGGATCTGGAAGCGCAGTGCAACGGGAAGAACACGATGGGCCGCGGGGGAATGATTTCAAAATTGCGTGCTGCGAAGCTGGCGAGCGAAGCTGGAGTCCAGGTGGCGATTGTGAATGGGCGCCATCCGCAAGGAATCACGCTGGGCATGGAACGGAAGATTGGAACATATTTTCCTCCGCCCGGAGCGAAAGTTTGATGACGACGATTGCCAATGCGAGTTCCACACAGGAAAAGCTACTGCGGGCGCGCGAAGCGGCGGGAAAGCTTGCGGCACTCTCCACGGAGAAGAAGAACGCTTTGTTGTTGGGGATTGCGGACGCGATTGAAACCCATGCAAAGACAATTCTTGCAGCCAACCGTGAGGACATTGAAACCTCAGGATTGGAGGGTGCTATGCGCGACCGGTTGTTGCTCACGGAGGAGCGAATCGAGGAAATGGCGCTGGGGGTGCGCGAAGTTGTTGCGCTCGCAGATCCGATTGGCGAGATACTGGCGGAGTGGACCCGTCCGAATGGCTTGCACATCCGCAAGGTGCGTGTGCCGCTGGGAGTGGTGGGGATCATTTACGAATCGCGGCCGAACGTCACGGTGGAGACGGCGGTGCTCGCGTTGAAAACCGGAAATGCCATTGTGTTACGAGGCGGCAAAGAAGCGGCACGCAGCAATCAGCGGCTCGTGGAAATTCTTGTTGCTGTGCCAGGAGTGCCCGAGGGCGCAATCGAGTTGCTGGATTCGAGCACGCGACAGTCGGTGACCGAACTGATCAAAGCCCGGGGCCTGGTGGACGTGATTATTCCGCGGGGCGGTGCTGGACTAATCGCGTTCGTCACGGAAAATGCAGCGGTGCCCGTGATTGAGACCGGAGCAGGGAACTGCCATCTCTTCGTGGATGAGTCCGCCGACTTCGAGATGGCCGACCGGATCGTCATCAATGCCAAGACGCAACGACCCTCGGTATGTAATGCGGCAGAGAAGTTACTGGTGCATGAGCGGATCGCTGTGGAATATATTCCGCGCATCGTGAAAAAGCTAATTGAAGCCGGAGTGGAAGTCCGTGGAGATGGGAAATCTCGCGACCTGGCGACTGGATTGAGCATTGAACCAGCAGTCGAGCAAGACTGGTATGAAGAGTATCTGCGTCTGTGCATGGCGGTTCGCGTAGTTGCCGACGTGGACGAGGCGATCGCCCACATCAATCGCTATTCGACCAAACATTCCGATTCCATCATTACGCGCAACGAAGAGAATGCCCGTATGTTTCTGCGGGGCGTGGATTCAGCCGCAGTTTACTGGAATGCCTCGACTCGCTTTACCGATGGCGCGGAGTTCGGCTTCGGTGCCGAGATGGGCATCAGCACGCAGAAGCTGCATTGCCGCG
>JBAUVJ010000107.1:0-1811 GCA_049583165.1 Candidatus Sulfotelmatobacter sp. | reverse complement strand
GGCAAGGCGGATAAAGCCCTTGAAGAGTTTAAGAAGCTGATTGCGCTCGATCCCACGGCGCGATCCTATGCTTTTATGGGCCTCTCGTACCGCAACCTCGGGCGCTTCGACGAAGCTCAGAAATATTTCGAGGAGGGGCTCAAGCTGGATCGTCGCAATGATTCTTGCCTGTTTAATCTTGGTTACATCGAAGAGCGGCAGGGAAATGAGGCTGGCGCCGAAAAAATGTTTCAGGAAACGCTGCGCGTAAATCCTGATTTTCCCGACGCGCTGCTAGAACTGGCGAACTTGCGAATTTCAAAAAAGAAATTTGCCGAGGCCGAGGAGTTGCTTCGGCGCTACGTGAAGTCCAGCCGCAATCCGGCTACCGGATACTACAAGCTCGCCATGGTGGAGCGCAGCCTGCATCAATCCGAGGCGGCGCAGCGCGATCTCAGCGTATTTCAAACTCTGTCCAAGAACGCCTCCACCGGGCCATATCCGTACGAACATCTTTTCGATTATCTGAACAATCGTTCCGACCTTGCTCCGTTGGCGCGCACGCAGCTGGACCTGACAGAATTAACCCAGCAGATTCAGGAGCACCCGGACCAACCGCAGGATCTTTATTTGCTGGCGGAAGCTTACCTCAAGCTCGGAAAATTAGACGATGCACGGAAAACGATCGCGCAGTTGGACGCGTTAAGCGCCTCCGATTACCGTACGCAAACAGGCGTAGGTGTATTGCTCGCGCGATTTCATCAATACGACGATGCCATCCAACATTTTCAGGTCGCATTGCGTGCGAATCCAGATTCCGATGACGTTAGGTTCGATTTAGCCGATGCATACTTCCGCAGCGGGGAATATTCTCCGGCGCTCGATACCGCGCAGCAGGTTTCCGCGCAGGGACGGCAGGACGACGCGTTCCTCGCGCTGGTCGGGGATATCTACGCGCACCTGGGCGAAAGTGCGCGAGCCGCCGGTATTTTTCGTAACGCGATCGCTCGCAATCCCGATAACGATCAATACTATCTTTCCCTGACTTTGGTTCAGCTGCGCCAGGGTGATGCCGCCGGTGCGGAAGAAACTTTGCACAAGGGGCTGGCGCGAATTCCAAGCTCCGGCAAGATTCTTTGGGGGCTGGGCGTCGTCTCCGTCCTCGAAGGGAAAACGGCGCAAGCTGCGGGACAGTTGGAACGCGCCGTTGAGCTGCTTCCGGAGTGGGCCGGCAGTTATTCGACTCTGGGAGTTTTTTATTACGAGACAGGGCAAGTCGATAAAGCGCGGGAAGTGCTCGAACGCTTCAAGGGCAGCAACGCGGGCGGTCTCGATGTAAATCGCATCGAACAGGCTTTGTCTAAGGCTCCGGCATCGCCCTCTTCTTCGACGGAAGCGATGTCGATGGATGCAAGGCAGCAGTTGCTTCAGCTGGCGCTGCTTTTGGCGGATCGAACGCTGTGAAATCGCGAAAGCAATGAAGAATAGGTCGAAAAGACAAGTCGGCCCGGGTCGCCAAGGCAAACTGCGCTCCGTCTTCGCTTCTGGCATTGTCGTTCTTTTAGCCGCATATCTGAGCTCGCTTTCCGGGCAGACATCGAAAACACTGGACTCTTCCATTCCTGTTCGATTCACTGACGTTCGCGAGAAAGCCGGAATCACTTTTCAGCAGGATGCGACTGCTACCGACCAAAAAAATTATCTGGAGACCATGGGCACCGGTGTGGGATGGATCGACTATGACCAGGACGGGCTCATGGATTTATTTTTCGTTCAGTCCGCGGCCACGGATTGGTACAAGCCGCCGCATCCGCTGCGCTCCGCTCTTTATC
>JBAUVJ010000106.1:0-1981 GCA_049583165.1 Candidatus Sulfotelmatobacter sp. | reverse complement strand
GGTCTCGTCTTTGCGCGGTTGCGGGCCATTCGTCGTGAAACCAAGCGCAAAACCATACGCGCCCTCTATGTTCATAAACGGCAGGCTCTCGCCCGAAGCCAGCTGAGGTGTGATGTTAAAGCCAACGGATGATGGGGCAATCACTTTCTGGGGTGCATCTGCGTTGAAGTTGAAGCGCGTGTACCCGACGCGGAACTCGTTCAGGGTTGTGCTGTTGAAGGAGTGGGTCCAGTCGACAATGAATTGCTTATAGTGGCGCTGATTCACCTCACCGAAACCCGGAAGGCTGGTTGTGCCGGGAAGCGGCAGCGCGCCAACCGTAGGATTCGTTTGCAAAAGCATCGTTCCCCAGACGGAGTCCGCAGAGTTAAAGGTGTGATCAACGCGGAGGATTTCCTGGTAATTGCCCGATCCGGTCTGGGTTGGATTAAAGGTGAATTCGCTGGAGCCCGAGTTCGGAGTCGGAATGTAAGTACTCAAAAGCGTGGACGCAACCGAGTTGAAGTCGTTCGTCGGAATCGTGCCAGCCGAGAAAATCGTTGAGTAAGCTGTGCCCGCCGGATAAACCGTTCCATTGTCTCCGGTCAACGCAATCGGAGACGTTCCCGTTGAGGTCGCGAGGTCCGCGAAAGCACCACCTCGTTGAGCGTTACTGAACACCGGCGATACGCTGATAGCTCCGGGTTGTGGCTGTCGATTCTTGACGCCTTCAAACGAGAAGAACACAAACGTATGGTTTTTCCAAATCGGCCCCCCAATGGTGCCGCCAAAATCATTCTGATGGAACTGTGGGGGCGTCTGGGTCAACCAGTTGGAGGTATTCAGGAAAGTGTCGCGGTAGAACTCAAAAGCATCTCCGTGCCATTGATTGGTCCCACTCTTGACCACGGCATTGACGATTGCACCCGAATTGCGCCCATACTCAGGATTAATCGTGTTGGTAATGATGTTGAATTCTTGCAGCGCATCCACGCTCGGAATAATTGAAGGTGAATTCAGTGGAAGATCATTGGAGTCAATCCCATTGATCAGATAGCTGCTTTGGTTAGACTGGCTACCATTGGCCGAATAGGTACCGAACCGGTCCGATGCCGCCACTACTCCTGGCGTCAACTGTTCGAGCGACGTCCAGTTCCGATTAATCAGCGGCAGATCGACAATTTTCTTCTCGTCCACCAACGTTTCAAGCTGGATATTTGTCGTTTCTACCTGGGCGGTATCGGCGCGAACTTCGAGGGTCTCCGACGCCGATCCCACTTCGAACCTTATCGGCAGATTGTAGACCTGATTCACGGCGAGGGTGAACGAACTCGTCTCGAAGGTCTTGAAACCCGCCCCGTTTGAGGTCACCTTATAGGTGCCAATCGCCAACTGCGGAAACACGTAGATCCCGTCGGCAGACGATGTCGTTTTCGTGGCAATACCGGTGTCGGCGTCGATGGCAGTGACCGTTGCATTCGCCACTGCAGCACCCGATGGGTCGGTAACAACGCCGCGGATGCTGGCGTAGAGATTGTCGGCGCTTACTGTGGGTGTCCAGACGAGGCTAAATATCAACCCCAGCGATAGAAGAACAACAGAGAGGAACAGGGCAGGTCGCTTCATGAGAAGCCTCCGATTCAATCTCTTGGGATAACGGTGAACTTCCGTGTAGGGCCCCAATAGCTGGACTCTAGCGTGCAACTCACTATCCAAAACAAAATGTTATTACATCCATTGTTTTCAATGTTTTGTTAATGACTATGCGATGTCGTTCCAAAAAACCAAATTTTTGAACCGCAAATCTATTAAATTTTGTAACGTTGGCATCTTTTCGGGTGAGTTTTGCACGGTGTGTCATTCTGCTAAGCTGACCTAGCAGGCTGCGGAAAAACGGACTCCGCGACTTAGATTCTCTCCAGTCTCAGTGATTCTGTGATTAGGGAATGGTTCTGGCTGCATCCGCTGGTGTCCGGCGGATTCATTTTCGGCCCTGCGAGCA
>JBAUVJ010000105.1:0-5562 GCA_049583165.1 Candidatus Sulfotelmatobacter sp. | reverse complement strand
AATGCATACCATCGCTCCTACGATCCCCAACATCATTCCGAAAGGTGCACTCACATCCTGGGCTCTCGCCAGGTTCCCACGTCCCAATCCGGCAGCATATCCGATGCCGAACCCTATCGCCCAGCAGCCCAGGATGATAAAGGCATTAAGCAACTTCCATTTCCATCCATCGCTTTCCACAATCGCGAACGCCGAGGTCAGAATCAATGCGATCAACCAGATCGTGGTCATGGTCCCTCCACCGAGAGAATATGAACCAAGCGGAGCGCTTTTACATTTAGCTCTTGCAATGGAATTCGACCCATCCTTAAACGTGCGCTTTTTCTGCCCAGGCGAAAAATGGTTCGGTGATCCGGGTCGTCTGACCGCGCATGGAAATTGCTATCAGCTTGGCAAAAACTTCACTCCGCTCGATGTCGAGTTTCGTGGGCTCATGCGGTTGAGTGTAATGGCAGCCAAGAGCCGCGATTGCCTTACTCCCGTCCATAACAGGCACGGAAAACCCGGCGCGAATGAGAGATGCTTCTGCCCCGGCGCGTCCATCTACGAATAAAGGATCGTTCAACATATCTCTCACGACCCAGGGCTTTTTGTGTTCAACCGCACGTCCGCAGCATTGCGTGCCAATGCGGATTTGTCCAACTCCCTCGATGTATTCCTTCGGCAGGTTGTACACAATGAAAGGTCGCAGAACTTCCCCATCGACAACAAATAAAGTCGCTCCGTAACCATTCGCCAGTTCACAGGCGAGTCGAAGCATGGTTGCCAGGTAGGAATTTGTCACGATTCGGGATTGTACTCCAACAAAAGTGCCCGTTGACCCGCCCCAAGGGTGCCAACGGGCTAGCCTGTCCTTTTCAGTTCTTTCAAGTCTTTCAGATCTCGGGGAGGCCACAAATCGCCTTCTGCCCCGAAACCGGGTCGGATGTTAGTCCCCGGTATATCCGACAGTCAACTCTATTTTGGGGCAAGTGACGAAGAAAAAGCCCCGCTGCGCGACCGCACGATTTGCCGCCAGCCTTTAAGGGTTTGGGCTGGTCGTGCTTTCTTTTTGGCTGAACGTTTTGCCGTCGTTAGGAAAACAGGCTCGCTTGCGCTTGGATCACCCCTGCCGGAGCCGAGCATCCTTCATCGTCATTCGCTACGCTGTTGACTCTGGCATTGCCGGAATAGGATTGCATGAGTGAAGCATCGTAGGGTTTCAGAAGATCACAGGCAGAATCCACGTTCGTCATCCCTGGATCGAGCACAAATCGTAATCGCTTGGATCAAGTATGACAGGCATGCGACTGCTCAGCGCGGTGAAGAAAAACCGCTGAAGATCCACGATCACGGGCCAGACGCTCTTCGCTACTTCGCCAAACACTGAAGTCAATACTGGAGGCTAGCCTGCAATTGATCGCGGCGCTGCTTACTTAGCGCACGCCGGGTGACCGCAGTCGCACGCGATTTCCTCCTCGTTAGCCCCAGCGTATTTGCAAAATTGACTGCAATACTTCTCACTCCTCGGTGGAACACAGACACAAGGCGGGTGTGCGCATTTCTGAATATCGTTTGTCATCCGATCTCCTTGAGCGTTGACGTTAATTCTAAACCCTTTGATAGACGCAAAAGAATTCAATCGGTGTTGTCCACCTCCGCTACAAATTGGACCTATTCAGTTAGACAAATTGCAGAGTGGTTCTCCGGCAAATAGGCGTGCAGGAAATGAGTATGAAAAATGCGGAGCAGCTTTTCTTTGACTCGATGCCGCCGTGGCTTCGGTCTTGTCTCAAGCGCACATGCACCGAGGACGAAGGCGGAAGAGCACTGTGAGTTTTATCCGTCGGAAAGAAAGCCCGTAAAATTTGCGCCGCGTTGCATAGCCTTCAATCTGCGCATAGAAAAAAATTAGAGCACAATCTTGCATCAAGGATCCGGATTAAACTGTTTTGGTAAGTTTCTCGATTATAAAGAATCTGCGATTTCTGATTCCCGGCCAATGAGTACCTCGATTTTGCCCTGCTGACACACTATATCGACTGCCGTCTTCGTTCTTTCTTTACGGCAAAGGAGATCAACTTTTGCCCCAGCAACTTCCAGCCCTGATATCTTTAATTCGGATAAAAAAGAAGGCAACTGAGGGTCGCGTAGAAGGATTACTTTGCGAACAGCGTCGATCTCAATTCCCAGAACAGCAGACAAAAATAAGTAAACACTGCCAGCTGCCCATGCCTGCGGAGAACACGCCACAGGATAGAGCGTGGGTCCAGCCATCCCCGGGCGTTTATGAAACCCGCAAAATAATTCCGGGATTCGGTAGGAATTAAAATGAATGCTGGCATCGTAAATTGCCGAGAATAGCGCACGCGTTTCGGCGGAAAAGCCATAACGCGAAAATCCCAGACTAATCAAAGCATTGTCGTGCGGCCATACCGAGCCATTGTGATAAGACATGGGATTGTAGCGCGCTTCACCGGAAGCCAAGGTGCGAACGCCCCAGCCTGAGAACATCGCCGGCGCCATAAATGTTTGGACGACGCTCGCAGCGCGTTCAGGGGTTGCAATGCCCGTGAACAAAGTATGGCCCGCGTTGGAGGCCCGAACACAGCATGGACGTTTCCGTCCATCCAGCGCAAGCGCATAAACTGACAAGTCTTCACACCAGAACTTTTGATTGAAGCTTACTTTCAGGGCTGCAGCATCCTGCTCTAGTTGTAACACCTGCTCTTCTCTTCCAAAACTCCTGCACAGGTCGGCTACCGCAAGTTTCGCTTGATACACATAACCCTGGATTTCGCAGAGGGCAATCGGGCCTTCGGCCAAAGTTCCATCGGCGTGGAAAACCGAATCATGGGAATCTTTCCAGCCTTGCTGAACCAGACCGTTCTCGGATTGGCGCCAGTATTCGACGAAACCGTCCCGATCGCGATCGCCATATCGATCAATCCATGTCAGGGCTGCTTGAATGTTCGGCCAAATCTCACGGATGAATTCAACATCGTTTGTGCGTCTGAAATAGGCGTGGGCAAGAATCAGGAATAGCGGTGTGGCATCGGCGCTTCCATAGTAACGCGCAAAGGGAACCTCCCCGAGCCTGGCCATCTCGCTTCTTCGGGTCTCGTGAACAATTTTCCCTGGCTCGGCATCGCGAGCCGGGTCTTCTTCACGCGCCTGCGTCAGGGCTAGGTGACTTAACACTCCTCGTGCTATCTGAGGCACGATCCACAAGCATTCGAGGGCTGTAATAATACCGTCCCGCCCGAATACGGTGGCGAACCAGGGAATGCCCGCATAGGGATAATTTTTCTCAGGATTGCCAATCGTCAACATGTTTAGGTCGGATTCCGAACGGGACAACCACGCGCCGAAGCCATCATTCACCGTTTCTATACGGGTCGAATGCAGCAATTGCATTGGCGAAGGAACCGGATTTCGCATGTTTCCTGTTGATCGCGTTCTGCGTTCAACACCGAACTGTTCGCAAACGACCGACACTTCAAGATGACATTCAACGCCAGCAGTGAGATGCAGCTCGAAAGACGCTTTATTCTCTTGCAAGCTCTCGGGCGCGAGGGAAAATTGCACATGCGTGCGGCGCTCTACAGCATCTAAACCGCGGTAGGCAAGGATTACCTCGTTGCCATTCACCCTACCGGGAAGCAACTTTCCAGATCTTTTCCGCTGTGTGCCCCTGACCTGAAAGATATCGGCGAAGTCCGCCTCAAAAAAAATCGCTAAAGAAAAATCCACAGGCTGGGCGCTGTAGGTGAGCAAACGAAACGACTGCAAGCAGCGATCTTCGGACATAATGATGTTGCGATAGATGTGTACGGTTCCACCCGGACGTCGGCTACCGTCCCACCCTGGCGCATCCTTATTCGTAAGATCAATGTGGAGAGAACCATAATCTTCGCGTACGGAGGAGGCCAGCAATAAAGGCTGCTGCCCTTCCACGTGGAGAACCATTCGCGAGAGATGGCGTGCCTCCGCATGATAAAGACCGAAAGCAAGCGGTTGAATTGTTTCGATGTCGCCGTAGCGGTTAAAAACACCAAAAGTGTCACCGTATTTCAGGACGCGGGTCCGGTCATCAGCCAGGGCCGAAGTCGCACGAACGTAATACACGTTATCGATCGCGAGAACATCGTCGGGAGTTTTGGGTTTCATGGTACGAGCGAGGAATTCGTTGGCAGGGGCAGCAACATAAGAGGCAACGGCTCTTCCTGCGCCAGGGCGCGATAAATCCCAGTATAGGCCGCAGCCATCCGGTCGGCGGTAAAGCGCCTCTCAAATGCCGCACGGCATTGCTTTCGATCGAAGGCACGGCTTTTATGGATTGCTTCAACCGCTTCTGCTTCAGAATTCACGACAAATCCGGAGACACCCTGTTCCACCACCTCCGGAACTGAACCGGAGCGAAACGCGATCACCGGCGTTCCACACGACATGGCTTCAATCATCGCCAGTCCAAATGGCTCCGGCCAATCGATCGGGAATAAAAAAGCCGTCGCGTTGCCCAGAAAATCGGACTTTTGCGTTTCGTTTATCTCGCCCACATAGTCGATTCCCGGAAATTTTAATAGTGGTTTTATTTTCGTATCGAAATAGGTGCGATCGACCGCATCGATTTTTGCAGCGATCTTTAGCTTTATACCGGCCTTTACTGCAATTCGAATGGCCCGGTCCGGCCGCTTTTCCGGAGAGATTCTTCCAAGGAAGGCAACATATTCCTCGCCATGTCGCTGCTCGTTGGTGCGAAGCGAATGCAAGCCTGAGGGCAGACCGTGATAAACATTTCCCACCCAGTTAGCAAATGGAATAGGCGCGCGTTGCGAGCGGGAAATCGAAACTACCGGCATTTGTCTGAAATGACGATAGAGAGGCTGTAAGTCCGGCAGATCAAGCCTGCCATGGAGAGTGGTGATCGTAGGCAGCCCGGCATTCTTGGTAAATGGAAAATGAGAATGGTCAATGTGAAAGTGAAGGATATCAAATTCGGCGCTTTGGGAAAGGACTTGATCCATCAGGATCGCGTAGTGTGCCAGAGGATCGATACAGCCCTTTAAGGTCCGTAAAGAGCATTCGCAAGCCGCCACAAGCGTTGCTTGGGTCACAGAATCGCCACTTGCAAAGAGCGTGACCTGATGACCTTGCTTCACCAACTCCTCAGTCAAATAGGAAACCACTCGCTCCGTCCCGCCATAATGACGCGGAGGCACACTTTCATACAGAGGAGCGATTTGGGCAATCCGCACCGACAGAAGTCCTTAGTTGGTAGTTCGTTTTTCCCGACTCCGCAAGTTTAGAAATTGGCCGTCATCCGCGCCATAGGCATATTCCACTACGGCTCGAAGGGAAACGTTGTAGCAGCCGTTTGACGGATTTTGAAAAATGGATGCTCTTTAGCTCGTAACCACAAGAAGACCAAAAGGCTGGCCTTTATTGCAATGCCATGAGGCATTTAACTGCTATGCAAAACTTCCCCCCCGAATCGGTCTGCTGACGCCGCTGCTCACCGCCTAGCTGCCAGAGAGGACTCGTACGACGCTTTCAGTCAATACACTAAACCCTGTGTAGCCT
>JBAUVJ010000104.1:0-9917 GCA_049583165.1 Candidatus Sulfotelmatobacter sp. | reverse complement strand
CTGCAACCCTCGCGCATACTTCACCGCATTTGGCCCCGCAATGCTTCCGCCATAAATGCAGGAGCCCAGCGAGTTCGCTCCCAGCCGGTTCGCGCCGTGATACTGGTACTCGCACTCACCTGCGGCAAAAACGCCGGGGATGTTCGTCTGCTGTTTGAAGTCCACCCATAGCCCACCCATGGTGTAATGCATGCCGGGAAAAATCTTCATCGGCGTGTCGCGCGGATCGTCGCCCACAAACTTTTCGTAGATTTCTAGAATGCCTTCCAGCTTGCGGTCAAGAATTTTGCGATCGATGTGCGTCAGGTCGAGATAAACCATCGGCTTGCCGTCGATGCCGAGGTTATGCTCGAACACCACCTTGAAGATGGCGCGGGTCGCAATATCGCGCGGCACCAGGTTGCCGTACTTGGGATACCACTCCTCGAGAAAATACCAGCGCTCTTTTTCTGGGATGGTTTTCGGATCACGCTTGTCGTTGGGAGTTTTCGGAACCCACACGCGCCCACCCTCCCCACGCGCCGACTCCGACATCAACCGCAACTTGTCTTCGCCCGGAATGCAGGTCGGATGCACCTGAATGAACTCACCGTTAGCGTAGAACGCGCCTTGCTGGTAGAGCGCGGACTGCGCCGAACCGGTACACACAACCGAATTTGTCGACTTGCCAAAAACCGCGCCATTGCCCCCGGTCGCAATAATGATGGCATCGGCCGGGAACGTGCGCACTTCCATCGAGCGTAAGTCCATGGCGCAGACGCCGCGGCAAACCCGGTTTCCATCGAGCACCGCGGACAAAAATTCCCAGTGCTCGTACTTCTTCACCTTGCCTTCGGATTCGTAGCGCCGCACCTGCTCATCGAGCGCGTAGAGAAGCTGCTGGCCGGTGGTCGCGCCGGCGAACGCAGTGCGGTTATACAAAGTGCCGCCAAAACGGCGAAAATCGAGCAGCCCCTCAGGCGTCCGGTTGAAGGGAACGCCCATGCGGTCGAGCAAATCGATGATCCCCGGCGCGGCCTCGCACATATCCTTCACCGGCGGCTGGTTCGCCAAAAAATCTCCACCGTAAACCGTGTCGTCAAAGTGGATCCACGTGGAATCGCCTTCGCCCTTCAAATTCTTGGCCGCGTTGATTCCGCCCTGCGCGCATACCGAATGCGAGCGCTTCACCGGCACAATGGAGAACAGATCGACCTTCGCGCCCATCTCGGCGATCTTGATAACGGCGGAAAGTCCGGCGAGGCCGCCGCCTATAACGATAATTTTTGGAGCTGCTGCCATCGTTCCTATCGGCTTTCTGTAATTTGCTTGTCGTTGGTGATTGCGCTGCCCGGCTCCAGCGGCTGCTGCGGGCGCGAGCGAAATGACGTCAAGCTCGCGAGGCCCGCGCCGGTCAGGACAAAGAAGAATGCTAAGCACACAGCCAGGAATCTCTTCTGCGCCTTTTCCCCGGAGACAATCCCCCACTTCGCCGAAAACAGCCAAATGCCGTAGGCAAAGTGCCATGAAGCCGCAATCAGCCCCACCACGTAGAATAGAAACAACGGTGTCTGAAATATTTCCGCCTGCACCTTACCGAACGAAGCGTTGGGATAGGCATGCAGATCAATCCCGGTAAAGCGCATCGTGTACGTATGCCAGACGATGTAGACGAAAGCGATGCCGCCCGTCCAGCGCTGCGCGGCGTACATCCAGTTGCCGGTCCAGGGATACTCGATCGTGTTTCCATCTCCCCGGTACCAGATGTAAAACCCGTAGAGCGCGTGGAACGCAATCGGCAGCCAGATCCCGAACAGCTCAAGAAAAAATACCAGCGGAAGATTCGCCAGAAAACTTACCTGCCGCGCATAAGCCTCCGGCCCGCTGATTGCGGTGGAGTTGGAAATCAGAATATGTTCGAAAAGAAAAGCGCCCACGGGCACGATCCCCGAAAGCGAATGCAGCCGCCGCAAAAGAAACGACGTGCCCTGTCCCGCCCGCAATGGCGCCACTCTATGCACCGCGTCTTTACCCTTAGCCACAACGGGAGCACTAGAACCGGCTACTGACGCCACACACGCTCCTTATGAGTTCGAATATATGTCCAAGTAATATGCTTGTTCGTTCCATGAAGGCAAAATAACCATTCATTATCCGGCGGCATGAGAAGCGAAGTCAATAAGGTGATAGAGAATCCGTACCGTTACGAAACCCGCACACCACAGGGAATTCGCTTGCAGACTGGCCGGAAAGTGATAACGTGTCACCCGCGTCGGACTGGCGCCTCACGGAGGAGCCCAATGGCCTTAAGTCTGGAATCCGTTTTTCTTCGCTTAAAACGCGCGGACACGCCGTTTTTTAAAGCGGCCCGGCAACTCATCGATTTCTTTTTCGGCCTGAACATGCCGGTTCCGCGAATCGCGAAACCTGGAGGCAGGCTCTTTTACGAGCTGCGCTTTTACATTCCAATTCTATGGAGGCGCACTCGATCGGTGATCTATACCGCGCCGATATTTTCGTGCCGGTGTGAGTCCGTAGGAAAACGCCTGCGGTTAGTTGCCCTACCGGAGGTCCGTGGTCACGCCTCTCTTTACATTGGTGATGATGTTCGGTTCAGCGGCAAGCTCGCGATCGTCTCAGGCAGGTTCTGTAGTAACCCAACTCTGCGCATCGGGGACCGGACATTCATTGGCCACAACGTGTCGATTACCTGCAACCGGGAAGTGGTGATTGAAGACGATGTCCTGATCTCGGCGAACTGCCATATCTCCGACTACGACGGACATCCCGCTTCTCTGGAGACCCGAATTTCCAACGGTCTGCCCAACGCCGATGACATACGGCCAGTGAAAATATGCAAGGGTGCGTGGATCGGCTCCGGAGTATTTATTTTCAAGGGAGTCACCATTGGCGCGGGCGTTGTCGTGGGAGCCAACAGCGTGGTGACGCACGATGTTCCGCCTTATTGCGTAGCTGCGGGCTCTCCGGCCCGAGTGGTGAAGCGACTCGGATTCCAGCCGCAGCAAATTATGCGGCGGCCACTTCGGCGGCGTAGCCACTGATCAGTCAGGTTTGCGCGGGTTCGCGGAGATCCATTGCAGTAGTTGACGGAATGCAGCGCCCCGATGGCTATACTCTGCCTTCTCTTCCGCGCTCAACTCCGCAAAAGTCTTCTCAATCCCCGGAAAATAAAACAGCGGATCATACCCGAACCCATTGCCACCACGCGGAGCGTCGAGAATGATTCCTTCCGCCGTTCCGCGAAATGTAGCCAGGGTTTCCCCATCGCGGGCCGCAGCCAGCACGCAGACAAATCTGCCGGTGCGTCGATCGCGCGGAACATCTCTCAGTTCGCGCAGAACGCGCGCGTTATTGGCCTCGTCATCCGTGTTGCTATCGGCTTCATGCGGCTCTTTGTTTTGCAGATCAGGCGCGGCGTAGCGCGCAGAATGCACGCCGGGAGCGCCATTCAAAGAGTCAATCTCCAACCCGGAGTCGTCGGCAACCACGATTTCTCCAGGAGCATATCGGCTGTAGGCCTCGGCCTTTTTGCGAGCATTGGCCTCGAAGGTCAAGCCATCTTCAACCACAGGCGGCAGGGAAGAGAAGTCACGAATACCGGCGATCTCAATGCCGTGCCGCAATGCAGCGCCGGTAAAATCCCGTAGCTTGCCCTGATTCGAAGTTGCAATGAGTATTTTTTGCATTGAGCTTTCGATAACACGGTTAACCAGAACTCGACGAGTAACTTCTCAGCAGCAATACCATGGCCAACAGAATCGCCAGTAGTGAGATCCAGGCACCGGCCCTGCGATCCCATGTGCGAACAAAAACAATCTGCACCCGGTTCCCGCCAGCTTGCACGGGAACCAGCATCTGCCCCGTTTCTTCACGCATGCCTGTCTGCACCGGCAATCCATTCACTTCCACCCGCCACGCCGGATAATTGAACAGACGCAAAACCAGATTGTCCGCCGCAGACATGTCTGCCGTAAAGATTTTGCTCTCCGGGCTCCAGTCGGTAACCCGAATCGCCGCACGGGCAGGCCCGTCCACGGTCACGCGGCGCGCGTCCTTGTCGACATTGTAGGCATCGGCGCCTACGGGGGTGTATTCGTCAACTCCTTCATAGCCCGCGCCGGTCGCCATGTTGTCTTGCATTTCGCGCAAGTCCGCGGACTGGTCCCACCATGGCGGCTGATAATGCTGCCATACGAAAGCCAGCACGCACAGCATCGCCGCGTAAATTGCCAGCCGCGAATACCACCGCCGCACTCCCATCGCAGTCAGCAAAGAAAATGGGACGCCCAGGCAGAGCAACAACCGCCAGGGAAATTGGAGGAAGCGTAGCTTGGGCAGAACGCCCCACAGAGGACTCGAGATCGAAACCATCAGCAAAGCACACCCGGCAGCCCACACCGCCAGCGGGTACCACAACTCCGGAGCCCGATCTCGACTGCGCCAGCGTCGCGTGGTCCACGCGGCCACCATCGTCAGCAGAATCTCCGCGATCGCGACCCAGGAAACGAGATGGTTAAACCTGTCGTGGTCTGCGTCCGTGGTGTGCGCGAGCAAAAAACTATCCACCGGGCGCAAACCCGTGGAAACGACCTCCGCAATGTTCACCCACCTTTGCTCATAAGCCGCCGGCAATAAATAAAATGCCGCCAGCCCCGCGCCCAGAACCACCGCAGCCGATCCCGCGACCACTATCCGTACTGACCGCCGTTGCCAAGCAATCACCACGATCAGCAACGCGAAAGAGTAGTGGATCATCACCGCCGCCGGCTCATTGATCAGCCAGGCCGCGGCTAGAAGGAATGCCAGAAGAATGGTCGCGCGCCGGGTTTTTTCTTCCGTCCGCAACAACAGCAACAGCAGCAGCGGCAGCAAAGACGCCGCCAGCATTTCGGCAAACGCGCTGCGCCAATAAACGATCACCAGATGATATGGATTAACGGCATACAAGACAGCGGCAAAAGTTGCGTCGCGACGATCGAGCCAACGCCTCGCCAGCAAAAACATTGACACGCCCGCCGCCGCGAGTGCGAGCCAAATGTAAATTCTGTCTACTATGACCCAGGGAAAGATGGCGCTAAGGGCTGCTCCCAGGGTCCATGACGCCGGCGGATAGAAAATGAACCGCGGCTCGCCATAGCCGAACTGCGCCAGCGCGGCCCAGCGTGGATAGAGAATCCCGTGCTTCCATTGCAAGAGAACTTCCAGCCACGAGTACAAATGGAATTCCACATCGTGCCCGGAAGGAGTTCCGAGAAAAAAGAAAGGAATCTGCACGGCGAACGCCGCCGATGCGATGCACAGGAGCGGCGACCCCATCAGTTTGCCGCCCTTCCGACCGGCCATCCCGCCAGCCTGATCCACTCTCGAAATTTCCGGTAATTTCGTTCCCACGAGCTCCACGCGGAGATGCCCTACACGCGATACGTGTAACGAGGTACATGTTCGCACAAAAGCCGCTAATGGCGTACCCTCGTGAACCGAGACATCCCGGGCGCAAAGCCTTGGAGTTCCCGGCACTCGATAGTTATTTATGCAGATTTAATATTGCTGAAACCAGCGCGCAACAGCCTTCGGCTACGGTATCTCTTATAGGGGTTGGAACACACCACGGAGAGTTGAAGAACTCGTGCTTGAGACGGGGCATCGAGTTCTTCACTCTCCGCAGACCGCCCTCGCAGGTTGCCCGCGCATTCTGCGCTCTGCCCAGTTTTTTCCAGCCGTGCGCTAGTCTCGAAGTTGTCCAGTCCCCTGCCACGAGACTAGCGCACTTCCACGCGCACGCAAGTATGCGCATGCACGAGACAAGTTAGACTCTGATCCTCAGCGGGAAAAAGAAAAACGGGAAAAGAAGAAGCGGGAAGGGAAAACAGAACAAGAAGAACTAGGTGGCGACACTCTCGCCGGATCGCTGGCGGTGAAGTTCGTCGAGAAAATCGTCCTGTTGCATGGTGGTTGCATTCCGCAACAGTTCGAGCAGGGGATCCTGCATCTCTTCGTCTTCCTGGGTTTCGCTCTCTATCGCGGGACCGTGTTCAAATTGGCTCAAATCCGCTGCCAGGGCGCGCGGAGAAACGCTCATTTCCAGCATCGACTCGGGGCACCCGCGAAGAAAGCTGATCAGATTCCCGACCTGCGCCCGCTGTTCCGGCGTGCGGGACGGAAACTCCACCCCCATGCCGTGACCAGGATGCGTGACTCGCACCATTCCCTCGGTGTGCACGGCCATCTCGCCGGTTCGGAGGCATAGATCGACCAGCGCCTGCTCGGGAAACGGAGAATCAGTCTCCACATAGCACCCGCCCAGGCTCAAATCGGTTAGCTTGCAGTGCGGAACTGTTTCGTCCGGCCCTGCGCCGTTTGCCGTTGCCGCGGCCTGTAGCCATGTGCGCAGTTGGGCCCTTACGGACTCATCCAAATCCAAAAAGTGGACGCCAGCTTGTCCGTTAGGCTTCGCCCATGCCACCTGCCCATGCACCTGTATTTCGAGAGATCCATCCGGAAGTTCGAAGCGGAAATTCAAGAGCGCGCCCGGAATCTGCGGCTCGGCGGTCAGAACATCCATTCCCGTCTCGCTCAGGTCAAGGAGAATACCTTCAGCCTTTCGGGTATCCGGCAGGCTGAGTTCCACCGGAGCCTGCACCGGAACGCGGTAGGCGCGTCGCCGCTCTCGATTCAAGAGCGCGGTAACCGCCCGCAAGCCGGCCTTAGCCCTTTCTTCGGAGAGAGGCTTGTACAGCACGAAGTGAGCTCCGCCGCTGAGAATGTCGCGCGCTCTAGCATGTTCCGCAACCAACGCTACCGTCACGGGCGCGGTTCCGGAATTTAACCGGCGGCCCTCTTCAAAAACTTCCGCTGCGGCCTCCGGGTTTTCGTAGTCGATCACCAGCGTGTCGAAGCGCTGTTGCTGAAGACGGTCGATGGCCGTCGCCAGATCGCTGAAACGTTCCACCGCGATCCCGGAAGCCGGAAGTACCCGGCCCAGGATCTCGGCTGCGGAATCGTCTGTGGTAATCAGCAACGCCAGAAGGTTCATAACGAGAGTCCTCGCCTAATCGGAGGCGAGATTTCTACGGCCACCGCGGAGCTGCTGGCCGGCCCGCCTTACCCGATCCTGAGCCTGCCGCAGCCGCCTTTGAGGCTGGCGCGTCCGAGCCGGAAGCTTCGTCGACTTCCATTAGGACAGCATTGTCTTCGTCATCATTTTCCGCCAGCAAGGGAGCCACTTCGCGCAGTTTCTCCGCCGCCTGCTGGAGCATCTCTATCTGCTTACCCAGTGCGGCATACTTGGTCTGTTTCTGCCGCAACACCTCATGAATATCTTTCATACGACCCCCTCAGGCGAATGTAAGGATGGGGCATGGTAGGCGTCAACGGTAATCCCCCCATGCAGGTTACCGGGGTAATTTGCAGCGAGGTTTGTGTTCCGGGAAATCGCTCGAGGCCGGGCGGCAGAGCTTGAGCGGCAAAAGCGAAAGCCCCGCAGAATGCGAGGCTTTCGTGAGGCGGATAGTGTTTCTCTAGTCTTAGGCTTTCAGCTTGCGGCGCAGAACGCCAGCCAAGCCAATCAACCCAGTTCCAAGCAGCCCAAGCGTTCCAGGTTCGGGAACCGCGCTGCCGACAAAACCAGTGTCGGCACTAAGAACGGGAGCGCTTCCCATGAACGTGTTCTTACCAGAGAACAAAGTCAGAGTAATAAATCCGGAACCGCTTGTCCCGTTCGACCAAGTTCCTGTCACGTACCCGCTCAACGTGTACGCGTCCTGGCCCATAATTTTGCCAGTGCTGAGTGTCCAAGCCACCGGAGAACTGAAAGAGCCGGAGAAAACCGTGCCTGCCGGAGGAGCGCCATTGAGGCCGCTGCTGGTGATGGTGAAGCTGCCACCGGCCGCGAAGGTCCCGCCGAATGCTACGCTACCCCCGGCTTCGAGTGCGCCCGTTGTAAAGGTAACGCTTCCAAGGTTTCCAGCAACTGTTCCACTGCCGTTACTTATGGACACAAGTTCAGAGCCGGCATAGCTCAAACCTGCACTGTTACCCGTAAGTGTGCCGCTGCTGGCATTGTAATCCGATGAGCTATCCGCAAAAGCGGCCATCGGCAGGGCCAAGGCTAGTAATCCCAATAACATCATCCGCTTCATCATAACTGTCTTCCTCCTGAACCTGAGTAAACCCGGTTGGTTGCACAACCGGAGGTTTGTCTCCTTGGGGCAGAGAACAACCTTACGGTCCCTTACTATGCACCCCATGTGCCAAACCGCCGCAAATGTTAAGCTGTTGATTCCGCATAAGTTGGAACCGTTTAATGGCACGTTCACAAGCATGAAGCTGCAAAGAGCTGCACACTAAATACGTTCTTTTGCGTTCGTCCCTGATCCATCGCATGCGCTCGTCACCAAGACGGCTTCGTTAGATGCCCGAAACCTCAGGCTGGACGTGCCATTTCAGTGGCAGTGAACTCTAATTCCCACCCTAGGATTTGCACCAGTAACTTTGTTGGTGACAGTTCTGAGGGAGGGATGATTTTTGATTTTGAGATCGATTCCCGCTAGCGAATTTGCCTGGGTTCGATCATCTCCCGCAGACGACGCGAAAGATTGGTGGCCAGCGAGCGGTAAAAGCGCGAGGCCAGATGAGGAAACAGCTCAAATAAACGCTCCAGGGTGGCCTGCTCTAGGTGATACGCCTCCAAATCCTGCTGTGCGATCACGCTGGCGCTAGCAGGCGTATCTTCCAGAAACGACATCTCCCCGCAAATCTCGCCCGGCCCAATCTCCGGCGCCGCGCCCTGCGACGGGATCTGGACTCTGGCCGTCCCTTTCACTAGCAAATAGACGCCATTCGATTTCTTGCCCTTCTGAAAAAGAGCCTGCCCTTTGCGAAAGCTGACCCGGCTGGCCTTGTCGGCTACCAGCGTCCAGTCATTCGGCGTGAGGTACACCAGTCCATGCTTGGAGGAAGCCAGCACAGACACATCCTGCTCAATCGTTTTATGCATGGCGCGCCTGAACCCGAGCTCCGAAGCTCGCTCCGGTGGACGAAAAATAAATCCGACAGAAACACAACAGGGCTGGACGTAAGAGTAGCAGAAAAGATGGTGGATAGAGTCCATCCTGTACCTCGTTGGGAACCGAAGTACTCAGCAACGCTATTAATCCCTCAACACCTGGGCGGGATTGGTACGGGTCGCGCGCCAGGCGGGCAAGAGACAAGCTGCGATTGCGATGATTGTCATGACGGCCAATGCCAATCCGAATGCCAGCGGATCGTGCGGACTCACGTTGTAGAGAAGCCTTCCAAGAAATCTCATCAGCACAAGTCCGGCAATGGCACCGAAGAGGACGCCTCCTGCGGTTAACCTGAGGCCACGCGAGATCACCAGACGAAGCAGGTTTGCAGCGCCGGCGCCAAGAGCCATGCGCAATCCGAGTTCGCGCGTGCTCTGCGCGACCGCGTAGGACATCACTCCATACAGGCCAACGCCGGCGAGAAGAAGCGCCAAGCCCCCGAGAATCGACACCAAGGTTACGGCCGCTAATTGCGGCGAGGTTGAGCGGTTGACCTGTTCCTGAAGAGTGATCGTTTCATAAAGGGAGAGGTTCGCGTCTAATGCATGGACTTCGCCGTGCAGCGCGGCGGAAATACTCTGTAGCGATTGCGTTGTGCGGATGTTCAAGGCCGGTCCACTTGTGAAATCCTGCTGCAGCGGTACATAAAAAAACGGCTTCGCACTCTCGCGCATGCTTTCGTACTTGGAATCGGCCGCCACACCGACCACTCGGGCCCAGCCACCTTTTACTCTAAGGCGACGGCCGATAGGATCCTGACCGCTCCAGTAGCGCTCGACCATGGTGCGATTCACAATGACGACCAAGGGCGCGTTTTCGTCGTCAACACGGGTGAATTCGCGGCCGGAGAGC
>JBAUVJ010000103.1:0-8481 GCA_049583165.1 Candidatus Sulfotelmatobacter sp. | reverse complement strand
CTGTAACCTTCATCGGCATCGCGCATTTGATGATGTGTGCGACCCGGTTCATGGAACACATCAACTCTTTGTGTTCCTTCGCTGCCGCGAAATAAATAATCGGGATTTAGAAAACGAAATACGGCGGAGAGTTCAGATGAACAGGCTTGGAATACTGGCAACACTACAGGCGCGGCCGGGCAAAGAGGCTGAAGTAGAACAATTCCTCCGGTCCGCACGCCCCCTTGTCGAAATCGAAACGGGTACGACTGCGTGGTTCGCCTTCAAGATTGGACCTGCAACATTTGGCATCTTTGACACGTTCAGGAATGAGTAAGGGCGAAGTGCGCACATCAAAGGTGAAGTTGCTAAGGCACTCTTCGCGAGGGCCGAGGAACTCTTTGTTACGCATCCACAGATTCAGACCGCGGATATCCTCGCCGAGAAGCTCTAGGAGCGACAGCGCTGTTCACGATCCATCGTAATTTGACAATTCATATTCGAGCATCGAATTCCTTCCACAGAGCGAGGAGGAACTCGCCAACGTTAGAGGACGCAAGGCCGAGATCCGCTCGCCGGCTCGAAGCTCTGCTCCTTGCGCGCCTCCCAGCCATCCTGTGCGAAGACAAACGTATTTCCAGCGTCGATCTCACCGATGTCATGAACGAGCAGCATCGCGACCAGATCCGGAGAAAGGTTACAGCGTTTTACATCGTCCGATGAAATATATGATCCAGGCCGTAGTCGTCCAATTGTGCGCCCGCGACCAGAACGCAATACGCGAGAGAGTACGTCAGTTGTATCCCCACAGTTGGCCAGTCCTGACGCAAGGATGAGCCGAACGTCAGGACGAGCATAAGAACTGCGCCCAGAATCAAGGCACGTCGAGTGTGGAAACCGAAAAGTACCGAAGCCCCTACGATGGCCTCCAGGATCGGCAGCGAATAGCCAAACCCATATACGGACCAGGAGGGTAAAGGCGTCTTCTGGAACATCGGCACCAGCGACTCTGCGAAGCCTCTGAGCCCTCCGAACCAACGAACGATGCCATGAAGGCAGATATTTAGCCCTAGCGTTACGCGCAAGAGAGCGTATGCCCGAGTTGCATCCTTCCTCCAGAGATTCAAATCATTGGATGTCAAGTTCTTCTCCTGTGGTGAACTACATGACAAGAGTTGAGGGTTTCTCTCCGTTTTCAGCGAACTGTGCCACATATTTGAAGCTTGGAGCGGCGGTTGGTTACAGACAAACCTGCAAATTCAGAGAGGCATCGTGATGGCCTCTGAAGGTGTCGAAGTAACGGGTGCCTGGGGTGCTGCGTGCCGCTGAACGACAAAAAGGTCGTGAGAAGTTCCTCGCTCGCACGGTCAATCGCTGCGGGCCGATAAAGAGATAAGTGTTTCTCGGCAGCATTCTGTAACCTTTCGCGCATCCGGGCGTCCGATTGCTGGGCTCTATCGCATATGCGACGGTCGTTCGCATCGACCGCTCGTTCGATGAGCGAGTCAGCTCTCAATATTTCCGGCCTTCCAAAACGAAAAGTAAGGAGAGTAGAGATGGGCAAGTTGGACAGTAAAGTGGCCGTGATCACCGGAGCAACCTCCGGAATGGCGCTGGCGTCGGCCAAGCTGTTTGTTGAAGAGGGCGCGTACGTGTTCATCACGGGCCGGAGCCAAGACAATCTGGACAACGCGGTCACAGCGATTGGACACAATGTGACTGGAGTGCGAGGCGATTCGGCGAAGTTGGCGGATCTCGATCGGCTCTACGAGACGGTCAGGCAGGTGAAGGGCTATATCGATGTGGTGTTTGCCAGCGCCGGTCATGGCGGTCGCGCGCCGCTTGGGGAGATCTCAGAAGAGGAGTTCGACAGCATTTTTTCTTTGAATACCCGCGGAACACTCTTCACCGTGCAGAAGGCGCTTCCCATGATGCGGAATGGCGGATCGATCATCATGAACGGATCGATCGCTCACCTCAAGGGCATGCCGGGGCTGGGCGTTTATGCGGGAAGCAAGGCAGCGCTGCGGTCGTTCGCGCGATCATGGGCAGTGGAACTCGCAGAGCGCAGGATTCGCGTGAACGTGCTCAGCCCGGGACCGATCGCTACCAACGCTCTCGCGAACGCCCCTGCGGAAGCGAAGGAGTACTTCTTGTCGGCCATTCCTCGCAAGGAGTTCGGACGTTCGGAAGAGATCGCGACGACGGCTCTGTTTCTGGCCTCGGACGACTCTAGCTTCGTGAACGGCAGCGAGATCTGTGTTGATGGTGGATTAGCGCAGATCTGATTATCGAAGAAATGACAAACAGGCATGAGCGAAACGCCACGGCGCTCGCGACATTGCGCATCCTCGTTGGAATGTTTTTTGTGCTCTTTGGCGATTACACCTTCCTATCTGCAGCGCTGATGGTATTCATCTTGGGCTCTGGACTCTTCTCCGTAGACACTTATATCTCGAAAAAGGTGAGGACAGCCCGGTAACGATGAAACCGCACTCCTCAACTCGAACCGAAGCCGAAATGATTGCCGCCATTCTGGCTGGGGATACGCAGCTCTACCACGAATTGATCCATCCCCATGAGCGCAGCGTCTATTTAATGGCCCTGTCTTTTATGAAGAACGAGGCGGATGCGGAAGATGTGGCACAAGAAGCTTTCATCAAGGCGTTTCGAAGCCTAGCCTCCTTCCGCGCGGAGTCGAAATTTAGCACTTGGCTGATCAGCATTACCTTGAACGAAGCGCGGAGTCGCCTCCGTAGACAGTCGATAGTCCCCATGGCGTCGCTTGACGAGCCTCCTGACGGAGACAAGAACATTTCGCCGGCGCTCTTGCGTGACTGGCGCGAGATACCCTCGGAAAGCCTTGAACGCGAGGAAGTCAGAAGGCTCTTACAGCAAGCCGTCGAGGCTCTTCCGGACATTTATCGTCAGGTTTTCCTTCTTCGCGATGTAGAGGAGCTTAACAGCAACGAGACAGCCCAGGCATTGAATATCAGCATTCCCAGCGTCAAGGTCCGGCTGCATCGAGCGCGTATGATGCTGCAAAAGGAACTGACCCCTCAATTGAAGACAGTCAATCGAACCTCGAAAAGGAGGTGGCTCCCATGGTCATAGACTGCAAACACATCTGGAACTGCATCTCCGAGTATCTGGACGGGACGCTGCCTGAAGAGATCCGGAAGACCGTTCAGAAGCACCTCGATCACTGCGAGCTCTGCTCGGCGATCCTGGACTCCACGCGAAATATAATTGTTTTGACGGCGGATGACCGTGTCTTCGAGCTGCCGGTCGGCTTCAGCCAGCGCTTGCACGCACGGCTGGATCTCGAGTTGAAGCGTGCCGAGACATAGGAGTTCACGAGAGTCGTTTAAATTGATTCGTGTCCCCGGGCAGGGATTCGAACCTGCCGATTTAAGTCTTTTCAGGCATTTACCGAGAATACGTGGATACGAGAAAGAGCAGAAAAGAGTGGTCGGGTAGGCGTGTAGCGCGGAACGTGGCATCGGTATCAATCGCTCTCCGCCAGCCCTCCTCTGGATCAAAGTCGGCCCACCGAAGGATGACTAGAAGCTTGTACCCAAATTGTGCTCCCCGCTTACACAATCGGGCCATTCACATTTCTGACCGTTGAACGTAAAAAGCTAATCAAACAAAAACGCCGCTTTGCCAACCTTCAAATAAGTTCTGGCCTGTGCAGTCACTCAACCGATTGCAAAGGAGAGCACGCAGATGGAAGACACAGTGCGTTGTCCGTATTGCGTATTAGGTCTTGAGTTCCGTCCCATGGTCGCGCATGTAGACGGCAGGTACATATGCAACAGTTGCGGCCATACCGCACACCCCAGTGATGTGAAATACGAGTGTCCCTGCCCCAAATGCCGCAGGCTGATCTGTGCCCGCACTTTAATGGCAGGTTGAGCTTTCGCAAAAAACCGAAGAGTGGCCACGGTCAGATTCGGATCGACGAGTTTAGCTGATGAGTCGTGCTTGCGGCCCGATATTCCTACAATGCTCCTCCGGGCCCGCGAACCACCCTGACGAAAGAATGGTTTTCGCCGAAGCGAAAACCATTGAGCGTCGAACGTTCCTCCCGTCTGTCTCTTCCGCGACCTAGACGCTCCTCTAGAGCAATTCCGGGATCGTCGTTTCGGTGGTGACGCGAGTCCCCGTCATCCTGCCGAGGATGACGGCAGTCGTCTTCCCTGTGGTATCGGTAGCTCTCAGCGAAAACGAGCCGCTAAGACAGGTTCCGTCCGCCGACACGGTAATTGCTTCGACGAGCCGGGTCGGCCCGACTGGATTTCCAATCCCGGTCGGCGCATTGGTGGTATCGTTGCCGAACCAGGCGATGTGATTCACTCTGTACTGACCCGGCCCGACTTTCTTCCAAACGCCCATGCAGATATCCCCATCTTGAGGCGGGCGCATGGAGGTCATGATCTCCGTGCCATCGCTATGCCAGACGATAATGGTATTGTCAATTGGAGTGCCGTCCGGTGGTCCTCCACTGTTGCCCTCGGCTGTGAAAGTCACATGCCACATGCCCACGATTGCTTCTCCAGTGTCGGCAGCTTGAGTCAGTAACGCCGTCGCGTCGCCCACGTGCCAGGCCTGCTTACGAAGCTTTGCCGTCGGAGTACCGCACTGGGCGGCGGCCATCGCGGTCAAGAAGGCTCCCACCAAAACAAAACCCAGACCCGCACGAAGCACTTTGCACATTGTTTTCATAAATCATCTCCTTGTAATTTTGTTCGAAGAGTTCGCCCGTCGAGAATTTCTTTGAACTCCCGGCCGCATCGTGTCGCGGATGCCCAAGAATCACAAGGACGGCAAGGTGAAGATTGTGTGAAGAATCCTGAAGCCCTAACCAATTGACGGCAAATGCCCTTACCCACGCGTCCCCCGGTAATGCTATAGTTCTGTGCCTCAGTCTTGGGCAGTATGTCTGAGTCGCAGTACAGATTCGGTGAATTCCAGCTGGATTGCGCCAGCTTCGAGTTGCGACGCCAGGGGCGCGCCCAGAAGAGCGAGCGCATTTCCCTGGAGCGCATCCCCATGGAGCTACTGATCCTTCTTCTGGAGCGGCAAGGTAGCGTCGTCTCCCGCCAGGAAATCGTTAACCGTCTCTGGGGCAAGGATGTCTTCGTCGATACCGAACACGGCATCAACACCGCGATCCGCAAAATCCGGCAGGCGCTGAGAGACGACTCCGAGCAGCCCCGATTCATCCTGACTGTCAGCGGCAAAGGCTACCGCTTCGTGGCGGGAGAGAATGGCAACCAGCGGTCAGCCGCCCCAAGGGGAACTCGGACGGCGATACCGGAAAGAGAGCCTCTCCCGTCCGCCTCAGACGAACCGGGCCGCGCACTGGTTGCGCATGTCATGCCAGCGGTT
This sequence comes from Candidatus Sulfotelmatobacter sp., assembly GCA_049583165.1. GTDB lineage: Bacteria > Acidobacteriota > Terriglobia > Terriglobales > Acidobacteriaceae > Sulfotelmatobacter. The sequence continues at coordinate 3,108 of JBAUVJ010000103.1, read as the reverse complement.
CAACGCGACCGAGGCAAACTTGCCATCGTCATCGCCACCTGCGTGGTTGCACTCGCCATTCTCATTGCCTTCCTGCGCCATCGCGTCGTCCGTGCCAATCAAGCTCCCCAGATCCACTCCATCGCCGTCATCCCCCTGGCCAATCTCTCTGGCGAGGCCGCCCAGGACTACTTTGCCGATGGCATGACTGACGAACTCATTACCGCCCTCGCCAAGAATCGCACCCTCCGCGTCGTATCTCGCACTTCGGCGATGCAATACAAGGGTGTCAACCGCCCCGTGGGCGACCTCGCCCGCGAACTTGGTGTCGACGGCATCCTCGAAGGCTCGATCGAGCGCACCGCCAACCGTGTGCACATGACGGTGCAGTTGATTTATGCCCCCACCGATGCCCATGTCTGGGCCGAAAGCTACGACCGCGATCTTGATCGGGTCTACTCACTGCCGGAAGAACTTTCCCAGACTGTGGCCAAAGAAGTGAAGGTCGCGACTTCCCCCAAGCTGGCGCCTCGCTACATCAATCCCGAAGCCTACGATGCCTATCTGCGCGGCCGCTACTATTGGTTCGCTGTTGACATAGATCAAAGCCAGCAAGCCTTCGAGAAGGCGATTCAACTGCAACCCGATTACGCCGCAGCCTGGAGTGGACTCGCCGATGCCTATGGCCTCCGCGCCGTCTATGGCTTGAGCCCGGGCTCCGATGCCATGACCAAAATGGAGAGCGCCGCGCGAAAGGCCGTAGAACTTGATAATTCTTCCGCCGAGGCGCATAACTCGCTCTCCGGCTGGTATTTCTTCTTCGCATGGGACCCGCAACGCGCCCTTGCCGAGGCCGACCGGGCTCTTGCGCTCAATTTCGCTTCCGCGCATTTCTTGCGCGCGCACGCACTGATCTCTTTGCATCGCACCGACGAAGCGATTCAGGAGGAGAAGCGTTTTGTCGAACTCAATCCGTTTGTTTTTCCCTGGGCACTCGGGTTTGCCTATCTGAATCTTGGCCAGATCGACAACGCCATCGCCGAACTCCGCATGCGGACGCAGGTGCAACCGGGCGACTTCTTCTCGCATGAGGCGTTGGCGGAAGCATACTGGCTGAAGGGCATGTGGCCGGAGTTCGCACAGCAAATTGAAAAAGAAATTGCTCTCACCGAAAGTCCGGAAAAAGGTGCGGAAATTCGTCAGGCTTATGAACGTGGCGGCTACAGAGCTGTTAGTCAGAAGCAGCTTGAATTTCTAGAGGCCCGTTCTCGCAAGATGTACACTTCCCCAATCGACTTCGCGTATCAGTATGCGTTTCTTAACGACAGAGAACGGACGCTGAAATCTCTGGAAGACTCATTCCGCGACCGCTCACCCGGAATGGCATTCCTGCAAAATGAACCGCTCTTCAACTTTGTCCACTACGATCCCCGTTACAAGGCCTTGGTAAAGAAAATGGGGATCATTCCAATTTTGTAGCTGCGAGTTCTACGACTTGGGCAAATTCGAACCCGGCCGCACCGCTTCGATCTGCGGCACAAAGGTGATAGCTCCCGATTGGTCGGCGACTCGGAAACCGCAGGCCGGGACAACCATGACTGACGTAATATCGCCATATCACCCATTGACCGGGTTTTGAGTGTAAACCCCGTTAACGCCAACGCCATTTGGCTGTGCTAGAGCCAATCCGAAGCGATTACTATTGGCCGAACATTGCTCGCCACTCCCGCAAAGACCTCTCCGGTGTCTAATCGAGTATGTTACGTTTCTGTGTTTCTCTGTGGCTGGCGATCGCGACCTGTACAGCGACCGCAATCTGTCAAACCCAGAACACCCCGTCTCCCGACAAGGTAACCGCACCCGGCGTGAGCATCGAACTGGCGACCATCGACGGTCGCACCACCTACCACATGGGCGAAGAGATCAAGATAGTGACGCGCTATCGCAGCACGATTCCCGGCCGCTACCTTCTCGAAACCGCGATTTGCTCCAAGTACGTCGCCACGGCCGACACGTTCCAGCGCCAGCCAGGCATGACCCAGCTCGTCGGCGTGAGTATGGGCTGCTACTCTCCACACTTTGAGAAGCGACGGACACTGACGCCAGACCCAGGGCCGCGTCTCGCAGTCGAGACACGCCGCGTGGTGCTTGGTGCGGACCCGGTGGAACTCTGGTCGCCCGGTAATATGCATTACAGCCAACTTGGGGAGCACATCGTGAGCATCACGTCGCGGAGGGTATATCCGCTGGATGCGCCTCCCGTCACCGCGACGGCGGTACCGGACAGTCCCTACGAGATGACCTCGAACACGCTGCACATCATGATCGTTCCTGCAGACTTAGCGTGGCAGTCCGGGATATTTTCCGAAATCGTGCCGTCGCTGCGCGATCCCAGGCGAAAGGATGAAAACAGTTGTGACCGGCTGAACGAGCTGACGTCTCGCGAAGCGACTTCAGAGCGAATTCATCAAGTTCGTTTTCATGGCCCTTGCCGAGAGCGAGTATGGTTTCATACCAGCCTCGATTTTCAGGCGCTCCACACGTTGTTCCCGGAACCGAAGTTTCCGGTAACGACGGGAGTTCTCGACCAACTGGCGGAAGCTTCCGTGCATGTGGAGGACCCTGCGCTGGACGATTGGGACAATTCAAACCTCACATTTGAAGAATACGGCCAGCGTTACTCGGCAGCGTTTGAAAAGGGACGGCGACGCTATACCAACGAGTTGTTGGCGCTGACGCCGAAAAAAATTGGGGTGGCGCGCACGGTTTCTTTGCAAACCGCTCGCTACCTGGATAATGCGCTCAAACGTTCAGGTTTGTAGTGGGTTTAGTATTCAATTTCTTTCGCCGATACGATTCTCGCTAGCGAGCATCATGGGCAGTTGAACCCCGCCGTTCGGAGGTTCCAGCCAGTCGGGACCGCTCGACGAGCGGCCATCGGCAGCAGGCGCACACCCTCGGCTTCGGCAGGGTCTGAAGTTCCAGGGCATGACAGACCATTAGGAAGGCGAATGGTTTCGGCTTCACAGAATTTTGTCCCAGCCAGCTAACCCATGGGCCACAGCGTAGTGAACCAGGTCCGCCCGGGTATGCAATGCCAATTTTTTGTATATCCGCTCTCGATATGTC
>JBAUVJ010000102.1:0-5630 GCA_049583165.1 Candidatus Sulfotelmatobacter sp. | reverse complement strand
GTCACGCATCTCTCCCGGACACAGAAGATTGACCGCATCGTCGCCCTCGACGAATACGACATGGAAACCGCGTCGACTCTTCGCGAGCACCTGCGCATACCCGGCATGGGGCTGACGACCATGCGGTACTTTCGCGACAAGCTGGCGATGCGCATGCGCGCACTCGACCGCGGATTGCGCGTGCCGGATTTCGTGCCGGTCTTCAACCACGGGGACATTCGTTACTACCTCGAACATGTTCCCGGGCCATGGGTACTGAAGCCGCGGCAGGAAGCGTCGGCGATCGGGATCAAGAAGATTCACGCCGCTGACGAACTCTGGCCTATCCTGGAACAATTGGGAGACAAGCAGTCTTCCTATCTGCTGGAAAAGTTCGTTCCCGGCGAGGTCTACCACGTCGACTCAGTGGTCTCCGAGAATGAAGTGGTCTTTGCCAACGTGAGCAAGTACGGCAAGCCTCCGATGAATGTGGCGCAGGGAGGCGGAGTTTTCACCACGTTTACCGTGCCTCGCGGGAGCGAAGCGGATTCGAGCTTGAGGCGGGTTAATAAAGATCTGATTACGGCGCTAGGACTGGTTCGCGGCGTGGCTCATGCGGAATTCATTCAGGCACATGCCGATGGGAATTTCTACTTTCTTGAATGCGCGGCGCGCGTGGGTGGGGCTTACATCAATGAGATGGTCGAAGCGGCCACGGGTAATAATTTGTGGCGCGAGTGGGCGCACATCGAGGGCGCGGGAGGCGATGGAACCTACCGGCTGCCTCCGGTTCGCGAGGAGTACGCAGGCGTGATTCTTTCTCTGGCCCGGCAGGAAAATCCGGATACTTCGGGATACGACGATCCAGAAGTCTTCCTGCGGATCAAGCGGCATCATCACGCGGGATTGGTGCTGCGGTCAACGGATCAGCAGCGGGTGCAAGGATTGCTTGAGAGTTATGCGCGGAGATTCGCTGAGGAGTTTATGGCAGTGGAGCCGCCACGGGAGAAACCAACGGCGTGATTTGCAAACTTCAACCTAGTCAGAACGCATCAATCCCGGTCACGCTCTGGCCGATGATCAACGAATGCACGTCGTGCGTGCCTTCGTAGGTCTTCACCGATTCCAGGTTCATCATGTGGCGCATGATGGGATAGTCATCGGCGACGCCGTTGGCGCCGAGAATGTCGCGGGAGAGACGGGCGCACTCGAGCGCCATCCAGACATTGTTGCGCTTAAGCATTGAGATGTGCTGATGCTCCACTTTTCCGGCGTCTTTCAGGCGGCCGACCTGCAGCGCCAGCAGTTGTGCCTTCGTGATCTCGCTGATCATCCAGGTGAGCTTATCTTGTACGAGTTGGTGCGAGGCGATGGGCTGGTCGCGCCACTGTTTGCGCAGAATCGCATATTGCAGCGCGCAGTCGTAGCACGACATGGCTGCGCCGATCACACCCCACCCGATGCCGTAGCGCGCCTGATTCAGGCACATCAGGGGTGACTTTAAGCCGCCGCTTTTTGGTAGCAGGTTCGACTCGGGAATATGTACGTCCTGCAATGAAAGTCCGGAGGTCACCGACGCGCGCAGCGACCACTTGCCGTGAACATCCTGCGCCGTGAAGCCCGGGCGGTCGGTCTCGACCAGAAATCCCCGAATCTTGTTGTCTTCGTTTTCTACTTTCGCCCAGATGATGGCGACATCGGCGATGGTGCCGGAGGTGATCCACATTTTTTCGCCGTTGAGAATGTATTCGTTGCCAACTTTTCGGGCACGCGTGAGCATGCCGCCCGGATTCGAGCCGAAACCGGGTTCGGTGAGCCCGAAGCAGCCAAGCTTTTCGCCTTTCTGCATGGGAGGCAGCCACTTCTGCTTCTGCTCTTCGCTGCCGAATTCGTAGATTGGGTACATGCAAAGTCCGGATTGGACGCTGACAAAACTACGCACCCCGGAATCGCCACGCTCCAGTTCCTGCGTCATCAAACCGTATTCCACGTTGCCCATGCCGGCGCAGCCATAGCCTTTGATCGACGCGCCAAAAAAACCCAGGACGGCCATGGGCTTGACTAGTTCGCGTGGAAAACGGCCGGCGCGATTGCATTCTTCGATGATGGGAACGAGGTTATCCTCAATGAACTGGCGCGTGGTATCGCGCACCAGCCGCTCTTCATCGGTAAGTAGCGCATCGAACTGGATGAAATCGACACCGCGAAATTTTATGGTAGACATGATGACTCTCCGTGAAAGACAATCTCTGATTTCGAATTAAGGATCAATCACATTCAGGATCGATCACACTAAAGATCAATCGCGCAAGTCAGAGGTTTGCCGCAGCGCAGAAAACAAGCACGTTTTAGAAGGGCAAACATACGACGGTAGCAGGGGCAAGGGAGCGGGGTCAACGCTGAGACTGGAGCGAGACAACCGGCGCGCCGTTCCTGTAAAATCAAATACGACGGAAGAGAGCCGAAGCGCAGTCTGCACCGTCTTCCGTGTTCGCCTTCGGATTGGGCTTTCCAAACATCCCATCCACCATCATCCGCGAGAGTTCGCGTGGATTGCACTGCGTAATTGAGATCAGGAGAAATGAATCATGGCAGTTGGACCAAAGATCGCCAAAACAGCCGACCGTAAGAAGGTCATGGACACGAGCAAGAGCACCGATTGTCCCAAGTGCGGCAAGTCGACGCGCATCGTCAAGCGTATGAAGGACCGCGAGCGCGGCGTCCCGGGCGGGATCTATATTTCGTGCTCGGCGTGCGAGTTTTTCGAGAAGTTGTAGAAGCAGTTTCGAGTTTCTGGTTTCCAGTGGCCGGAGAAGAGGGGATGACTTCCCTGCTCCGGCCTTTGTTTGTCAGCTGGAAAAGATTATCTGAATGAGCGACTTCCCTACACCGCGACCGTGACCGACGTTTCCGTGCGCGTTACAGGCCGGTACAACGTGTCGCGCTCAATCGGCTCACGTCCGGCTGCGCGGATCAGGCGTTCCAACTCTTCCCGCCGCATTCCCTGCGGAGTGGTTGCACCGGCATCGTGGTAGATTTTTTCCTCGACCACCGTACCATCCATATCGTCGGCGCCAAAGCGCAGTGAAATCTGCGCGATCTTCGCCGTCATCATCTGCCAGTAGGATTTAATGTGCGGGAAATTGTCGAGCGCCAAGCGGCTTACTGCGATCTGTTTGATATCCAGCATGCCGGTGGTTTTTGGTAGATGCTGCAACGGAGTGTTATCGGGATGAAAGGCCAGCGGAATGAAAGTCTGAAATCCGCCGGTTTCGTCCTGCAGGGCGCGCAGCTTGAGCAGATGATCGACGCGATCTTCGTCGTTTTCAACGTGGCCGTAAAGCATGGTCGCGTTCGATTTCAGGCCGATCTGGTGTGCGAGTTTGGCGGTATCGAGCCACTGGTCGCCGTCGATCTTGTGATCACAGATGATGTGGCGAACCCGGTCAGCAAATATCTCAGCGCCACCGCCAGGGAGAGAATCCACGCCGGAAGCTTTAAGTTGTTCCAGAGTCTCGCGAATCGAGAGCTTGGCGCGCTTCGAAAGGTACGCGACCTCCACCATGGTAAAAGCCTTGAGATGCACTTGCGGAAAGCGCTGTTTCAAGCCTGAGCAGAGGTCGAGGAAATATTGAAACGGCAAATCGGGATGCAATCCGCCAACGATATGAAACTCAGTTACCGCTTCGGTGTAGCCTGAGGCAGCGGTTTCAAATGCTTCCTCAAGCGCCATGGTGTAGGCGCCGGGAGAGTCCTTCTTGCGGCCGAAAGCGCAGAGGCGGCAGGCCGCAACGCATACGTTCGTAGGATTGATGTGGCGATTTACGTTGAAGTAAGTCTTGTCGCCATGCATGCGCTCGCGGACGTAGTTGGCCATCCAACCCACTGCGAGAACATCGCCGGTACGGTATAGCGTGAGGAGGTCGGAGGAATTGAGGCGCTCCCCGGCCATCACCTTGGCATGAATCGGCACGAGACGCGAATCGTCGGTCTGAAATGTATGGTACCGGCGCGAGGCAAGCATCCCCTTGATGATATCGCAGGAGAGCGCTCAAAGTCTCAGAGGGAACCTAGTGACCTGCCATGACACGATCGTGAATTCTGTCGTACTCCGCTTCGGAAATAACATTCCGGGAGACCATCTCTTGGGCAGTGTGGAATGGACGCTCAGCAATAATGCGGTCAGCGTCGCGTTCGGTCAGGCCGGGCAAAGTAAGCAGGTCACTTCGCGAAGCCTCATTGACATTGAGGACTTTATCGCTGCTCATGCCTTCCTTAACGCCTTCGGCCACGGCTTTCGCATCCCGCCGCATGGTTTGCGTGGCTTCAGCCGTACGCTCGCGGATTTGATCCGGATTGTCTTTGGCTGTGCAGGCAATCGTGGTGCAAACCATGACCGAGGCAAAGAGCGCGCCGCCGGCTCTCAGGAAAATCACGCGGAATTTTTCACACGTCATATGTCTGAGATGCCGGTCGCCTCAAAGGTGGTTGGCGGATTATTCCAGATTCAGCTTTGGACACGATAATTTCGCGGCTACCCATCCCAGTCTGCAAGCATCGAATGGAGATACGAACAGTACGCGCACTCTCGCCCAAAGCAAGAACTCCGAATTTTACGAAGGAGGTTGTTGATTCAAAATGAAAACAATTCTGATTGGCATCATATCGGGGGTTGTGACAGTTGCGGTCGCAATGACACAGGGCAACGCGACCACGCAATCCTCAACTCAAGCTCAGCCACCACAGAGCGCCGTAACACCGAAGCCGGCAGCTCCGGTTACGAAAATCGCTCCCGGCAGCGTGATTCCGGTGTCGCTGACCAAAACGATTGACGCGAAGAGAGTGAAGACAGGCGACGCCGTGGAAGCGAAGGTCACGCAAGACATGAAGAGCGCCAACGGCGAGGTTATCGTCGCCAAGGACACGAAGATGGTGGGACGCGTCACCGAGGCGCAAGCCCGGAGTAAAGAGCAAAAAGAATCTCAGGTTGGAATCGAATTTGATCGCGCCGTGATGAAGAATGGCACTCAGATACCGATGCCGATGTCGATCCAGGCGATCATTGGCCAAGAGAATAATAATCCGCAGAACGCCCAGAGTAACGATGGCGGAAGCGCCGTTCCCACGGGAGGCGGAGCAAGCGCCAGTCCGGCCGGCGGGCGGCCCAGTATGGGTGGTGGATCTTCCGCGGTGCCCCCGACTGCAACCAGCTCTGGAGAAACTCCAAGTAACACGCAAACGGCATCCAGTGCGCGTCCGCAAATCACGGCCAAAACCGAAGGTGTGGTCGGAATTTCCAATCTAACCCTGACTGCAACGGCCGCCAATCCTGCGCAGGGATCAGTCGTAAGCTCCGAGAAGAATAATGTGAAGTTGGAAAGCGGCACCATGATGCTATTGCGCGTCAACCAATAATTTTTGCCACGTCCCAGGGAAGCACCTGCAATATGCTGGAGCTTCCCTTGCGTTATCTCCCTATCGGCTGAGAAGCACATTTTTTATCAGCTCTACCCGCCCGTGCTGACAATGGTGCGATAGGCATCCCACCGCGCGTGCTTTGAGAAAGTCCCAAAAGCTCACCTCAGGTAAATCCACGTTCCCGCCCTAATGAAAACCACACGACTGCCGATTGAGATCTGTCGAGCTTGAAC
>JBAUVJ010000101.1:0-1761 GCA_049583165.1 Candidatus Sulfotelmatobacter sp. | reverse complement strand
GAACACCACGATGACAGGTAACTACAACGCCGCCGTGGGGACGCTGGCGCTCTACGCCGACACCACAGGCGGCGGCAACACCGCTGCCGGGACGCTCGCGCTCTACTCCGACACCACGGGCGGCGAGAACACCGCCACCGGCAACGGGGCGCTATCCGATAACACAACGGGCAATTACAACACTGCCAGCGGCGGGGCTGCATTGACATATAACACCACCGGCAATTACAACACCGCCGGCGGTGAAGCCTCCGGTTTCACGGTGGACTCTTCATACGTTACCGGATCGTTTAACACTTTCCTCGGGTTCGGGAGTTCGCTGACAACCGGAACCCTCAGCAACGCCACCGCCATCGGCTCCAACGCCGTAGTCGGCGAGAGCAATGCGCTGGTGTTGGGCAGTTTTGCAGCGTCACCCATGTGCAAACTCAACGGCTGCTCGAACACCAACGTCGGCATCGGCACTTCAACCCCAGGACATTTATTGGACGTGGCGGGCACCGTTGCCTTCGATTCCACGGGCCTGAATAACGGGACGAACTTTATCGATCTGACGTTCGGCCTCAACGCGGGAGAAGGGATATCCTCCTCGCGCACCGCCGGTCCTAATCAATATGGGATCGACCTTTTCACGGACTTCACCCGCCGGATCTCCATCGAGCAGCACGGCAATGTAGGCATCGGAACCACAACCCCCGACAACCTTCTCACCGTGAACGGTAGCGCCGATAAGCCCGGCGGCGGTTCGTGGGGAACTTACTCCGACGGCCGGCTCAAGAACCTTGATGGCAGCTACCACTCCGGCTTGAGCCAGGTTCTGAAGCTCAATCCGGTTCGCTATCGCTACAAGTCCGACAATGCGATGGGCATTCGCGATACTGACGAACATGTCGGAGTGGTCGCACAGGATGTGCAGCGAGTCATCCCCGAAGCGGTGACGGAAAACAGCAAAGGCTATCTGCTGGTGAACAACGATCCGATTATCTGGACGATGCTGAACGCAATCAAGGAACAGCAGGGCGAGATTCGTGCTCTGAAGGCTGAGCTTCGGGCGACACAACAGACTCTGCAAAAGGTGCAGACGCAAGTGGCCCGCACTCAGCCCGCGTTGGTTGCAGCGAAGTGATCGCGACAGAAGGGGCCAAGGCTGCGAACCACGGCCCCTCCCGCGCAATAAGTTTTTCGAGGACAAAGAACAAACTTCGGTTCAGGAGGACAGCATGAAATTGACATTGAGAACTTTGCCCATAACGATTCTCTGTGTTTCTCTGGTTTGCATAGTGGCGCTTGCTCAGGTTCAGCCGTCGCCGAGCAGATCCGTCCACTCTCGCTTCGGACTTCTGACTTCCAGAATGAAGGCCCAGCCGACGGCTGCGGCAAATCATCAGGCGCAGTTGCCAGGCTCCCCTGACATAAGCTTCACCTTCGGGATGGTCGACTTTCCCGGGCAGATGGACAGTGCCGCTTTCGGCGTCAACGACAAGGGCCAGATTGTAGGCGGATATGGAACCGGATTGGCCAGCGGTGCGAGCAATTTCGGCTTTCTCCTCAAGGGCACGAAGTTTACCCTGATCGATTATCCGGGGGCGGGATGGACCGAACCGAATGGCATGAACGACTCCGGCGTGATCGTTGGCGCATACGCGACAGCTTCCAGGAGCGAGGGGTTCGAACTGGTTGGCAAAACCTACACCACCATTGACTATCCCGGCGCAACCTTTACAGAGGCCGACGGAATCAACAGGTCGGGAGACATAGTCG
>JBAUVJ010000100.1:0-8773 GCA_049583165.1 Candidatus Sulfotelmatobacter sp. | reverse complement strand
GTCCTGGGCCTGAGCTGCTGCGCAAAAAGTCAGGACTGCAAGGAAGAAGCCGATTCGCACCAGGGTGGGATTGAAATTCTTAATCACGTTATTTCTCCTCATACGTGAATACTTCACGGGTTCCGCTTGCGTGCCATTTAGCCGGTGGCTGGAGGGATCGAATCGACCAATTCCAGGGACCAGCCGGATTCAATAAAAAGGTTTATTAAAACGTATGAATAGTGCGTTTTTGTGGCATCCACTGTCAAGAAAAAAAGACAAATGGAGGGGATCGGTTGTCCGGATGGGGGCCTAGATCAGGCGGCGGGTTGACTCGCGAACGATCAATTCTGGAGGAAGTTTGCGATGGTGGGCGGCAACTTCTTTTTTGTCGAGTACGCACTTAATGCCGTCAAGGACTACGCCGACGGCGCCCGCACCCATACTCTCCATGGGCTGGCGGATGGTGGTAAGCGGCGGAGTGAACAGAGCTGAGGGCGCAACGTCATCGAAGCCGGTCACCGAGCAGTGCTCGGGGACGCGTAAGCCTGCTTTTGCCAAAGCGCGAATTGCACCAAAGGCCGTCATATCGTCGAAGGCCAGCAGCGCAGTGAAGTGGCGCTTCTGCTTCAGCAAATCTTCGGTGAGTTTTTGGCCCATGTCAAAACTGGAGAGTGGATCGCGCGATTCGGGCAAATCAACGATCAGTTTGGAATCGAGCTCCAGGCCACAGGTTTTGGCGCAATTGCGGATGCCGCGCCAGCGCGGAGAACTGTCGGTGAGAGTCTTGGGGCCGCGAATGAAAGCAATTTTGCGATGACCGAGAGAGTGTAAATGTTCGAGCGCGAGGTAGCCACCGACTTCATTATCGACCGTGAACGAACTCATCGCGTCTCCCTTGAGTTCGCAGCCGATGATCGCGGTCGGGATGCTGCTCTTTTCCAGGTCGCCGAGTAAATCGATATTGAGAAAGAGCCAGTTGGCGAGGACAATCAAGCCTTCGATGCGGCGATCGAGCAGCATCTCGAGGTACCGTTCGAAGCGGCTGCGCTCGTTATGCACGTCGGTGAGAATCGGTAGATAGGAAGCCTGGTAGAGAGTATTTTCGATGCCGCGCAGCACCATGGTGCAGTATGGATCGGTCATATCAAGGACCATGACGCCGACGGTGTGGCTGCGTTTGCTGCGCAGGGAACGGGCAAATTCGTTGGGGCGATAGCCGAGTTTTTCCGCCGCGCGCTCGATACGCTTCTTAGTGACCGCGGGAATATAGCGCGCCAGCGGAGCGTCATTGAGCACAATGGAAACCGTGGTGGAAGAGAAACCGCTCTCCTTCGCTACATCACGAATGGTGACCATCGAAAGGGTAGCCTCGAAGTGCCCAACGTACAGCGCCAGACCGTCAAATATTAGTGCACATTTCAGTGCATTCCCGCCGCTTGATTCATTGCGGAGGTTGGCGGACACTACAGCAGAGAGTGAGAAGAGTGTCAAGCTTACATATCCGATTGGGAGTGCTGGCGTGCGTGATTATGGCCGATCTGGCTGTGGTACAGCCGTTGCACGGTTTGTCCTCGGGGGCGGCGAAGGCTCAAAATTCGGCTCCCGGAACGTCCACATCTAGCGCCGCCTCCCCTTCCGCCGATCCTGCCCGACTTTTTCAAGCAGGCCAGGAAGCATTGAAGCAAAACCGGTTGGAGGAGGCGGAGCGCGACTTCCGCCGGGTGATTGCCGACAATCCGCAGGTGGGCGGTGCGTATGCAAATCTGGGTGTGGTTTATATGCGCCGGAAACAGTGGACGAAAGCTTTGGAGGCCTTCCACCGTGCGGAACATTTGATGCCGCAGGTAGCGGGAATCAGGCTGAACATTGGGCTCGCATACTTCCGGCAGAATGAATTCCTGAAAGCTATTCCGCCTTTCGAGTCGGTGGTGCGCGATCAACCGGATAGCGTGCAAGCCCGGCATTTGCTGGGTCTCTGCTATTTTTTTGCCAATCGCTGGGCGGATGCGGCGAATGCGTTAGAACCGCTCTGGCCGCAGGAATCGCAGCAGTTGAGTTATTTGTACGTGCTTTCGATCGCCGCGCACCGCGCAGGCATGAAAGAGCTCGACGAGAAAGCCACGGCGCAACTGATCAAATCGGGTGAGGGTTCGGCTGAGTTCCATTTGTTCATGGGCAAGGCTCATCTGAATCTGGAGCAGTACGACCTGGCGCTGGCCGACTTTCAGGCGGCGGCGCTGGCTAATCCTTCGCTGACTTTTGTCCATTTCAACCTCGGTCTGACTTATTTGAAAAAACAGGACTATGAGCACGCGCGCGATGAATTTTTAAAGGATGTGGCGGTGGAACCCGACCTGGCCTTTAACTACGATGAACTCGGCGACGTCTACTCGCTGATGCAGCAGGACTCCGACGCCGAGAGAAGTTATCGCGAGGCCTTGCGCCGGGACCGGCGTCTGGTAAATTCCCATGTCGGGCTGGCCAAGATTTACCAGCGTGCTGAAAAATACCAGGAAGCGCTCAGCGCCATCGATTCCGCCGGCAAACTTGATCCCGCCCGCACCGACATTCATTACGTTCGTGGACAGATCCTGGTTCACATGGGCCGCAAGGAAGAAGGCCGAAAAGAGTTGGAGGCCTCGGTCCGCATGGACAACGAACGCCGCGCGGAGCGCCAGGAGCAGGTGGAGACCGGGACGGTTCCGTCGCCCGAACTTCTTCAGGACGATCAGTAAAGACCTCGACCAAATGGGCCTCGATCCAGGCCTTGGAAACTTCCGTAACTTGCCTGGGGCAGTATCCAGATTGCTATCTTGGTGTTCGTTGACAACCCCAGTGTTGCAGACCATACTTCGCACGAGCTAGAAAATTAAAGATGACCGGTTCGCGGCTGGGACTGGTAAGTTTTCTAAGCGCAAGGTGCGTCCACCGCGAGTATTTTCGCGCTGCGTGGGGTTTCACCGTGTCAGCCCAGGAGGATCCTCGTGTCGAAACCATCTGCTTCGAAAAGACAAGCCTGTGCCCTTTGCGTCATTGCCATGGTTGGCATCTCGCTGGTTGTTTTGGCAACGGCGAATCGCCGCACGGCGTCCCGGACTTCGTCGCCGTCCATGGCGTCTCAGCTGAAGAGCAAGACCGCTTCCGCGCGAGAGCGTTATCAGGCCGCGTTTGCATCGCTGCCGCTGGCGTTTGAGCGAAACCAGGGCCAGAGCGATCCGCAAGTCAAGTATCTGGCTCGCGCCAATGGCTACAATCTGTTTCTGACGAACGACGATGCGGTGTTCGCGTTTCACCCGAGCCATCCGAAACCGTCGGTTAGTGAATTATCCAGGCACCGCCACGGGCGAGCGTTCCCGGACAATGACACGCAAGGCAGAGTGCAAGCCGTGGTTCACATGCGGTTTGTGGGAGGCAACAGCGAAGCTCAAACTGTAAGCGAGCATCAACTGCCGGGCACGACCAACTACTATCTTGGAAACGATCCGAGGAACTGGCACAGCAACATTTCGCGATATGGCCGGGTCGTTTACAAGAACGTTTATCCGGGAATCAACCTTGCTTATTACGGCGAACAAAAGAAGCTGGAGTTCGATTTCGTCGTGGCTCCACAATCTGATCCCACGCCCATCGATCTGGCATTCAGCGGCGCGCAAAAGCTAGCGACCGATGCGTCCGGCGATCTGATCGTGTCATCCCCAGCGGGCGACGTGGTGCTGCACAAGCCGCTGGCGTATCAACAGCAGGGCGGCGCTCGGCAAACGGTGGACGCACGATTTGCATTGAAAGCCGACAACCAAGTCAGTTTCGAGCTGGGCAAGTACGACCGAAGCCGGGAGCTGGTGATTGACCCATCGCTCACTTACGGTACTTATCTAGGCGGAGTCGATGAAGATGAGGTTCTAGGCATCGCCGTGGACAGCGCCAACAACATCTATGTTACCGGGCAGACTGACTCGACCTCAGGCTGGCCTGCCCCCACGCCGATGGGGACGATTACCTCAGGCGTCCTCGATGCCTTCGTGACCAAACTGGACTCGACTGGCGCGATAACTTACACGACATTTGTGGGAGGATCCGCTGGCAGCACCGGTAGCACCAGCGGTCGCGCGATTGCGGTGGATTCATCTCAGTCCGCTTATGTGGCCGGCATTACCCAGTCCGTCAGTCTTCCCGCCACCGGGCCACAGCCGGTCAGCGGGTCCAGTAGCTCTTGCTCAGTTGTCAGTCCGGCGACCGCGGTTTGTACCGACGCCTTCGCCTTCAAGCTTAATGCGAACGGGCAAACGCTGGCCTGGGCAACTTACATTGGCGGCGACAATGCCGATGACGGTTACGCCATCGCGGTCGACGGCTCAGGCAATACCTGGGTGGGCGGCGATACGTTTTCCGCGGACTTCTTTTCCCACGTCAATGCGCCCCCTCCGCTTTACACCAGCTTTAACAACGGCAAAGGCCCGAATCCGCCTTCCAATGACGGATTCGTAGTCGAGATCAATCCCGCAGGCACTTCGTTCCTGTTTGGCACCTATTTGGGTGGGAGCTTCGGGGATCAAGTGAACGCGATCGCCGTCGATTCCTCAGGCAACGTGTACGCCGCCGGCGAAACTAATTCAAGCGATTTCCCGACTACCACGGGAGCCTACCAGACAGGGTGTGGCTCGAACGGCCAGTGTAATATTTCCGGCGATATCGCCTATTACGACGCGTTCGTCACAAAAATCACGCCCGGGGCAAGCGCCCTTACGTACTCAACCTACATCGGAGGCAGTTCGAACGACTATGCCTATGGCATCGCCGTGGACAGCCTGGGAGACGCATATATCACGGGCGAGACCACGAAAGACGACACGACGACTTCGCCCGCTGTTCCCTATCCAACGACTGTGGGCGCATTCAGCACCACGTATAACGCCTCGGCCACTTCCAATGCATTTGTGACCGAACTGAATCCGTTAGGCGTCGCTCTCGTGTACTCGACTTTTCTGGGCGGCAGCACGGCAGACATCGGCGGGGGCATCGCTGTGGATGGCGCCGGGAATGCGTACGTCACCGGGATGACTTCGTCGACAAATTTTCCGAAACTGAACCCCACTCAGGCTAGTCTCAGCGGCACCTCGGACGCATTCGTCACGGAGGTTCTGGCCTTACCGACCCCTGCGGGGAGCACCCTCGGTTTCTCGACCTATCTGGGTGGAACGGGAGTCGAAAACGCCAGTCCTTCGCCCGCGCTGGGTTCGATTGCGCTGGATGGTTCCAACAATATCTGGGTCGGAGGCTCGACGACTTCCACGAATTTTCCAACAGCGGGCACCCCGGCAGAATCAGCCCCCGGGGGCGGCACTGAAGATGGCTTTGTTGCTGAATATTCCGCAACGACGGCGGCGGATTTCAGCATCTCTGCCACGGAGTTGGTCCCGGCCACGGTAGCGCAAAATGGCTCGGCAACCTCCACGGTCACGATCACCTCACTCAATGCATTTACCGGTAGCGTGAGCCTTGCCTGCTCCATCGCTTCAGGACCGTCAAGCCCAACATCTCCGCCAACGTGCACCTTCTCGCCGTCCTCCACGGTGACCGGAGGATCCGGGAGCGTGACGATGACGGTTAGCACGACCGGCACAACCACCCTAGGCGCTTATGAGATCGAGGTTACCGGCACCGGGCCTTCGACAAATCACTCCGTCACAGTGAGCCTGGGTGTATCGGCGCCGAATTTCAGCATCACTGCAACAACGCCGGCAGGGGTAGCACCGGGGTCCAGCGGCACCTCAACGATTACCTTAACTGCGATCGCCGGGTATAACTCGCCGGTTAACCTCAGTTGCGCCGTAACCGGAAGCGGAACGCCGTTACCGCAATGCAGCATAACCGGGACGACCCCGGTAACTCCAACCGCCATTGGCGCACATTCGACCGCGACCATCACGACCACAGGGCCTTCGGGCTCGGTGTCGCGTCCAAGGAAATTTTTCTACGCCATGTGGCTGCCGATCGCCGGCCTTGCCCTCGTGGGGATGGGCTTCACGACCACGCGCTCACGGCGGAAGAAGCTGTTCGGCTTCCTGATTCTTGGGATGATGATGACTGTTCTATTCCTGATGCCAGCTTGTGGCGGCAGCAGTAGCAGCT
The DNA here is from genome assembly GCA_049583165.1 of Candidatus Sulfotelmatobacter sp. Taxonomy (GTDB): domain Bacteria; phylum Acidobacteriota; class Terriglobia; order Terriglobales; family Acidobacteriaceae; genus Sulfotelmatobacter. The sequence continues at coordinate 2,662 of JBAUVJ010000100.1, read as the reverse complement.
CCAAGGGCGGTGGAACCTGCGCGGCCGCGCCTAGTGTTCCCGCGGGACTGGCGGCTTCTTCAACCACTGCCACGGGCACTACTCTGACCTGGACTGCGTCGACGGCTGGCGCCAACTGTAGCGTAAGCAGCTACAGCGTGTATCAGAACGGCAACTCGACTGCGATTGGCACGCCTACGACACCCACCTTCGCGGTGACAGGATTAACCCCTGCGACGCCCTATACGTTCACGGTCGCGGCGACGGACTCGGCGGGAACTTCCGCTCAGAGTTCGCCAGCTTTGTCGGTCATGACGGCGTCGGCCGGAACTTCCCCCGCCAACTACACTGTCACGATCACCGCCATAGGAACCGATTCAAACGCCACGACGCATACTGCCGTGGTAATCATGACCGTCAACTGATTTGCGTCGATTTAGCAGTGATTCAAATGCTACGGCCGCCTCCACGGAGGCGGCCGTGGTTTTTCTGGCGCCTGCGATTGGCGCAAGTGGCCACTCTAGTCTAAGATTCTTGTCGGGCGCATTCTGCAAAAGGACTCAGACAATATTGCCTTTGCGGTTGCCTGTGGGCAGCGGTACTGTTTGCTGCGCGGCAGGCAGCGTTTGCGCGGCTGGAGGAATCGAAGGTAGTGAGTTCCCATCCCGACATGTTGAATTCCAGACAGGTTGTCCGCGCCATTATCTTTGGCATTTTGTTCTTTGTATTCGTTGCGGCGCATGTGCCGATCGCCGCCGCGCAGAATTTCAGCCTCAGTGTTTCCCCGTTCAATCCGCCGGCAGGGGTGGACCCGGGTGGCAGCGCGACTGCCACTATTACCCTGACTACGACGAACGGCTTTACCGGCACGGTCGATTTTACGTGCACGGTAAGCGATCCCTCCGATCCGACCGCGAGTAACCTTCCGCTGTGTCTTATCAGCCCTACGTCGGATGTTCCGGATGCTGTGTTGGCGCTCACGGCCACAACTGTGGGGTCTGCTGCGGGCACTTACACACTCACGATCAGCGGCACCAGCGGTTCCGAGGTGGAAACCGCTCCGCTCATCTACCTCAACGTGGTGAGCGTCCCGCAGGATTACACTCTGACGATTTCGAAGCCCATTAGCCCGGGAACGGTTACGGCGGGATTTAGCGCGCAGGCCACGGTTACGATCACGCCAACTGGCAGCTACAGCGGGAACGTCACGCTTTCTTGCCTTTCGGTTACTCCTGTCGTTACTGCGGCTCCTTTTTGCTCGTTCAATCCCCAAACGGTGGCGGTTACAGCTGGTGCCTCTCCAACGTCGGTGCTCACGGTGAATACCTACGGAACTGCGATTCAGACTACAGGCCAGTTGTGGACTCCGCCGATTTTCTTTGGCTTCTGCTTTGCCGTACCTGTGCTTGCTCTTATTGGAGTGGGCACGAAGGGACGGCTAAGGAAAAAGCTCCTGGGGCTGCTCATGCTTATGGCGGTTGGCAGCGCGTTGCTCTTGCTGCCCTCCTGCAACACGACCTACAACACCACGTCGGGCAGTGACAATGGTCTGGTTACCCCGAGCAAGCCCTACACGATCACTCTGACGGGCGTGGATGAAAACGGCGTCGCGCCCAGCAACATCACCACCACGAGCACTCAGCCGACCATCACCCTTACGGTGAACTGAGGGGGCCTTCGAGATGCGGAAGCCGGCTCCGCAGTGCTGGGTGGCGTGGTCTGGGGTCGCGCCGGTCACAGGCTGGCTCCAGCCGTTGACCACAATTTTTTTTCTCGCACTCGCCCTTTGCCCACTCACCTCAGCCGAACCCGCGAACGGTGGAAAAAATAAATCCACGACGGTCACCTTGCGCTGGAACGAAGCCCAGCCTGGCTGTACATTTTCATCCGGTGACGACGGTAAATACCGCTACGGATTGTGGGCCGGAGATATCGGCATCGAGCTGGCGGTCGATGCGCGTGAGGTCCAAATCATTCGCCATCGCATCGAGCCGATCTTCGGAGTCTTCCTGACGATCCGTTATCGAGGAACCGGAGGGCTGGATGTAACTCCGGACGGAGCCACATTACAGTTCATGAAGCATTTCAAAGTGGTGCAGACGGCGCTCGACTCCGACGATTACACCCAGAAGGTTCAGGCCGACGCGGACGCGCTCGATGATGAAACCAGACGAATCGTGGAGAAGCATCCCGAACAGAGGCAAGCGCGCGAGGCCCGGCTTCAGGAATACCAGAGATCGGTGAGTGAGCTGATCGAATTCATGGGCAAGAACAGCCTGACAGCGGCACACCTCGACCCCGGTAATCAGGAAGTAGATGGATGGGTATTTTTCAACACGGCGAATAAATGGATTGGGGGATGGAAACCGCAGGAGGAATTTATTCTGCGCTTGCCGCTGGACGGAAAAATCTTCGAGTTCCCTTTCAAATTGCCGCCCAGGCCGGGCGAACTCCTGTTGAGAAAACGGGAGTGATCAAGCGGTGCAGGTCGAGCCAGGCAAAAGTCGGTCTTCGATCCTAGGAAGCCGCGCGGCGATTTTGACGCTGCATTTCGGCTGCCTGGTGGGTGACGACGTCGCGCAGGGAGACCAGGCCACGCAATTGTTTGCCTTCGACAATTGGCAAGTGACGGAAACCGAATTCGTTCATGATGAAGAGACAGTCTTCCACGCTCTCATCCACG
>JBAUVJ010000099.1:0-12684 GCA_049583165.1 Candidatus Sulfotelmatobacter sp. | reverse complement strand
AAGATGTTCGGGACTGGGCGACTTTTGGCCTCGGCGTGCTAGGCAACACCGATTCCGATGAAATTCGTGAGGCTCTCGTCCGGCGACTCACCGACTCTGATGAGGACGTGCGCGAAGAGGCTATGGTCGGGTTGGGGAAGAGAAAAGACCAGCGAGTACTCTCGACTCTTTTGATTGCATTGGAGCGACCCAACACGACCGTCAGGGTGATTGAGACCGCATACCAGATGCTCGGGATGGACAACGAGCGGGAAGGTTGGAAAGGAACCGATTACGCCGCTGCCCTACGCCAACGCTTTTCTCTCTGATGCTCTCTGGAGAAGCTTCGAACCGAGTTTTTCCGCAGCCTGCTAGTCTGCAGCATCTGCGCCTCATCCAACCCAGCAACCGCCAGCCCTTTCATCGCTCACGTCAAACCTTCGCTGACTTCAAGTAATACTTTCGGATCGCTGAACCGCGTTGCGGCTTTAACGATGGCTCACGCTCACACCTAATTGTAGCGATTCCGAAATGGGAGGGAGCAACAAACTTTCAGCCTTTGGGTGGCGCAGCGCCTTCGGCGCTGCGATAAAGTTGCGAGAGTCGGAGCGGCTTTAGCCGCTGAGGTGCATTCATGGCGGCTCCCCGGCGCGGCAACACTGGACACGGCTGCTACTTCATTACCGCTTCTACATTTCAGAAGCGGAACATCCTTCAGTCCGACAGAATGGCTGGCCTGTTTGTTGACGTTCTGCTTCACTATCGCAGCCAAAGGAAATATCTGCTGCACGAATTTGTGGTCATGCCAGACCACTTCCATCTACTCATCACTCCGGCGGAGACATTAGAAAGAGCGATGCAACTAATTAAAGGAGGTTTTTCTTATCGAGCAAAGAAGGAGCTGGCTTTCATACATGAGGTCTGGCAGCCCAGCTACTATGACCGCCGCGTGCGGGATGCGGAGGAGTATTTCGCCTTTCGCCAATATATTCGTAGGAATGCGATGAAGAGAGGCTTGGCCACTGAGGCAAATAGATATCCATACTGCTCGGCATGGCCAGAGTTTCAGATTGATGAGGCACCTCAGCGGCTAAAGCCGCGGAGTAGGGTAGCTTGAAATCGCAGCGGTGAACCGCTGCGCCACCCAAAACCACTGCAACACGTTATTCAGCGCGCCTAAGGGCCGCTCCTACGGATCGAAGGCAGCAGACAGAAGTTCCGCCACGGACCACTACCAACCCCTGGTCTGCAGCATCTGCGCCTCATCCAACCCGGCTACAGCCAGCCCTTTCATCGCACCCGTCAAATCCTCACTGACCTCAAGTAACACTTTAGGATCATTGAAGTGCGTCGCCGCTTTCACGATGGCTCTGGCGCGCTTTTCGGCTTCTACTGGGTCGGCGAAGGTGGTCGAGTCTTTCATGAAGATGCCGCTGCCTACGAAGACAGCTTCGGCGCCTAGCTGCATAACCAGTGCGGCGTCGGCGGGGGTAGCGATTCCTCCGGCGGAAAAATTAGGCACGGGGAGCTTGCCGGTTTTGGCGACCATTTTTACCAGTTCATAGGGCGCACCGTGCTCTTTGGCTTTGGCGTAGAGTTCTTCCTCGCCGAGGACGGTGAGGATTTTCATCTCCTGCACGATCTGGCGGATGTGCTTGACTGCATGCACCACGTCGCCGGTGCCGGCCTCGCCCTTGGTGCGGATCATGGCTGCGCCTTCGGCGATGCGGCGCAGGGCTTCTCCGAGATTGCGCGCGCCGCAGACGAAGGGAACCTTGAAGGCGTGTTTATCGACGTGGTGAGCTTCGTCGGCAGGAGTGAGCACTTCGGATTCGTCGATGTAGTCGACGCCGAGTTCCTGCAAGATTTGTGCTTCGGCAAAATGTCCGATGCGGCACTTGGCCATCACTGGAATGGAAACGGTGGCCATGATCTCGCGAATTTTTTTCGGCGAAGCCATCCGCGCAACGCCGCCCTCCGCGCGGATCTGCGCGGGCACGCGCTCGAGGGCCATGACCGCGACGGCTCCGGCTTTTTCAGCAATCGAAGCCTGCTCCGCATTCGTCACATCCATAATTACTCCGCCTTTGAGCATTTCGGCGAGGCCGGTCTTTAGGCGGAGACTGGTGCTGTTACCGTTGCTATTCGACATGATGGATACCGTGGGTACCTTTCGCAAGCGCGAAGGATGGGCTGGCAGCGCGAGCTGGCAGCTTTTTGTATTTTACAGGGCATTCATAATTCGCGGTACCCCGGACGGAGGTTACTAAGTGGTGCAATCAGCCTGACGCTCGAAGCCGGTCAAACGGGATGTCCTTCGCTGCGCCTGTGCTCAGGATGGCGCCATCGGGTAAAGAAGAATTGCAGCACTCTACTTCTTCACGTACTTCTTGAACATCTTTTCTGGGTCGATGACGATGAAGATTCCCTTGCTGCGGGCGAGGACTTCGTTTTTTTCGTTGAGGATTTCGGCGGCATTGATGTGCTGGCGGCCCTGGACGCTGACTTCCCTGCCCTCGACACGAAGCGGTTTGTGCAGGGGGACGGGCTTGAGGTATTCGACGGTCATCTCTTTAGTGAGCGCGACTACATGGTGGAGCTTGTTTACTTTGCCCATGGCGTCGTCGAGGATGCTGGCGATGATGCCGCCGTGGCAATGGCCGGGGGGTCCGGTGTAGCGCTTGCCGAGGCGGAAGCGGCAGACGAAGGTTTGGCGCGCTTCGTCGAGGAAGAACTTCAGGCGCATGCCATCGGGATTGTTCATGCCGCAGACGAAGCAGTTGTTCTTCTGCATTTTCATGTAGCGAGTGTCGTGGCCTTCGGGCTTCGGTGGCATGGAGGGATTTTAACCTGTCGATGACTCCGGACGATGGAGAGAGACTGTCGAGCTTCGCTCGACGGACAGCCGAGGGCGGCTGTCCCTACATATCTGGAGCAGCCGAAGCGGCGCACTTCATCGACGGACAACTGGCGCTTACTTTTGTGCTGATGGGAATTGTTTTCCTGGCGGCGCAACTCTCCCTGGGCTACATCGTATGGAAATACCGGCAGACGCCCTCGTCTCCGCCAGTGCTGTATTCGCACGGCAACACCAAGCTCGAAATCTTATGGACGGTGCTTACTACAATTATTTGTCGGATTGAATCTGATGGGCAGCCGGGTGTGGGCCAGCCAGCGCTTTGATTCGGCGGGGCCCGGCGCGGTGCAGGTGGAAGTGACAGGGATGCAGTTTAGGCGGGCTGGCGGCTGAAGCCGCTGTTAATTTTTGTCGATCTACGGCGCGGCTGAAGCCGCGCCCCTTCAAAGCAGTCAGGCCGCAGCGGCTGCCATTGCCGTGGTAATGGTCTCGCCTTCCTCCAAAATAGCTGCTTCCCCTGCGCCGCTGTGGCGCAACACTTCGCAGGCCCATGAGGTCTTTGCGCTCTCAGAGCACGAGACGTAAACCAAAACCCCTAGCTTGCGAAGCTGACTCTCGAAGCGCTCGGCATCGCCGTCGGAAAAACCGAGGCCCGCGAGAGTTCTGGCGTTCCCGCAAAGGGCCGGAGCGTCCCGCGCGACCATGAGAGCTTGGAGAAACACTTGCGACCTGACGAAAAAACCGACCGTGGGAATCATCACCGCGCCGAATTCCGAAAGCCATCCAATCAGGCCAGCGGTTGCGGCGGTCGTTCCCCGGTCCGAGTTGAAGAGGCTGGCATCCCGAACCAGCTCTGCAACGGGATGGGTGGGCGACAGCATCATGCAAATATCTTCGTTGCCGAATCCGGCTTGATTCAGCGTGTGCACCAGATCGTTCAGGGGCACATTCTGGGAGTACATTCCGTAGGCTGCTGTGTTGACTACCATATCGAAACTCCACACCGGCAAATGCTTTCAATGCCGACTGCTAATGACGAATGATCGGAAGACGTGAAACAGATTGATACGAGGTAACAAACCGTATGAGTCTGTGTGCAAATTACACTTTTACCGGGAAGTTGAAACTCGGGTAGATCATGTATAGGGCCGGCCTTTTTGAACAGCTAGAATTCACAAGATCTATATATGGCAGATCCTTACTGGATCGGCGACAGCGGGCAATAGATTCTTCATACCGGTGTAATTTTCACGCCTAAAAACAACTGCCCTCCTTAAAGGTCTTGCGTGCATCAGATAAGCAGTTCGTGAGCTTTGGCAAGGTTTTTGCAAGATTGCTAACGCACCGCAATCCAGTTCCAAGGTAGGTGGCTATGAAAAAATTCTGGCTACGTCTATCGTTCGCGGCCGCGATTCTCGCGGCGGTTGCCGTCCTACCCCCGAAAGCGTACGCGCAAGAAACCGACAATGCTGCGGTAGCGGCTCCGACGCAGCACCGGAACGAAGCGGATATGCCAGCCTCCGGGGCGAAGACGACGGAAGACATTAAAGCTTTTAGTGGCAATATCTTGAGGGATAATGGCGAACTTGTACTAGAGGATTCGGCGACCAAGGTTACCCATAGGCTTGATGACGAGACGAAGGCAAAGGAGTTTTTGGGAAAACGAGTCAGGGTGACTGGAAAGCTGGATGCGAACACGAATACGATTCAGGTAGAGAAGATCGAACCTTCGTCGTAGGCGTATTGACGTTCAACCGGCACCCTACGGGTTATACGGCATTGAAGAATATCCGCTTTGCTCGACAAATCGTGGCCGCGTGAGTCGCATAATTGTCAGCAGGACCAGGAAAGTTCCCGCGACGACTTCCAGTAGTTTCATATTGTTCGCCGTGTGTGGCCCGCCGATCAGCATCCCGGTCTCTAGCGGCACTACTTTCGTGGGATGCGTGGGATCGTAGCGCACAGCGATCGACGTTCCCGGTGGATGCTCGTCAATCCATTCTGCGAGCGGCCCATCATGCTTGGGCGAGAGATGGCCCGAATGGAGGGTGGTCACATTCTGCTCGGCGCCTACCGCATAGCTCAAGCGGCAAAGGATGTAGTAGCTTTCCCGCGTACCGCCGCTCCACTGGGCTAGATCACATCTGTCAACGCGCGCCGTCACCTCCGGCCAGCGCGACTGGGCGTGCTCCTGCCAGGCTTGCGCAGTCGTTACCAGCGAGACGAAGATCGTGCACAGCCCTGAAAAGAAAACCAGCACAATCAAGATCGCCCACAGTAAGCCGCCTTTGGGGGGCGTTTGGGTAGTCATCTCTGCCTTCGGGAAACCTCAAGTTATCGTACGTATGGATTTCAGTTTGGTCCAAAACTTCTGGATTTGACGATCCCGATTGATCACCTGCGTTCCACGCGTCGGTATGGTTGCAGGCCTTCGCGAATTCCGCCAGTTAGGGTTCCATCTCAAAGACAATCCCTGCTTTATAATATGAGGTTCGGCAGTGCTCACGGAGGCTGCTGGGAGCATTCCCGGCGAGCCAACGCGCCCTTTGCCGGCTTACTTACCCGATGTCCCCTACGTCAGCTACGGAAAACGCCAATATTGTGGTGCGCGGAGCCCGCGTTCACAATCTCAAGAATATCGATTTTGAAGTCCCGCACAATACCCTGACTGTGGTGACCGGGGTCTCCGGATCGGGCAAGTCTTCCCTCGCCTTCGACACAATTTATGCGGAGGGCCAGCGACGGTATGTGGAGTCGCTTTCCGCCTATGCGCGGCAGTTTCTGGAGCGCATCGAGAAGCCGGATGCGGATTCCATCGATGGGATCGCCCCGGCGGTTGCCATCCGGCAGAAGAACAGTACGCGCAATCCACGGTCAACGGTAGGTACCGCGACCGAGGTCTACGACTACCTGCGATTGTTATTTGCGCGGGTGGGGCGAACCTATTGCGTGAAGTGCGGTCAGGAAGTAAAGAAGGATACGGTCGACGAAATCGCGGATGCGATTTTGGCGCTCGATCCGGAGACGCGGGTGCAGGTTGTGTTTCCGTTGCGGACGGCTGCGACGGCGCAACCGGAGGCTGCGAAAAAAAGTACGCGCAAAGCCAAGAAAGTCGCTGCGGCAGACTCCGGATTAACTGAGCAGGTGAAGACACGGCTGTTCGATTTGCGCAAGGCAGGATTCAATCGGCTGTATCAATCGGGACAGGTGTTTGAGTTTTCCACGCCGGAATCGTTGCTGGACCTGGATTTCGCCAAGCCAGTGTTCATCCTGGTGGACCGGCTCACGGTTTCCGCTGAGGCTCGCACGCGCATTGTCGATGCGGTAGAGACTGCGTACCGGGAATCGGGAGAAGTGATTTTCGATCTGCCGGCGCGAGACGACCAGCCGGCGCGCCAGGTGCGATTCTCTCACCGTTTCGAATGCAAGCAGTGCAATTTGCGTTACGAAGAGCCGGAGCCGCGGCTGTTCTCCTTCAATAATCCTTATGGAGCTTGCCCGCGCTGCCAGGGCTTCGGGAACACAATCGACTTTGATCTGGATCTGGTGATTCCGGATAAGACGAAGTCGCTGGGGGAAGGCGCGGTCGATCCGTGGAACAAGCCGAAATACCGGCCAGTTTTTGTGGAGATGAAACGCTTCGCAAAGCAATCCGGAATTCCTCTGGATGTTCCGTGGGGCGAGCTCGAAGCTGAGCAACAGGAACTGATTCTGAATGGTGAAGACGATTTTCTGGGCTTGCGTGGATTCTTCCAGTATCTGGAGCGGAAGAAATACAAGCTGCACATCCGGGTTTTTCTGAGCCGTTATCGCGCATATTCGACTTGCCCGGAATGCCAGGGAAACCGGCTGCGGCTAGAGGCCAGGCAGGTCAAAATCGGCGGCCGGAACATTTGTGACGTTTGCGCGATGACGGTGGAGGATGCGGCGAAGTTTTTCGCGAGCGTGCAATTGAGCCCGGAAGAAGCAGAGATTGGCGAGAGGTTGCTCCAGGAAATCCAGGAGCGTTTGAAATTTCTCAACGACGTGGGGCTGGAATATCTGACGCTTGATCGGCTGGCCTCGACGCTTTCTGGAGGTGAGGCGCAGCGGATTCAGCTGGCCACTTCGCTGGGTTCGAGGCTGGTGGGAACTTTGTATGTGCTCGATGAACCTTCGATTGGCCTCCACAGCCGGGACACCCACCGGCTGATCAAGATCCTGCATGATCTGCGGGACTTGGGAAATACGATTCTGGTGGTGGAGCATGACGCCGATATCATGCGAACGGCGGACCGGATTCTCGATCTGGGTCCGGGAGCGGGAGAGAATGGCGGCAAGCTGGTTGCGGCGGGAACTTACAAGGAGATTCTGCGGAATCCGGCGTCGCTGACGGGGCGCTATCTTTCCGACGACCTGCATATTCAGGTTCCAGCGGTGCGGCGGCAACCGGGAGCGCAGCGGATCACAATCAAGAATGTGCGCGCCAATAATCTGAAGGGAATTAACATTAGCATTCCGCTGGGCGTGGTGGTGGCGATCACGGGAGTTTCGGGATCAGGCAAGTCGACGTTGCTGCATCAGGTTCTTTACCAGGCGCTGGCCGAGGCCAAGCAGCAGTCGATTAGCGGCGGGACGCGGGGAACGGCTACGTGGGAAGACTTGGCGGGCGATCAGTTCATCGATGAAGTGGTGCTGGTGGATCAGTCGCCGATTGGGCGAACGCCCCGGTCGAATCCGGTCACCTATATCAAGGCATTCGATACGATTCGGGAGCTGTTCGCTTCCCTGCCCGAGGCCAAGAAGCGCGGCTTCAGCTCGGGACATTTTTCCTTTAACATCCCGGGCGGCCGGTGCGAGACTTGCCAGGGCGACGGCACGGTTACGGTGGAGATGCAGTTTCTCGCCGACGTGGAATTGATTTGCGAGGAGTGCAAAGGCACGAGATACAAGGCACAGGTGCTTGAGGTTCGCTACCGCGGCAAGAATATTCACGAGGTGTTGAACCTCACGGTGAAGGAGGCACTGAAGTTTTTTGCGGAAGTGCCTAAACTGACCGACAAGTTGCGCGTGCTCGATGAGGTTGGGCTGGGATATTTGCGCCTGGGGCAATCGGCAACCACATTATCCGGAGGCGAGGCCCAGCGCATGAAGCTGGCGGCGCATTTGCAGCCTGCGGCGCGTGAGCTGGGACGTCCCAGCGCGGGAGGGCAGAGCGAGCAGCGCCGGCGGCGGCGAATCCTTTATATTTTTGACGAGCCTACGACCGGACTGCACTTTGACGATGTCAGCAAACTCCTGGCCGCGTTTCGCCGTCTTATCGATGCAGGGGGCTCGATTCTGGTGATCGAGCACAATCTGGAAGTAATCAAAACCGCCGACTGGGTGATCGATTTGGGGCCGGAGGGCGGAGCGCGTGGCGGCAAAATTGTAGGGTCCGGACCGCCGGAACTGATTGCCAGTTTACCGGGCTCCTACACCGGCACGTATCTGGCTCGATTGCTGAATGGCCATGGCGGTAACAACGGAGCGTCGACTCCCGATGGCAGCAAGTAACTTTCTCGCGCGTACGCTGCTGGCGTTGGCCGTATGCGGGTACGCAGCGGCGCAGGATGCAGGCCAGCCTCCGGCAGCGACTACTGCGCCCTCTTCGTCATCGTCATCTTCTTCGTCTTCCTCTTCCAGCGCGCATCGATCGGTCCATCACATTCAGGTTCCGGATGATGATGCTCCGACACAACCGGCCGAACTCACTCGGGCGGAGGCGGCGATCGACAAAAAGAATTACGCAGCGGCCGAGCCTCTGCTGCATAAATTGGTGGAACGGGACGCGGCGAATTACGAGGGATGGTTTGATCTGGGCTTCGTGGAAAATGCCCTGGGCAACACGGATGCGTCGATCGCAGCGTATCGCAAATCGGTGGCGGCGAAGCCGGATGTTTTCGAATCGAATCTAAACCTGGGGTTGCAACTCGCCAAGACCGGGCAGCCTGACGCGGATGAGTTTCTGCGGGCGGCGACTCATCTGAAACCGACCAGTCACGTGGTGGAGGGCCAATACCGGGCGTGGCTCGCACTGGGCAAAACGCTGGAAAAAGCGAAGCCGGAAGAAGCGCTCGCCGCCTATCAGCATGCCGCTTCTCTTCGACCGAAAGAGGCGGAGCCGCATTTTGCCGCGGGAATGGTGCTCGAAGGGGGCAATAAATTTGCTGAGGCCGAGCAGGAATACAAGCAGGCGCAGGCACTCGATCCGGGATCAACCGATGCAGCGATCGCGCTGGCCAACCTTTACATGCGCGGGAGACGGTTTCCAGAGGCGGAAGAATATCTTCGTAAACTGCTAGCTGAGTATTCTGCGCAAGCTTCTGTGCCAACGGCGGAGTCCGCAGCGGTCGAAATACAACTGGGGCGCGTTCTGGCTGCGGAAGGCAAGAATGAAGATGCGATTGCAGAAATGGCAGCCGGGGTTAAACTCACTCCCAGCGATGAAAGCGCGCAGCGCGATATCGCCGAACTGTATGCGACCGCTGGAAAAAACGATCTGGCGGAATCGGCGTACCGCGGCCTGGTTGCGGTGCATCCGAACGATGCAGGGCTTCATCGCAGTCTTGGGCAGGCACTGCTGCGGCAGAAGAAGTTTCCCCAGGCGCAGCAGGAATTTCTAGTTACGGTAAAGCTCAAGCCGGATATGGGAGAAGCTTACGGCGATCTCGCCTTTACGGCAGGCGAGAATAAAGAGTATGAACTTGCGATTCGCGCGCTCGATGCACGGGCCAAGCTGTTGCCGGAAATTCCCATTACGTATTTCCTGCGAGCCTCGGCGTGCGATCATCTCAAAGATTTCAAAACAGCGGCGGTGAATTATCATCTCTTTCTTAATACTGCTAAGGGGAAGTATCCTGATCAGGAGTGGCAGGCGACGCATCGGCTGATTGCCATCGAGCCGAAGAAATAACGCCGGCAAAGCCAATGGTGTCGCGCAAATATAGTCCGCGAGCGTCGCAATTGATTGCGGTTCCGGCGCTGCTGTTTTTTTTTGTTGGTCTGATCTTCGTTGGTTTGACCGCTCTCGGATTCGCCAAGGTGTTGACGCTTCAGGAATTGAAGGACCGAATCGCCGGCGCTTCCGTAGGAGAACGTCCTGCACTGTGCGTTGAGGTTGCAGAGCGGCAACTCGACGCTGCTGACAAGCTCTACGCAGGGGATGACGCCGATAAGGCTCAGGCGGCGCTGGCGGATGTGGCCGCATTTTCTGAACAGGCCCGCGACTATGCAATCCAGTCGCATAAGCGCGAAAAACAGAGTGAGATTGCCGTCCGCAAGATGGCGCGGAAACTGGAGAATCTGAAACACAGCGTCTCGCGCGAGGACCAGAAGGCGATCCAAGAGACCATCGACCACTTGCAGCGTGTTCGCGATGATTTGCTGGCCGCTATGTTTCCCAATGGAGTTAAGAAATGAAGACTTTATGGTTGCGAACAAGCGCTTATTTGTGCCTGCTATCGCTGACCACGGTTGTGCCTGCGCACGCGCAGCACCGCCGGGATCCGTTCACCCAACCGGAGATTGACCAGATCCGCGATACCAGTTGGGAGCCCCAGCTGCGTCTCGGTCTTTACGTGAAATTTGCCCGGGCCCGCCTGGTAAGCATGGAGGAGATGCGGACCGATCGCAAAACCAAAGACCGCGCGCAGCAGACTCACGACCGGCTGGATGACTTTCTGCTGATCTACGACGAGTTGAACGACAACATCGATACGTACGTCGACCGGAAGAATGATATTCGCAAGCCGCTGAAGGTGATCATTGATGCCGATACTGAATTCCAGGCCAAGCTGCGCGCGCTGAAAGATGCGCCGAATGTTCCGCCGGAAGAGGCGAAGCAGTATGAATTTGTTTTGAGTGACGCGTTGGATACGCTGGATAGTTCCGCGGAAGAGCACCACCAGATTCTCTCCGATCAGGAAGAGGCCGCGAAGCATAGAAAGAAACCAGCGGTTGCGCAGTCTGGAAGCCGGTCGGAGTGAAATGAGCAGGAGCAGTCGAGCTTCGCTCGACTGGACAGCCGAGGGCGGCTGTCCCTACATGGGTTTCTTCGTGCTAATCTGGGCTCACTGTGCGTGAGGGATTGCTCGACATCTTCCATGAAGAACACCGGCAGTTGCGTCCTGCGGCTGCGCCGCCTGATCTAAAGATTGAATTCTTCGCCTTTGCGAATATTAATAATACGATTCGCTTGCGCGAGGGCCGGCTTCTTGTAAGGCTCTCCGATTTGCTGGAAGGCGCGCCGGACGCGGTGGTGCGTGCCATCGCGCACATTCTACTGGCCAAGATGTACCGGAAGCCCATCGATCGGGGACATGCCGCCCGTTACCGAAAATATGTGGCCAGCAATGAAGTGGTGCGCAAGGCACACTTGGTGCGTCAAATGCGCGGGCGAAAGCGCCTGCATTCTCCGAAAGGCCACATCTACGATCTCGAACGCATTTTTGAAGATCTGAACCTGCGGTTCTTTCACGGATTGATGGGCCGTCCGCGCATGAGTTGGAGTCCGACAAAAACCCGGCGCATTCTCGGCCACTACGACCCGGCGCATAACGCGATCGTGATCAGCCGAATCTTCGACCACCCTTCTGTTCCGCGCTACGCAGTGGAATACATTGTGTACCACGAGATGCTGCATCTGAAGCATCCGGTCAGGCTGCGCGGCAGCCGGCGTTGCGTGCACTCAGCAGAGTTTCATGCGGAGGAGAAATTATTTCCGCAGTTGGCTGAGGCTAATGCTTTTCTGAAGCGGATGTAAGGGATTTCCCACTTTTCATTGTTCAGCGGCTCAACTTCACAATTTTTCCGCGGGCAGCCACAGAAAATCAGAGTGGCGATATTCCTCGAACCTAGTCACCTCTTTACGCGTAATCGCCGACTGGCAACGGTAGTTCAGGCTGACGAGCAGAGGCCACGCCGTCTGGCGGCCAACTTCGGAGCACTCGACAAATAGCACAGGCCGGGCCGAAGCGATGGTGCGGCGCATCCCCTCCAGAACGCTTCCCTCGGCGCCTTCGACATCGATTTTGACGAACTTCGGAGAGGGAATGTCACCGGCATCTACAAGATCATCGATGGAGACGGTTCGAATGGAGATTTCAGTCGCGAAAGAATTATCGCGATGCCAAACCAGGCTTGCGGTCGATGAACTTTCTGCCAATCGGATGACGGCTTCGCCGGCGCGATCCGAGGCAGCGCACTCGAAAAGGCAAACGTTGGTGATGCCATTGATTGTTATATGGCTGCGGAAGGCTGCGATGTTCTGCGGAACGGGCTCGAAGGCAATTACGCACCCTTGCGGACCGACGCGCTTGGCGAGCGACAGGGAGACGTAGCCTATGTTTGCACCGACGTCATACGCCGCGTCGCCGGGGGCAACGTATTGGCGGATCGCCCTCTGGAGATGTGCCTCATTGGCGCCCAGAAGATAACCGAGGTTGTCTACGGGAGAAACGGAAATGCGATAGCCGGATGCGAGGCCGGCCAGGATTCTGCGAGGCTTGGATTCTTTCCCCAGCAGAAAAACGATGCACGATTTGGCAAGGCTGCGAACGGCGGGCATGCGTTGATTGCCTTGTATCACGCGTGTGGCGATGTCGCAAGCACCGGGGCTGGCCGAGTTCCTCAGCGGCTAAAGCCGTTCCGGTTCGCGGAACTTTACGGCGCGGCTGAAGCCGCGCCCCTTCAAGGCGGGGATGCTCACGTCAGAAATCACAGCAGAGATCGGAGCAAAGATCGAGCAGAGACAAAAATGCAAGCTTTTCTGCTACCTGGTCCATTGTGAGCATGTGGAATCAAGGATAAGACGCACACCGGTTTATGCC
>JBAUVJ010000098.1:0-5348 GCA_049583165.1 Candidatus Sulfotelmatobacter sp. | reverse complement strand
TTGGTGTACACCTGCACAGCCGACCCGAGCAGGCAGCGGCAAAAATCCTTGCGGCATACGACGCCGGATGCCGCCGCTTTGATTCAGCCATTGGCGGACTCGGCGGTTGCCCGTTCGCGCAAGATGCATTGGTAGCCAACATCGCGACCGAGAGAGTAATTGAAGCGCTAAGGCAGCGTGGTGCCGAGTTGCCGTCTCTGAAACCGCTCGACGCGCTGCTGCGCGCGACCGCTGAGATGGGAGCGAGGTATACAAATTCGGTAAGCGACGACTAAGGCATTCCTCAACATGAGCTATAAAACCATCCAACTCGCCTACGATTCCGGCATCGCCACGATCACGCTGAATCGCCCAGAGAAGCGAAACGCCATCAGCTTTGAATTGATTGACGACCTGTTGAGCGCAATGAAAGAAGTGGAAGCGTCAGATGCGCTGGTGCTTATCTTGACAGGCGCGGGCCAGGCGTTCTGCTCGGGCATGGACCTGGAAAATCTGAAGGCGTTGCTCGGCCGTCACCCCCAACAAAATCTGGAAGATTCCAAGAAGATGGTTCGCCTGTTTCGTTCGCTTTACGAATTTCCCAAGATCACAATCGCGGCGGTAAACGGAGCGGCGATCGCGGGCGGCACCGGACTCGCTCTGCTCTGCGACTTCACGCTGGCCGTGCCCGAAGCCAAGTTTGGCTACACCGAAGTTCGCATCGGGTTTGTTCCCGCCATAGTTTCCACTTTCCTGCTGCGCCAAGTGGGAGAAAAACAGGCACGCGATCTTTTGCTGACAGGGAGGATTTTTGATGCAGAAGAGGCAGCACGCATGGGACTGATCAACGAAATCGTCGCACCAGAAAATTTGCTGGCACGAGCCCGGGAGTTGGCGGCACTACTGCTACAAAACAGTCCTACTTCATTGCGCGCCACAAAACAACTGCTCAGCGAGCATGGACGCGCCGAACTAGATTCACAGATTGAAGCTGCGGTGCGGGAAAATGCCGCGATCCGCAAAACCGCCGACTTCCGCGAAGGCATTTCGTCATTCCTCGAAAAGCGCAAGCCGGTGTGGAAGGGCACCGGTGTGAAAGAGTAAATGACGCGTGCGGAAAGGATTCGCAGATTTCCGAAAGCCGGATGGCGTAATCTTCTGGCGCGGCACTTAGCGACGATCACCAAAACGCCGGCACGCACGGAGTTTCTTCATTATCAGACGAAGACCACGCTGCGCCTGCCTTTCGCGGGCGAGTGGTATGTGTATTGGGGCGGCCGAAGACTTGCGCAGAATAAGCATGCCGTGACGCGGGATCAGCGCTTCGCATATGACTTTCTGATTCTCGCCCAGGGAAGCTTCGGCCAGTCCTATCGCGGTACGGGCGAGAGCAATACCGATTATCATTGCTTTGGTCTGCCAATCTATGCCCCGGCCGATGGCATCGTGGTGAAGACGGAAAACGAATTGCCCGATAACACTCCTGGCGAGATGAATCCAAAAGCTGCTCTCGGAAACTACGTGATCCTCGACCATGGTTGTGGTGAGTTCTCATTTTTCGCTCATTTCCAGCGCGGCACAGTCGCACTTCACGGCGGCGACCGGGTGCATTGCGGACAACTGTTGGCGCGGTGCGGAAACAGCGGCAACTCTTCCGAGCCGCACCTTCACTATCATTTGCAAAACACCTCTATTCCCTTTCGCGGAGATGGTTTGCCGGCACGTTTTGTAGAGTATTTCGCAGATGGAAAGACGGTGGCGCTTGGAGAACTCGTGGCCCGACAAACTGTAAGGAGCCAGCGTGAATTCAGCGGTCAATAAGACTCGCCTGCGCGCGCGTTATGCCGAGACCGACCAAATGGGTGTGGTCTACCATTCCAACCATTTCGTGTGGTTTGAAGTTGGCCGTGTAGAGTTGTTTCGGCAGTTGGGCTTCTCCTATCGGGACATGGAAAAGCAGGACAATCGTTTTATCGCCGTCGCTGAGGCCAAATGCCGCTATCGCGCCCCGGCGCGCTACGACGAAGAAGTTGTGGTGCGCACCGAGTTGCTGAATGTGCGCGACTCTGTCATCCATTTTGGTTATGAACTGCGTCGCGTCGACGACGGCACTCTACTCGCGGAGGGAGAGACTACGCATATTGTCACGGATGCGGACCTGAAGGTTGCAGCTCTGCCGGAGAAATATTTGACGGTCTTTCGCGCGGTACTCGGAAAACACTCCCTGGTCGCGCAAAAAAAGAAACGGAAAGCAGGAGATTAATTGAACGCGCTTCACATCAGCGGAAACGATCTCACTCTGGAGGCGGTGCGCGAAGTCGCCGCCGAACGACGGCCGGTACTCCTGGCCGCCGACGCGCGCGAAGCCGTGGATCGGGCGCGCGCCGTAGTCGATGAGATCGTCGCCGGCGACAAACTGGCTTACGCGATCACAACCGGCGTGGGCAAGCTCAGTGACGTGCGCATTGTTGGCGAACAAATTCGCGAACTGCAAGTCAACCTGGTACGGTCTCACGCGGCGGGAGTTGGCGAAGCGCTCTCGGCGGCGGAAACCCGAGCCATGATGCTTTTGCGCGCCAACTCTCTGGCCAAGGGTTATTCGGGCGTTCGTGCGATTGTGGTCGATTCGCTGTGTGAGATGCTGAATCGCGGCGTCACTCCCTTTGTTCCGTCGCAGGGCAGCGTGGGTGCCAGCGGCGACTTAGCTCCGCTGGCGCACCTTGCGCTGGCCTTGATCGGCGAGGGCGAATGCTTCGACTCATCGGGCGCGCTGATTCCAAGCAGTGACGCGCTCAAGCAAGCGCAGATCAAGCCGCTGGTGCTCGAGGCCAAAGAATCCATCTCGCTCATCAACGGAACGCAGGCCATGCTCGCGGTGGGAACGCTGGCGTTGCTGGCTGCCGAGACTCTGGTCGATTCGGCCGACGTTTTAGGCGGACTGTGTTGCGACGCGCTGAAAGGTACCGACGCCGCTTTCGATGAGCGCATTCACAAGGCGCGCCCGCACAGCGGACAAATCAAAACGGCGGCGAATCTCCGCAAGATGCTCGAAGGCAGCCAGATCCGCGAATCACACCGCGAATGCGGCCGCGTGCAGGACGCCTATTCTTTGCGCTGCATTCCCCAGGTACACGGCGCGGTGCGCGACACGCTGGCACACTGCCGCGAGGTGTTCCAGACCGAGGCGAACTCCGCGGTGGATAATCCCCTGGTGTTCATCACCGACGCCAAGAATTCCCAGGGCGATGTGATCTCGGGTGGAAATTTTCATGGGGAGCCGCTCGCCTTCGCTTTGGATTTTCTCGCCATCGCTCTCAGCGCGCTGGCCGGCATTAGCGAACGAAGAATCGAGCGTCTGGTAAATCCCGCGCTGAGTGAAGGTTTGCCGCCGTTTCTGGCGCAAGGCGCTGGATTGAATTCTGGCTTTATGTTGCCGCAGGTCACCGCGGCGGCCTTGGTCAGCGAGAACAAAGTGTTGGCACATCCGGCGTCGGTCGATTCGATCACCACCTCGGGCAACAAGGAAGACTATGTCTCCATGGGCATGACGGCAGCGAACAAGCTGAAGCGCGTTGTCGAAAACACGCGCAACGTGCTGGCAATTGAAGCCATGGCCGTGGCCCAAGCAATCGACTTCCTGGCTCCGCTGAAGACTTCGAAGCGCGGACAAGCGGCCCATGCGGCCATCCGTTCCGTGTGCCCCACGATGGAGAAAGACCGCGTCATGTACAAAGACTTCGCGCGGATCGCGGAGTTGATCTCCCGCGGCAAGGTAGCGGAAGTATTACGCTAGAACCTTCATCTCCCGCCACTGCCGCTTAATCAGCCTTTTTTCTCCGCCACCAGTTTTTGCGCTTTCACTCGGACGAATGCATAGTTCAGGGCGGGCAGCGAGTTGAAGTCGGCGGCCTTTGTGAGATACTCCTGCGCTTTGGCGGAATCGCCTTTGGCCTGATACGCCTGGCTCAAGCGATAAAGGTTGCGAGGATCCTGAAGGTTGGCTTGCTCAAGCTCGGCAATGGCCTTGCCGTAATCCTTCTCGCCTAAAGCAATCCTGCCGGCCAACTCGTGCGATTGTTTGATCTGCGCCGAATTCTTCGTGGCCTCTGCTCCCGTGTGGAATTCTTCGGCGTGGGCCTTCGCGCTCGAGAAATCCTTCTTTCCAATGGCAATCGCAGCCAAATTGAAATCGTGCAGGAGTTTCGCATTGTCCTTGATCTCCTGCGACTGGGTTGATGCCTGGATCATCTGGAACGAGCCATCGAACTTTTGTTGCGCTTCGTCATAACGCGGAATCTGGGCGAGGATGTTGCCCTCGGCCTGGAGATCGGCCGCCATGGACGCGGCGTCATTGGTTTTTCGCGCGACGGCGTATTCCTTGTCCATGGCCTGGAGAGCTTTTTCGAACTTGCCTTCGTCGGAGGCGATGACGGCCATTCCGAAATAAGCAGTGCGAAGCTCGCCGTCATTGCGCGCCTGGTCCGCCATCTTCTGCAACTCGGCTTGCGCATCGCTGAGCTTACCCGCATACAGCAGCGCTGCCGAAAGTCCGAAGTGCGAGGGCTGGAAATGAGGGTCGACCGCAAGCGCTTTGCGATACTGCGCCTGCGAATCTTCGAAGCGCCCCATCTTCAGCAGCAGCTCCGCGTAGGAATCATACGGATTCGGATCGTTGGGAATCAGGTCGACGTACTTTTTGAATGCCTGTTCGGCGCTGGCAAAGTTGCCCTGCTGCCGGTAAGCGTAGCCGAGAATGTTGTAGGTGGGCGAATAGTTGGGAGCGATTTCGGTCGCCTTTTTATAGTGTTCGATCGCTTCGTCCAATTCCTGCTGACCAAAATAGTATGTGCCCAGGTTGTACTGGACGCGCTCGTCGTTGGGATAAGTCGAGGCCAATTTCTCCAGATAGGCCTTCTGTTTCTCCGTGTCGCCGTTGGCCCCGGCCTCATTGGCGAGAATCTGCAACTTCTCTCCGTCAGAAGTCTTGTCGGCGAGGCTGACGGCTTTCTTCAAATGGTCGAAGAAGTCCTTGGCCGTCGCCGAACTGTTGGCTCGCGCCAATTCCGCTGAGGCGAAATCCGGATCGAGAGCGATGGCTTTGTCAAAGTGTTCAAGCGACTCCTGCCCGAGCAGACGATCGGAAAGATCGCGGCCTTGTAGAAATTCCTTTCTCGCTTCGTCTGATGCTGTGGTGATGGGAATCTTCGCCGCGTCCGATGCGTTAGTGGATGCTGGGCCACCTTTTGCCTGGTTACAAGCGATCGAAGCGGTAACACTCAGCGCAAGGCTGAAAACAAATACAGAACGGGTCAGGATATTGGGCTGCATCGAACTACCTCCGGGATTAGGAATCAGGACTGATTGTGTAG
>JBAUVJ010000097.1:0-23784 GCA_049583165.1 Candidatus Sulfotelmatobacter sp. | reverse complement strand
GGCTTGAAAATCTGCTTGCGAAAATGCGAGTGGAATTGCGCATCGATCCAGCGGACATGTCGAGAATCCCCGCGACCGGGCCGGTGGTCGTGGTGGCCAACCATCCCTCTGGAATGCTCGATGGAGTTGCGCTCACGGCATTGCTGACTCGCGTTCGTCCGGATGTAAAAGTGATGACGAACTATCTGCTGCGCGACGTACCCGAGTTAGCCCAGTACTGCATATTTGTAGATCCGTTTGACGGCAACGGCGTCGCTCAATCGCTTAGCAGTAGCGTAAATCGCCGCGCGTTTCGTGAAGCGCTCGACTGGCTGCTGCGCGGTGGAATGCTCGCCGTTTTTCCCGCTGGAGAGATTTCACAGTGGCAATTGTCGCTTGGGCAAAATTCCGACCCGGCGTGGAACGATACGGCAGTCCGCCTGATCCGTCGTACGCAAGCGGCAGCTTTGCCCATTTATTTTTGTGGACGGAGCGGCATGAGCATTCAGGTTTTTGGGAAAGTCCATCCCCGGCTGAAGACCGCGTTCCTGTTGCAGGAATTCCTTCAACAAAAGGGAAGGACGGTGGAAGTGCGCGTAGGTAGCGAGATTTCCGCTGAGTCCGTAACCGGCATTGCCTATGATCGAGAAGCCCTCGAGTATTTGCGTTGGCGCACTTACCTGCTAGCGCGGCGGAGCCGACCGGAAAAATCCTGGCCTGCGGCGGTGCTGTCAAAGATCGTGGCGACGGTACAACAGCCCATTCCTCCCGCGGAACCAGCGGAGGTGCTGGCCGAGGAATTGAATCGTCTCTCCCGCGAACGTTGCTTGGCAGAGAATGTTGAGCTCGCTGTATATGTGGTAAAAGCGAACGAAACTCCGCGCACGGTACAGGAACTGGGCAGGCTGCGCGAAGTGACGTTTCGTGGAGCCGGCGAAGGAACCGGCAAACAGCGGGATCTCGACCCTTTCGACGACTATTACTGGCATGTGCTGTTGTGGCACAAAGCCAGGCAGCAACTTGTGGGCGCTTATCGTGCGGGCAACACAGCCGAGATTCTTGCGGAACGTGGACTAGGCGGGTTGTACACCAGCACACTGTTCCGCTACGATCGGCGAGTTTTCGAGAGGCTCGGTCCGGCGTTGGAGCTCGGTCGCTCGTTCATCCGGCCGGAATATCAGAGGCAATACGCTCCACTGCTTTTACTCTGGAAAGGAATTGCGCGGTTGCTGGCGACGCACGCGAAAGTTCCTGTATTGTTCGGCGCCGTGAGTATCAGCAACGATTACAGCAAGAGCTCTCGCGAGATGATTTACCGCTTCTTCGAAGCGCGCATCCGGCAAGATGAGTTGGCAGCAATGATCGAACCCCGGCGGCCATTTCGTCCGGCTGGGCTGCGGCCGTGGGATTGCCGTGCCATGTGCGCGGCATTGCGCGATCTAGAAGGTCTCTCACAACCGATCACCGATGTGGAAAATGACGGCAAGGGGCTGCCCATTCTGCTGCGGCAATATGCAAAGATCGGCGGCAAGCTAATGGGCTTTAATGTGGACCGGAAGTTTTCCAACGCCCTCGATGGACTCGTGCTTGTGGATCTGCGCAAAACTGAATCCGCCGTGCTGGAACGCTACATGGGACGCGAAGGAGCGGCAGAATTTAGGCGCTACCACGGCTACAAATCGTAACCGCATTGTGAATCTGACTTTGTAGATTTGGCGAAGACGGAACTATCTGTTCGCTCTCAGCTTGGTTGCTTGGTTCGGCAGGATGCAAGACTGAGCTGCGTCCTGAAGAGCGGCATCCAAGCATGTTCCGAGAGCCGCCAACTCCTCCGGTCTCATCAGCTGCTGCATGCGTTCGAACAGTTGGCGCTCTTCTTTCCGGATGTGCGCGGAAAGCTGTTGCGCGAACGCGACCAGGCTTTCCGCAGACATGCGACGCGATTCCGCCTGCCCGAGCAATTCACGCAGCGAAGCGTGCTCGGCGGTTAATTCTTCCACCAGTGGGATTAGGTCTGGGAAACGGCCAGCCGCTGGGAAAAGCGTCGATTCTTCAGCAGTGAAGTGAATTTTGATTTCCTGCTCGAAGTGCTGTTCGATTTCCGCCTGCCAAGCTGGTAAATCCGATTCTGGTATTGGCTGCGCACGATCGATGCGGACGCAAATAGCCAGCGCACGTTGATGTTGGTGAGATAGCGGAATCAAGCTCTTGTTACGAAGCATTATTCCCACCAGTTCAAGAGTAAGAGAAGCGCTCTCACTCTACGCTCACTGGTTCTGAATCGTCTTCTGCGGCTGCGCGCACAGTCAGCCAGTCCGTGCGGACACGCTCCCACTCCTGGATCAGCATGCCGTTAGCTTCAAAGAAAGCACGAATACGGGAGCGCTCCCAGCCGACAATTTCTTCGAGGATCGGTGCCAGCACAGCCAGAGCGCTGGTGCTCAGCACCGTGCGCTTGGCAATCTGCGAAACGTGGGGTGATTCCGAAACTGCTATGGTCAGCCCGTCGCGAGCATTCAGTTGCAGCATTACGTGAATATCGGAGCTTCCATCCCCGGAGTAAATCACGTGATCGGGCCCGGTAACATGCTCCGCCAAAAGTTGGTTGAGCACCGCAACCTTGCCATAGCCGGCTGTAGCACGCACAATGCTTTCGATCTCGCCGGCAGGACCATAGCGGAATTCCGTGCCGAAGATGTGATCCCTAGGAACAATCCCTTCAAGAGCGGAATGGATCACCTCCACGGGCGCAGCGGAAAGAACGTAGAAATCAAAAAAGTGTCCGTCTACGCCGCTTGCCAGGATCTGGTAAAGCAGTTGGATATCACCTTTCAGCCGGATGTTTTTCCCGACCTCGTGAAGATGTTCCTTCCGTACTTTGGCCTTGAACTCGGGGTCGTGGAGCAGAAGATAGGCGAGTTCGGCCCCCTGTTGAACAAGGTTGATCTTCGCCATGCCCTTAGCTTTGTGTTCGAACTCCGTCGTGGGAATGCCGACCAACTCAGCCAGCACGTAGCCGGAGTCGTTAAAGGTAAGCGTCTGGTCAAAGTCGCTGGCGAAGATATATCGCTTCAAGAGCTTATCAGCCATAGGATCCTTTAGATTCGCGGTGAAAGCAGAAGAACCATTGAAAGAATCGATACAAATTATAAGCCGTCTCGTGACGCATCATTGTTAGCAAGTGAAGTCAACGGGAGAAAATCGAATCACGACTAAGGAATACGCATGCGAAATGGGGGCGTAGACAGCAGTTTTGCGTGTACCTTTACTAAATTCGCGTACACGTCCAGAATAGAAGTTCGGTCTTCGGCATTCTCGATTGAGAGTGGAGCGGGCCGGCAGCCATCCAATAAACAGGAGCTCTCATGCTTGCATCCGGTGAATTAATTCGCGCCATGAATTATGTGGACGACATCACGACTACGCTGCGCCGCATTTCTATCTCGATTCCCGCCATGAACGCCGACGAACGCAAGCGCCTGGCCGATAGTCTGCGCAGCGCGGGCGGCGCATTGAATGATGCGATCAAAGATCTGGAAAAAGAAAAGGTGGCGCAGTAGTGCCAGGTGTAAAAACCATCGCCGTGATCGGCGCGGGAATTATGGGCCGCGGTATCGCGCATGCTGCTGCCATGGGTGGCTATCGAACTATTTTGGAAGATCTTGTGCCAGGGGCGTTGCGCCGCGCCGAGAACGAAATCCGAACCAATCTGGATAAAGCAGTGGAATTAGGGAAAGTATCGTCGCCCGATGCAGATGCGGCTTTTCAGCGGCTGGAATATGCGGGATCGGTGGACCAAGCGGCACGTGAAGCCGATCTGGTGATCGAGGCGGTTCCGGAAGAGATGGAGTCGAAGATTGAGATCGTCACTCTGCTCGACAAAATCTGTCGTCCGACCACGATCCTGGCCACGAACACTTCTTCTCTCAGCATCACGGAAATTGCCAGCGTGACCTATCGCGCGAAGAAGTGTGTCGGCATGCACTTCTTCAATCCCGTGCACAAGATGAAGCTGCTAGAAGTAGTGCGTGCGCTCGAAACCGATGACGATACACTGGCCACAGTGGTTGAGGTGGGCCGGCGCATGGGTAAGGAAGTGGTGGTGATCAAAGAATCCCCCGGCTTCATCACCAGCCGCATCAAACGCCATGA
Organism: Candidatus Sulfotelmatobacter sp.; assembly: GCA_049583165.1. Lineage (GTDB taxonomy): Bacteria > Acidobacteriota > Terriglobia > Terriglobales > Acidobacteriaceae > Sulfotelmatobacter. Next base: position 19,653 of record JBAUVJ010000097.1, on the reverse strand, counting down.
TCGGTAACGAGGCGTTTTACATGCTGCAGGAAGGAATTGCCTCGGCGGCGGATATCGACAAAGCGTTGAAGCTTGGGCTGAATCATCCCATGGGGCCGTTCGAGTTGGTCGATCTGGTCGGGCTCGATACGCGTCTGAACATACTCGAATACCTGCACAAATCTCTAGGTGAGAAATATCGTCCGGCGCCGTTGCTGGTGCAGTATGTCAAGGCGGGGCGGTTGGGACGCAAGTCGGGGCGAGGGGTTTACGAATATCCTGATGCGGAGGTCAAACCCGGCGGATCATCTGTTCCCGAGAAGACGAGTACTCTCGCGGGAGCCAATCGCTAGACCCCGCGTTCAGCGTGCGACTGGCCTTCGGCCAAAATTCAAACCAGATAAAGCTTCCAGTGTTTCTCGCTCCATTCCTTTGCTTCCAACTAGAACATGAAAGCTTTCGCCCATGCCGGCGGGTGTGACCAAATGCTTGAGCTGTAGCGCAACTTTCGCCCGCTCCTGTGGCAGACGACATTCTTCAAAGGCATCAGCAAACTGGTTGGCTTCGCCAATGCCCATCAGGAATTGAGATTGCGTGACAAGTTTGTGCGTGTGCATTCCATGCTTTTCCGCAGCTGCGGCGAGAGCGGTAAAGTTGACGTCCGCGGTGACGTCCTGTTCGCCAGGAGCTTCATACGGAGTACCGCTAACCGAATGCTGGCGCAGAGCCTTTAGCGTTCCGCGATGACGTCCAGCCAACTGTTCCTCGCGGGTGTAGCCGTAATCGACGGCTATAAAAAATCCCCGGTGTAGGCCTGCGGCGATGTGATCCATTGATTGCTGTGCAGCCAGTGGCGTTTCGACGCGCTCGTCCGCTTCCGGGAGAACTGAGTAACGGTCGAGAAATTCGAGCTCGTCAGGCGACGGCGGCGCCCAGGTTTCGATGAATCGACCGTCGCGTACGTCGATGCGGAGTGAACCCTTCGTGCTAAGGATTTCGACTGGCAAGGCATCGAAGAACTCATTCGCAAACACGATGGCGGCCGCACAAGAGCTTCCATGCTCGAGGGTTGCTCTTCCTGACTCCAGATGCCGGCTCAGCGTAGTCTCGATTCTCTGGCGCAGCGCAGGCGAGCTCTCGATCAAAACGTATCGCAACGCGGTGAAGAAATCTGGAAACGTCTTTTCCGACCAGTCGAGAACATCTTGCGCGAACAAGCCGCGTCCGGCGCCGAGTTCCACCAGTTCGATCTGTTGCGGCGATCCAAGCGCCCGCCACATCTCTTCAAATTGCCGGGTCAGCAAGCGGCCGAACACGGCATGCAAGTCGCTCGAAGTGTAGAAATCTCCGGCCTTGCCGAACTGCTCAGCATTTCGCGAATAATAACCAAGCTCGGGATCGTAAAGGCAAAGTTCCATATAGCGCGAGAAGGGAATCGGACCACGCTGGCAAATTTCCTGCTCGATCTTTTTGCGAAGCGGATTCACAATTCTCTCTCGCGCCGCTCGGCGCGGTCCTGCGGCGTGCGGATGAACATTTCGACGAAGTAATCATGCAGCGCATCGTAGAGCTGGCGCTGGAAGCTCCATTCAAACTGCGGATGGTCGAGGTCGCGAGGGTGCAAATCGAAGTAGTAAGTGTGCACAGGCATCGACTCGTCTTTGAATCGGATGATGACTTCCACGCCTTCGCCCTTGGCTCGTGCAGAAAAGTTCAATAGAGGATGTTCGTACAGGCGCAGTTGATCGAGAACTCGATCGAGGCGAGCGTTGGAGGTTTCAGACACAGGAGGATTGTAAAGCAGTCCTCGCAAATGCTGGCGGGAGCGCCAGTGCTACTCGTAGCGCAGCGCTTCGATGGGGTCAAGCCTCGCGGCCTTGATCGCGGGCAACATGCCGCTCACAATTCCGACAAAACTGAGAATCGCCGTCGACCAGATCAGCGTGGCCGTATCGATGTAGAGGTGTATATCGCCTTCGCCGGCGTCTTCGATGAATGCGCTCCAAAGGGTAAGCGAGCCCACTGACCAGGAGACGAGATAAGCCAGTACAACGCCCAACAAGCCTCCCAGAGCGGTAATCACCAAAGCTTCCGCCAAAAACTGGAAGAGAATGTGCCAGCGATGCGCGCCCAGCGCTTTCTCCACGCCGATCTCGCGAGTGCGTTGCGTCACTGAAACTAGCATGATGTTCATCAGGCCCACGCCACCGATGCCAAGAGTCAGCAGCCCGATAAAGCCCAGCAGAACTTTGATTCCGACGGTAATGATGTTGAGATCGGCGAGATCTTTTACCGCGTCGAAGACGAAGACGGCACGGTCATCCTTCGGGCTGAAGTTGTGGTGGAAAGCCATGGAGTTACGCACGGCCTCGACCATCTTGCTGTGGTCGCCTTCGTAATCCATCATGATGCCGTCAAGATAGTAGCTATTCTTCAGGTCGCTCATGGCGCTGTATGGCACATAAACCAGGGAGTTCATGTCCTCATCGCCATTGGATATGGTGTGTCGCAAAACGGCGATCACCTTGTAAGAGATGCCGTCGATGCGAATGCTCTCGCCCAGAGCATTCTGACCGGAGAAAAGTTTCTTCTTCACCGTGGAGCCGATGACAGCCACACGGGTGTGAGTGAAATCCTCCCGCTCACCGAAGAATGTTCCGTCTCCCACGTCCAGAGCGCGAATTTTTTCGTAAGTCGAATACACGCCATGTACGCCGTAGCTTGCGCTGCGGGTTCCGAATGCGACCAGGCTCTGCTTATCCACTTCAGGCGAGATGCGCGTGAGCATTGGGCATTCGGCGCGAATAAACTCGAGATCATCGCGAGTCAGCCGCACTTGCACTCCCGCCTTCGTGCCACCGGCTTGTACCGAAGTGCGTCCCGGGAAAATTGCGACAAGATTGCCGCCAAAAGTGCGGAAGGCGATCATCAGAGCGTTTTGAAATCCGGCTCCGTAGGCCAGCAGCAAAACCACCGTGGCAATACCCCAGGCCATGCCCAGCATGGTGAGCACGGAGCGGCGGCGATTGTGTTTTAGCGCGTTGAATGCCTGCTTGCCCAGCTCGCCAAACATGATTACTCCTGCCGCAACGCTTCCACCGGGGGAAGCAGCGCCGCTTTGCGCGCGGGATAGATGCCAGCGACGATACCGGCCAGCGACAACGAAAGAATCGCGACGATCGCGGAGCTCGGCACGATGCGCGGCGTGTCGAATCCCTCCGGCGAAGGTAATTGCGCAAGCAGCGTTACAAAAGCGACGCAAATAGCGAGGCCAATGCCGCCGCTGAATGCCGTCAGAAACGCTCCCTCGACAAAGAATTGCGTCATGATATTGCGATGCGTGGCACCCAGAGCCTTGCGCAGGCCAATCTCCCGCGTGCGTTCGGTCACCGAAACCAGCATGATGTTGATAACTCCGATAGCTCCCAATCCGAGCGTAACCACACCAACCACTCCGAGGAACAAATCCATTGCATCAAAAATTTTGGCCACGCGAATGGCGCCGTCGATCGTGTCCCAATCCATAAAAGCATCGTCAAGGCTGGGATCGAAACCATGCCGTCGCGCAATAATGGCGTGAACTTCATTCTTGGCTTCGACGTGCAATTCTTTTTTAATGGGCCGGTAATTAAGGAAGGAGATCGCATTCTCCGAATTCTGCGCAATCAAGGGAAAAAGCATGCGCATCGTGTCAAAGGGCACAAAGATGCGGTGGTTAGTTCCGTTCTCGCCCTCTTTGCCAATCTTCGGGATGACACCGATCACTTTGAAATCCATATTGTTCAGCATGATGGTGCTGCCCACGGCGGCCTCGCCGGGAAACATATCCTTTAGCAGTTCCCATCCCACTACGGCCACGCGGCGGTGTTGGGTGTTGTCCTCGTCATTGAACCAGCGGCCCGGGTTAATGGGCATATTGCGAATATCGCTGTACTGCGGGACCACGCCGAAAACCTGGCCGTTCGTAGTTCCATAGTCGCTGACGGCGCGAATATCGTCACGCTCCAGCACCGGAGAAACGGCGCGCAGAAATTTGGCTTGATCGCGGATCGCGAAGTAGTCGCCGTAGGTCAGGTAGTACGGCTGTCCCGATTGGTAACTGCCGGCCACGGCCGGAATGCGGCCCGGGAAAACAAACATTATGTCTTGCCCCAGCTCGGCCAGGTTTTTGTCCTGACCGCTCCGGAAACCCTCGCCCAGACCTACCAGCAGAAGCAGTGAGCCCACGCCCCACGCGATTCCAAACATGGTCAAGAACGAGCGCAGCTTGTGCGCCCATAGCGTAGAGAGCGACTGCCGGACGATATCGAGAAGCATTCGCATAATAATGCCCCCCACAACTCCGGGAGGAGCGTGGGGGCCCGCGGTAAAGTTCAGGCGAGGGGTCTCAATCCCGCCCAACCATCTGATCAGTAATACGCAGCCGGGTTATGCGAAGTTCCCTGCTGTCGCTTGTTCTTTGGACCCTGGGAAGAAGAAAAAGGTTAGCCGGGGAAGGAATTACAAGTGGGCACTCAGGAGGGCCAATTGTTCGCGGGGATTGGGGCTATTGTTGTTATTAGAACTCGAAGTATCCCGCCGGTTGTGCCGAGCCAGCGCCTTCAGTCCCGGTCGCAGGCAGCAGGCTCAATACTCCGCTCAGGCTTTCCCATGCCGCCCGGTTCAATGCAGGGTCGGAGCCGACGAGGTCGCGGATCATATCCCAGGCGGCCATGTTCAGAGCGCCTTCTGGTGGCGGGCCCATAGCGAGGGAGACGGAGCATTGGGGGCAGAATGAAATGCGGTGGGCAGTCGACTTCTGCCGCGGCTTGATTCCCACGGTCTGCGCGAACATGTAAAGAGCGACGGATTTCGTCCCCGGCTCGAGCTGGCGATTACAACGCAGACAATGCATGTTCTCCAAGGATTTCTCCTGGCACAAATGAATAATGGACTATGAATATTGTCTTCGCGGCGTCAACGGACACAAGTACGTAAGAAGATTCCGGCGACGCGATCCCCCAAACGGATTTGTGTAAACAAGCTGTGGAACCAAGTTGTGCTCTAGGCAGTGGCCGAGCGCATCATGCACTCTAATGGGATGAGCGCCAGCGCCAGAAGCGTGCGAAATTCGCGTTTGAATCTAAGTCGCCCGACGACTCGATCGAGTCGTCCGTTGGCAACCTCTGTCCGCCTATCGCAGCTGCACAAGATGCGCGAATGTGAGCAAGTCGCTGCGGTTTGCTACCGGGTTCGCGGCGGTGCCGTTGACTTCCTGCTGGTGCAGACTCGCGGTAGCGGACGCTGGACCTTCCCCAAAGGCAGCGCCGAAGCCGGACTCACCCACGCTCAGGCAGCAGCGATCGAGGCATTCGAAGAAGCGGGCGTTCACGGACGGATCGAGGAGGCTTCGTTCATTCGATATGCCAGCCCGAGACAAAGCAACATTGGGAATTCTGCCCGATCCGCCACCAAAGGCCTTACGGTAAGCGCCCATCTTTGTGAAGTATTGAGGCTCTCCCCCCCGAAAGAATCCAATCGAAATCGCACATGGTTTTCGGTAGAGGAAACCAAAAAACAATTGCGGCAGGGGCGCAAAAGTGAGGATCGTGCTGAGTTCACGCGTGTGGTGGGCCGCGCCGTCGCACGCATTCAGCGATTACGAAGTGCCAGCGCCTTCGTTGATCGTTCGGAAGGAGATCGTGCCAAGGAGAATCGCTCACAAGAACTTCGTTCCCAATGGAATGCTCCACCCAAAGACGAACTCCACAAAGTGCAGTTCGAAGCACGCGCAGAAAATCGCGGCAGGATGGAAGAAGTTTTTCTCGGGCCCTACATTCGACGTGGGATGGGTAGAATGCCGCAAGTTGCAGCGCTTCCCTCTGCAATCAGTCGCGACGAAATTCACGCTCGCGAAACCTTGCCCTGTGAAGTTCTACAGTTCGACTCTCCGCGACAATCCACTCGCAGCCCCAAACTGCTTCCAGGCATGAAGAAAGTCAAAGCCTTGGCCGGGCGGAGCTAAAACCGGCTGCATTTTTTCTCTTAATCAATCTTTGTTTTTCGGCCGTTCATAGGCCTTCTGCATGTACCTGCGCGCTTCTTCGAGGGCCGCGAAAGTATCGTCGTTGGTCTGAATCGCTTGCCGGTATTCGTTGATGGCGCGCTCGCGCTGGCCGGTGATGTCGAAGATCTTGCCCAGTTGGATGTGGCTCCAAACTTCCGTCCATCTCGGTTCTCCATTGCCATTGATCGAAGAACGATACGAGTTCGCCGAGGATTGATAGTTTTTCTGAAGGAAGAAAATCTCAGCAACGCGGTACTGAGCCAGCGAGCTGTTTTTGTTCTGATCAAGCGCCTTGTTGAATTCGGCCAGCGCCCCGGAAAGATCGCCCTGCTGCTGTAGCGCCTGTCCACGCAGGATAGAAGCGCGCAATCTCACATCCGCAGAATTGGTGAGCACATGATGGTCAGGATCAATCGAGATTCGCCGGGGGCGTCCGAAGGTTTCAACTGTAAACGCCGAGTCGGTGCCTACCACTTCGAGCTTCCTGTCTTCGGTTTTGCCGTCGGTGTCGATCCGTAGGTCTACGGGCATGCGGAACAGATCCAGGTCCTGAGAAATTGCGCCGGTTACACGGAACCCTTTGTTGCTGCCCAGACGGTAGGTTGTGTACTTCAGCTTAAATTCCGGGGCGCCGGTGGAGTCGAGCCACTGCGAGAAGAACCACGTAAGCTGTTCGCCGTAATATTTTTCCGCGATACTCTTAAAGTCATCCATGCTGGCCGATTTGCCCCGGTAAGTTTGGGCGAATTCGCGCATGGTCTTAAGATATTTGTCCTCGCCCAGCACCCAGCGCAGCATGTGCAGAATCATGGCGCCCTTGTCGGTCACTAGCGACTGAAACTCCGTTGAGAAGGGATCAAGTTTGCTCGCGCTGGAGAGCGGAATATTATCGTACGCCAGCGCCCCCACGGACATGTCTTTGATCGCTTCTTCCAGACCAGCGGAGCCAGCGGCATTCTCCACGTACATGGCTTCAGAGTAGCGGGAGAAGCCGTCAATCAGCCACCAGTCGTCCTTGGTCTCCGGACTCACCGACGTTCCCCACCATTGGTGAGCGATGGCATTTGCCAGCAGACGATAATTTGTTTTTTCGGTGATCGAAGGCCCGGCAAGGGCAGCGATTTCCGGACCCCAGGCATAGGGAACCGTGTCGCCCGGAAGCTCTACAACATTGAGCCGTTGCGACAGCGGCGTGCCATATAGGGTGACGAAATAAGTAAATTCCTGAACCGCCGTGGTCGTGTACTCGGTCGCCAGCTTCTGGTGGTCAGGCTTGAAGAAGACATGCAAATCCATGCCGGCTTCGTCGCTCTTATATTCCTGGAAGATACCCGCGACAATCGTTCCCGGGAAGCTTGGTTTTTCGTCCACGAAAGTGAATGTTTTCGTCGGCAGCCCATTGCTGTTTGGCTTTTTCGAGGGCGGATTATCGGTGACTGTGGCTTTTCCGCTGCCAATCGCCAGCATATGAGCCGGCACCGTGATGCTGATGGTCGAAGTGAAGCGGTTGAGTCCGTAGCCGCTGACCGGAAACCAGCGTCCGGAGTAGAGCAGGTAGCTGGTATCGTCGCCGATGTAGGCCAGCTTTAACCCCGGCACAGGGCTGTCATCGGCGCTTTCGATCTCACCCTCGTATTCGAAGGTGAGCGTGGTCGAGGCGCCTTTGGACAAGCCGGCGGGAAGCGGTACACGCACCGTCGAATCCTGTGTGACTCGCTCCGCCGACAAAGGCTGGTTGTTCTCGTCCAGAACCCTGGTGACGCGAAGCCCATTATGCAGTTCGAAGATGGCCGTGTTCAGATCCTGAAGCGCGGTGAACTTAACCTTCGCCCGCGCCGAAATCTGATGCAGATGCGGCGTAAGCTCCGCCTCGATCTGGTAATCATCCACCCGCAGGCGGGTCTTCTCGGCAGCCTTAGCAGGCATCGAGACCAAACTCAACAGCAGCAGGACAGAGAGGCCCAACCGGACGCTCTGCGCGCGCCGAAGCTTTATCGACATTAAGAAGAGTCTCCGGGAAAAGGCCTATCCATATCCTATGATGAAGATTCTCATCTAAAAGATGCTGGGAGCACAAGGGTTAGAGAAAGGGAGACGTACCGAAGGCCTCTGACCAGTGCGCCTGGATATACTTCCGAGCGTGCCGCCGAACGCGGATTCTACGGCTTAGCCAGTTCTGGAGGGGGCAGATGGGGTGTAAACCGGCGCACGAAAAATTCCTGAATGATGTTGCTGGCTGCGCCTCCGCCAATCCCAATCAGAGCATTTTCAAAGGTTAAGCTTGCGCCATTACGATTTTCCGCCGGATAGTACAGGTTGGAGATCCCGCCCGCGGCCAACCCTCCGATGATCCCCGAATAGTTCGGCTGCCAGCGGCCATTGTCGCCCTTACAAATCACCGCATTTGCAACGGCATACCAAAACCTCGATTGCTTGCTGCCGGTGCCCTTATAGAAATAACGGGGATCCTGCTTTAACAAGGATGGCAGGATCGCACCGCCGATAAATGTTCCTGATACTAAGTCGCCATAGGCGGCCCCGTAACGCCTGGCATAGCCTTTCGTGCCTTGTCCATATCCGCTGAATTCATTTTCCGCCTGCTGAACTCCCGCAACCGCGCCGGTGATCACAAACGAAATCGGATCGATAGTCGATCTCCACGCCAGTTGGAACTTTAGCTTGGTCGTGAGAGGGACTGCATGCGGGACGTAACTGACGTAGAAATTCGGGATGAAGCCGAGCACTCGCTGCTTCTCCTCAACCTTTACTTCATCTTCCGCGACTTGTTCCGGCGGCAGGGTCACTTCCACATCCACATTGGCCCGCGCAACCACCAGGGTAAGTTCTGGGACAGCCATGTTTTCTCCCGCATGCAGAACTCCCGATGTCTCCAGAGTCGCAAATCCAGGGGCGGTAAGAGAAAGGCGAAACGCTCCCGGAGCTACGTCTGTAAAAATAAAGTTTCCGTCGCCGTCTGAAAGCGCTACTCGCGGCGAGGTCACGCCATCCTGCGCCATGGTTACTTTCACGTTGGCGACAAGCGCTCCATCGGGGTCGAACACGGTCCCGCTAATGCTGCCTGACTGAGATTGACCGGACGTCTGCTGCGCGGTTGAGATTGGAGTCTCCTGTACACCAGGGGTGGGAGTCTGCTGAGATTGAGCTCGGGCTGAAACGCCACTCGACAGGCAGATGACCGGTATGCACAGGATGGCGGCCATCTTTACTTTCGCCTTCACCATACGAATCGAATACTGCGCACTTCCAGCCATGCGGTTGGCGCGCGATCTTTTTCTCCAGCCCTTCAAGCTAGTTCTTACCTGTATCGCTTCCTGCGTCCACCTGAAGCTGCGTCACGATCGGCGCGCCCAGTCTTTAGTTTCCGCGTGAATTTTGGCGTATTCCAGAGCCTAGCTAAACTTATCTTTTCTGCCAAGTTACCATCTCTGTCTTAGGTATGTCTGATGCACGTTCTTCGCGCCGGGCTAGCTGAGAAGCCCCCAGATTTCCTGATTTCTAACTGCGATTTTCAAGTTGGGATCGACGAGTTGCGATTGAAGAACTAACGATTGACGCATTAAGGATTGACCAGATAATTGCTGCAGCCCGGTCGGCCGGGGATCGTGCCGGATCTGCGGCGCTTTCGGGTGCGCGTAATCTGGTCTTCACGTCGGCAAGTGCCGCAAGCATCCGATCACGTGCCGACCCATCGGGCAAGATCTCCCGCAATCGAGCGACGACGTTCGCAGAGGTGAAGTCGTGCTGCACCAATTCAGGCACGATTTCCTCTCCCGCAATTAAATTGACCATGGCAAAGTGCGGCACCTTCACCCGCGGCTTGCCCAGCAAGTAAGTCAGAGACGAGACGCGGTAAACCATCACGAATGGCGTGCGCATCATCGCCGCCTCTACCGTCGCCGTTCCGCTGGCGATAATACCGGCGCGCGAATGCCACAGGCCAGGCTGCGATTCTGGAACTAGCGTGATTCCGTCCTTGCCGATCAATTTCTTTACAAATGCCCGGTCGAGCGTGGGTGCGACCGGAAGCAAAAATTCATAATCGGCGCCGAGTTCAGCAACCGCTTCCAGTATCGTAGGAAGGTTCATCCGCACTTCCTTGACCCGGCTGCCCGGCATAAGCGTGATCCACTGTTTAGCGGGATCGAGCTGAAACCGGGCAGCATAATCGCTGCGGCCAATCGCCGGCGGCCGCAATTCCGCCAGTGGATGTCCAACAAACGTTGCATCGACTCCGCGGTCGCGGTAGAACTTTTCTTCGAAAGGAAAAATGACCAGCGCCTTGTCGATGTAATCGCGCAGCAGCCGCACCCGTCCCTGCCGCCACGCCCAGAACTGCGGCGCAACGTAGTAGACCACAGGAATGCCGCGCTTCTTCATCTGCCGGGCGACGCGCCAGTTGAACGCCGGCGAATCGATGACGATGGCAAGATCTGGCTTGCGCTTGTCAGCTACAGCAATCAGACGCCGATACAAGTCGTAAATCTTGGGCAGATGGCTGAGGATTTCGGTGATCCCAACGACAGAGAGATCTTTCGCATCGACCACAGTCTCGCAACCCGCAGCCCGCATGCGCTCCCCGCCGACGCCGAAGAATTCAAGCGAGCTTTGTGTAGGGGCAGCCGCGCGCAGAGCCTGAATAAGCTGCGCGCCATACATTTCTCCCGAGGCTTCGCCGGCTGAGATCAGAATCCGCACGGAAACAATTGTAACCGCGTGGGGCGGACACTCTTGTCCGACGCCTTGGCGGTTCAATGCGAAGCTTCTGCTCTTTCCGCCAGGAACTTGTCCTGGCACTGCTTGGCCGCGGAGACCAATTGGGCAAACTCAGGTGTCTTACGCAGTGACGCCAGCAGGGGATCGGTCTGCAACGCAGTATTGGCGCAATAGCGTCCGTCAATGGAACTTTTGAGCAGGCGCAATGCGAGATCTTTCTGGCCGCAGGTCGCCAATAGAGCCGCATCCCAATACCTGTTCTCGGGATCAGGATCAGCGAGAAACAAGGGACCATCTTCGCGGACAACTTTGTCCAATTCCGGCTCCGGGCCGGAGGGGGACTGATGACCCACGCAGGCGTTTTCAACTCTGCGGAACGGGTCGTCGGCAGGAATCTTTACTGCACTGTCACGGGCCTCCGCCAGTTTGCCCGCGCGCAAGAAATGAGGTGGCAGGTTCGCGAGAACAAAGCCCGAAGTCATATCCAACTGCAGAAAGTCCATAGCCCGCTCGGTCTGCCCCAATTCATCGAAGACCAGCTGGCAGGATCGAAGCGAATAATTTCCAGCATCGAGAGATAGCGCGGTATCACACTCGTGCGCTGCCTCTTCCAGCAGTCCTGCATAGCGCAGAACATAGCTCATCGCGAAACGGGACATAGCCTTTTCAGGATGGCGCGCCACCAGGGATGCCGCATCCTTGTAAGCTTTGCCCAGCTCACCTTGTTCGACCCGATCGGAAATAAGCTGGCTGGACGCGTCAGTAAGATCTGGGTCGAGAACGACGGCTCGCTCCAGCGCGGCAATGGATTTCTGGAACGATTCAGGACCGCCTGTTCCGTAGTGCGCGTCGTAGTAATAGCGTGGCCCGAGCGCACCCCACGCCGGGGCATAGGTGGGGTCCAGGCCAACCGCGCGTTCCAGCATGGCAATGGCTTCTTTGTTGGGCGCAGCATCGTGTGGCAGCGATACGCTACGCAAATAGAGATCGTAGGCTTCTTCATTCTTGGGATGAGTGGCGCCAGTAGCAGCGTCCGCGCCCGCGCCCAGCGCCGGCACCAGTCCCTGGCGCACTTTCGCCGTAATCTGGCTGCGCATGGCAATCATGTCGGGAGCCGCAACGTTCAGAGTATCCCGCCAGAGCGTGCGGTTGTTCTCCACGTCGACAGCTTCCAGCGTGATCTGGAGCTGGTCGCCTTCTTTCATGTAGTGTCCGGTGACGATGTCGCTGACGCGCATCTCCCGCCCAGCCTGCTGGAGATCGAGGCCGGCGGCGGTGTATTTGCTCGTAGTGGCAAACGGTCGAATGGACAACGAGTGCACGTAGCTGAGCGCCGTCGCGATTTCGTCAGGCAGGGCAAGGCGCAGGAAATCGGTGGCCTGGTCGGAGCCCAGGTTCTGGAAGGGAAGAATGGCAACCGTGGTCGGATTGGTGGAGCTGGCTGCGGGCGCGGCGTGTGGCTTGGAGCGCCAGAAGAAAACGGCAAGCGCCAATATCGCGACAGCCGCGCAGATTCCGCCGATTCTATAGACATTGGAGTAAGAACGGGTTGGCGCGGGAACCACGCCAGCACTTCCAGAGGAAACTGCACTATGCCGCCCAGAACTCGCCGCTCCGGCTGTGCTCAATTCTTCACCTGAACTCGCAACCGGCGATGGCGTTCGTCCAGTATCGCTGTCGCGCTTCAGGCGTTGCAGGTCGCTGCGCATCTCCGACGCATGCTGGTAGCGCAGGTTGCGGTCTTTTTCCAACGCCTTGCTGATAATGTCTTCGAGCCGCGCCGGAACTTCGCGATTCAGCCGCACCGCCGACACTGGAGCGCGATTCATGATCGCTTCGCAAATCACCGCCGAGCTTTCCCCGTGGAAAGGCACATCGCCGGTAGCCATCTCATACAGCACTGCGCCAAACGAAAACAAGTCGGTCCGCGAATCCAGTTCGCGCGCCCTCACCTGTTCCGGCGACATGTAGGCGACCGTGCCCACCATGGTGCCAGGGCTGGTCAGGTGAGCGTCGTCCATGGTCTGCATGTTGGCGGAGAGAACTTTGCTCGAGGAACTGCCGGGTACGGTAACCTTCGCCAGTCCGAAGTCGAGAATCTTGGCATGGCCGCGCTTGGTCACGAAAATGTTCGCCGGCTTGATGTCACGGTGAACAATGCCTTCGGCGTGGGCGGCGTCGAGCGCGTCGGCAATTTCGATGGCCAGCGTGAGCAGGGTGTCGCTCTCGAGCGGCCGTCCGCCGACGGCGTGCTTGAGCGTAACTCCGTCCAGAAACTCCATGGCGATGAAGGCCTGGCCGTCGTGCTCATCAATCTCGTAAATAGTGCAAATGTTGGGATGGTTCAGGGCGGAAGCAGCCTGAGCCTCGCGCTGGAAGCGCGCCAGAGCCTGCGGGTCCTTCGCCACTTCGTCGGGCAGGAACTTCAAAGCCACGAAGCGATGCAGTTTAACGTCTTCGGCCTTGTAGACAACGCCCATACCCCCACCGCCAAGCTTCTCAATGATCCGGTAGTGGGAGATGGTTTGGCCGAGCACTCGCAGAATGCTAGTGGGTTACGGGAAGGGAGTCAATTGGGAAGAGGCTTAAAGGCGGCTGCTCTCAATCAGATTTATTCTCGTAATTGTTATAATTCGCCCCGCAATGAGAATTAAGCGGTTAGTGCGAGGCTCAATATGGGGCTATCGAGAGCTGTGTGCGTCCCTGATCATTGGCTTCTGCCTCATATCACAAGTGGCTTTTGCCCAAGACGAGCCGTTGACCGGGGAAGATCGCAGTAAGGCGAAGGAAATGTTGCACAATATCCGTGACGACATCAGAGAACACTACTTCGATAAGAAGTATCAGGGACTAGACTTCGATGCCCGCTTCCAGTCAGCCGAGAAGAAAATCGAATCAGCATCCTCGATGAATTATGCGCTTGCGGACATTGCGGGAGCGGTCTCGGCTCTCAATGATTCGCATACATTTTTTATACCTCCTCCCCGGCCATACAAGCATTCTTATGGGTGGGAAATGCAAGCGATCGGCGACTCCGGGTGTTTTGTTACGGCGGTGCGGCCGGGCAGCGACGCCGAAAAGAAGGGACTGAAACCCGGCGATCAGGTCCTGAGCGTAAATGGCTACAGTGCCATCCGAGAAGATGTTAGGAAAATCAGATACGTATTCAATACCCTGAGACCTCAGCCGGGTCTTCGGTTAGTTGTTCGTTCCGAGAAGGGTGATCTACGGCAGATTGATGTCATGGCGTCTATGCGTGCCACGGAGCGGCTCAGAGATCTAATGGACTATTGGTCGTACGCCCAGGAGGAGAGGGACACCGAACGACTTCACCACTCCCGCTTCTTCGAGTATGGAAATGATGTGATCATATGGAAGCTGCCCGATTTCGTTTTCGACACTGATCAGGCCAAGAAGATGCTAGATCAAATTCGATCACACAAGGCATTGATTCTGGATTTGCGCGGCAACCCAGGAGGATCGGTAGATTTCCTCGCCCATTTTTTGGGAGGGATGTTCGATCATGAAGTCAAAATCGACAATCGTGTACACAGGGACAGAATCAAGTCGGAGGTAACGAAAACACGAGGCGACAAGACCTTTAACGGGAAGCTTATTGTGCTCGTGGATAGCGAATCGGCGTCCGCCTCCGAAATTTTCGCCAAGGTTGTGCAGCTTGAGAAACGCGGCATCGTGGTTGGGGACTTATCTTCTGGCAGCGTGATGGAAAGTCGACTATACCGGCATACTATTGGAAGGATGGTAATGACGTTCTATGCTGCTTCTGTAACTGAAGCGGATATCATCATGAGCGACGGGAAGAGCCTGGAGCATATCGGTGTAGTTCCCGATGTACGCATGACGCCTACTGCCGCTGACCTGGCCGCAGGAAGAGATCGAGCTCTCGCGTACGCCGCTGGTCTTGTAGGCATTGAGCTTACACCCGAGAAAGCCGGCACATTATTTCCTGTCGAATGGCCGCGTCAGTGATCTGCGCCCAGGGAATTGCTCAGAATTATGGGGCCGTCATTGCTCCGATCCCCTAATCGTCCGCGCTGGCGGTGACTTCTGGCTCTCTGAGTCCTTTTGCAATCGCCGGCGAGGGCACCCGCTCCACACTTAGTTCCTGATCCTTGTATTGCAACTGATAAAGCTTGAAATAAATCCCGCGCTGCGCCAGGAGTTGCTGATGCGTGCCCATTTCGCGGACCTGTCCCTTGTGCATCACGATGATCTTATCCGCACGCTGTACGGTGGAGAGCCGGTGAGCGATGATCAGCGAGGTGCGTCCCTCAACCATGTGGCTGAGCGCGTCGCGCACGCGGAATTCGGTTTCCGTATCCACGCTGGAAGTAGCTTCATCGAGAATCAGAATCTTCGGTTCGTGGGCCAGCGCGCGCGCGAATGAGATAAGTTGCTTCTGGCCGGTGGAAAGAGTTGAGCCGCGCTCGCGGACTTCCTCATCGAAGCCTTTGGGCAGAGCTCGGATGAAGTCGGCGAGGTTCACATCTTCCGCGGCTTTCTCAACATCCGTATCTTGAATCCGCTTTGTGCCCAACCGAATATTTCCGCCGATCGTCCCGCTGAACAGAAATGGATCTTGCAGCACCACGCCGAAGCGGCTGCGCAAGTCGGCGAGGTCCATGTCTCTCACATCGACGCCGTCGAGTCGTACCGCGCCTTTCTGCACATCGTAAAACCGCAGCAGCAGCGAGATCAGCGTAGTCTTGCCTGCCCCGGTATGCCCGACGATGGCCGCGGTTTCGCCGGGCTCGATGGCGAAGCTTACATCGCGCAGCACCCAGTCGGGGGAAGCCTCGCTGGTCGTTGCATTGCCGCTTTTCTCTGGCGTGTCCCCGTAAGCGAACCATACGTGATCGAATTCGATCCGGCCCGCGCCTTCCGGGCGCTTCACGACTTCCGGGGAAGTCACTTGCACCGGCGTATCCAACAACTTGAAGACGCGCTCGCTGGCGGCCATGGCCGATTGCAGGATGTTGTACTTCTCGCTGAAATCCATGATCGGACGGAAAAAGCGCAACGCGTACTGGATAAAAGCGACCAGCACGCCCAGCGACGCTACCGTCGGCACCAGCTGGAATTCCACCAGCGTTTTCCAGTTGAAATGCACGGCTACGCTGTTGGCGCGAACGTTTCGCATTACGTCCCCGCCGCCAAACCAGATGACGCAGGCAATCGCGATCGAAGAGAGAATCTCGATTACCGGGTAATAAACCGAGTAGGCCATGATCGCGTCTTTGTACGCGTCCATGTGATCGCGATTGATTTCCGAAAACCGGTTATAGGCTTTGCGCTCGCGATTGAAGAGTTGCAACACGACCATCCCGCTCACGTGCTCTTGCAGGTAAGAGTTAATGCGAGCGATCGCCACGCGAATGCGCCGGTAAGAATCGCGCACCCGGTCGCGAAAAATCTTGGTCGAGTAAACGATGAACGGCAGCACGGCGAACGTGATGAGCGCCAGCTTCCAGTTCATGCACAGCATCACGCCCAGAATGCCAAGCAGCACGAAGATATCTTCAAAGATCGAGACCACGCCGGAAGTGAACATCTCATTCAAGGCGTCTACGTCAGTGGTGACACGCGTGACGAGCCGGCCCACCGGATTCTTATCGAAGAAGGCAACGTGCAGGCGCTGTAGATGGCGAAAGATCTGGCGGCGAAGATCGAACATCACTTTCTGCCCTGTCCACTGCATGTAATAGGTTTGCAGGAACTCGAGCAAAAAACTGAAGATCAGCAACCCAACATAAATCGACGCGATCTGCGCGATGCCGGTGATTGTATGGGGACTGAGCCAGTTCCAGAAGCCCGAAGATAATTCCTTCGCGGGAGCCAGATAGCGATCAATCGCCACCTTGGTGAGATAGGGGCCAAGCACATCTGCGAAAGACTTCAGCAAAATCGAGACCAGCGCGATCGCCACCTGCCACCGGTAGGGGCGCAAATACCTCAGCAGCCGCGCCATCAGGCGGCTGTCATAGGCTTTACCTAATACCTCTTCTTCCTGCGCCATCCGGTGGTTGAAATCCTTATTGGCGATCGAATTAACGATCAGTATTGGCGATTTCGTGTGAAACAGCGCCAGTAGACCCACTAACAGGGTAACCCAAATAGATGCCGCCGCAGGCGAGCGGATGGAAAAGGTTTGCGGGTAGCTGATGGGATAATGGTGATATGCCGTGCGGTATTTACATTTCCGTCCCCTTCTGCAAGACGAAGTGCAGTTACTGCAACTTCGCTTCCGACGTGTTTTCGCGCGCGGTATTCGAGCGCTATGTCGGTCGCGTTTGTGCCGATATTGAGAACGCCCCGCAGACCGCGGTAGAAATGGGCGGCCGGATGGATCGCATTGTGGACTCCATTTACCTCGGTGGAGGAACGCCGACCCTACTCGATGCCGCGCAACTGGAGCGAATCTTCGCGACAGTGCGCCAGCAGTTCGAGGTAAGTCCTGAAGCGGAAGTTACGGTCGAATGCGCTCCCGGCACGCTTAACGATGCCACGCTCGACTGTTTGCTCCGTTGCGGTGTGAACCGCGTGAGCCTCGGAGTGCAATCGTTCGTGGATCAGGAAGCCGCGGCAGTCGGTCGCTTGCACAAGCGGATGACTGTGCTCGATGATATTGCCCGGTTGCGTGCAGCAGGGATTTCGAATATCAACATCGATCTCATCGCCGGCCTGCCCCACCAGACGGCCGAAAGCTGGGAATCCTCTTTGGCGGAAACCATCTCGACTGGCGCACCGCACGTGAGTGTCTACATGCTCGAAGTCGATGATGAATCGCGACTCGGTCGCGAATTGGTCGCAGGGGGAACTCGCTATCATGCGCATTTTGTCCCCAACGAAGAAGTGATCACAGACTTTTACCTTGCTGCGTGTGAGCGGCTCCAGGCAGCCGGAATTGTGCAGTATGAAATTTCAAACTTCGCGCGTGAAGGTTTCGAGTCCCGGCACAACTTGAAATATTGGACGCGGCAGCCCTACTTCGGGTTTGGCGTGGACGCGCATTCGATGCTTGCAACAGATTGGGAAGGGTACGACTTTAGTCGTGCCGATCACGAGCGAAAAAGGGAACTCGGCTTTAGCCGTTGCTTTGGTCAAATCGAAGCCGTGCGATTTGCTCAAGCCGATTCGCTGGAACGATACGTGAACGGAGCGGAGCCACATCGCACT
This sequence comes from Candidatus Sulfotelmatobacter sp., assembly GCA_049583165.1. Taxonomy (GTDB): domain Bacteria; phylum Acidobacteriota; class Terriglobia; order Terriglobales; family Acidobacteriaceae; genus Sulfotelmatobacter. Next base: position 1,697 of record JBAUVJ010000097.1, on the reverse strand, counting down.
GAAGTCTCGCCTCAGGCTGCATTCGAAGAAAGCTTCTTTCTTGGCCTGCGCCTGGCGAGTGGCCTTAATTTGCAAGAACTATCCGCTAGATTCGGCGAAGGAGCCATCAAACAAACTCGCGCCGCAATTACAGAGTTAGTCGAAAGCGGCCTCATGGAGCATCGAGGAGATTCCATCTTCCTGACCGCGCGCGGCCGATTGCTATCGAACGAAGTGTTCGAGAGATTCATTGCGGCAGATGAAGTAGTTCGTTGAACCTGGTCCTCGACAATAATCAGACCAGCACGAGTCACAGCCATACCATCCGGTCGGTTGGACAGAAGGCCTCCATGCCCAAAATCTCCAGTGTTGGCGCGGCTTCGCCCGTCGTTCGATCCCCCTCCCTGCGGTAACTTTTCCCCTGTCGGTTGCTATGTTGTAATTCAAAGATCGTACTTAAAAGATCGACCGCGACCGCCGGAGGAGTCTTGGATTTTCAACTGAACGACGAGCAGGAGCAGCTGAAGAAAAGCGTCCGCGAGTTTGCCGAGCGCGAGATTGCGCCCAACGTCATGAAGTGGGACGAGGCATGCGAGTTTCCGCTGGCCATTGTCAAGGAACTTGGCAAGCTCGGATTATTGGGGACAGTTTTTCCTGCTGAATATGGCGGCGCTGGCATGGGCTACGTGGAATATGTGCTCGCCATCGAGGAATTGTCGCGCGTGGATGGTTCGGTGGGTATCATCGTCGCCGCCCATACGTCGCTCTGTTCCAATCACATTTTCCTCGCCGGCAATGAAGCGCAGAAAAAGAAATACGTCAGCAAACTGGCAACTGGAGAATTCATCGGCGCATGGGGATTGACCGAGCCTTCTTCGGGATCGGACGCAGGCAGCGCCCGCATGACCGCCAAGCGTCGTGGGAACAATTGGGTTCTCAACGGTACGAAAACTTTCTGCACCAACGGCCACTACGCCGACGCGATCGTCGTGATCGCCGTCACCGACCGCGCCGCCAATACCCACGGGCTTTCCGCGTTTATCGTGGAGAAAGATACCAAAGGATTTCGTCCCGGCAAAAAAGAGAACAAGCTGGGCTTGCGCGCCAGCGATACGGCGGAGATGATTTTCGAAGATTGCGTGATTCCTGCCGAGAACCTGCTGGGCAAGGAAGGCGACGGTTTCATCGACGCGATGCGCGTGCTCGACGGCGGCCGTATTTCGATTGCAGCTCTGTCGCTGGGCATGGCGCAAGGCGCGTACGAAGCCGCGCTGAACTATGCCAAAGTGCGCAAACAGTTCGGCAAAGCGATCGGCGAATTCCAGGCGATCCAGTGGAAGCTGGCCGACATGGCCACGGAGATCGACGCAGCCCGCCTGCTCACCATGCGAGCGGCATCCATGAAAGATGCTGGCATGAAGACAACCCAAGAATCCTCAATGGCGAAGCTCTTTGCCAGCGAAGTTGCCGTCAGGTGCGCCAATGAAGGCGTGCAGATCCACGGCGGCTACGGCTTCATCAAGGACTACCCCGCCGAGAAGTATTATCGCGACGTGAAGCTGTGCACCATCGGCGAGGGCACCAGCGAGATTCAGCGTTTGGTGATTGCGCGGCAGTTGCTGAAGGAATAATTCCACTTTCGAGACGTTATTTCGGCGGGCAACCCATCGCCAATCGCACTCCGTCGGCGATCTGGCAGACCCGAGAGTGGCTTAGCG
>JBAUVJ010000096.1:0-3642 GCA_049583165.1 Candidatus Sulfotelmatobacter sp. | reverse complement strand
GCACCGAAGTGCGGCAAGTGCTGGCGGGGATCGCTGAGGCGTATGCGCCGGAAACGTTGGTTGGCCGCAAAGTCGTGATCGTTGCCAATCTTGCGCCGCGCAAGTTGCGCGGCATGGAATCGAATGGAATGATCGTGGCCGCATCACTCGAAGGCGGAAAGCCTGTGTTGGCCGGCTTTCTGGAGGATGTAGAGGTGGGCGCCCGGCTGAAATAACTATCAGCCGGTCTCGCCAATAACGGCGCTTGTAATCCCGCAAACGCATGGTAATATACCTTGTCGTTAACGTACACGGTCCGGTTGGAGTTCTCCTGTCCTGACGGGAGCAAGCAGGCAAATCGGTGGGAATGTACCTTCTGGGAATCGACGTAGGCACCGGAGGCACGCGCGCCCTCGTCATTGATGAGGTTGGGCGCGTCGTTTCCACCGCCACCGAAGACCATCGTCCCTTTGCATCTCCTCAAATCGGCTGGGCGGAACAGGATCCTTCCGATTGGTGGCGAGCCTGCGGTGCGGCGGTGCGCAATGCGCTGGCAAAGAGCCAACTGGGCGGCGACCAGATTGCATGCGTCGGTTTGTCTGGGCAAATGCACGGCGCGGTCCTGCTCGATGAGAGCGCCCGCGTGGTACGGCCGGCATTGATCTGGTGTGACGTCAGAACCGAAAAGCAGAGCGAGGAACTGACCGCTCGAATTGGCCTCGAACGCTTAATCCAACTTACTTGCAACCCTGCTCTCACCAATTTCACGCTGACGAAATGTTTGTGGGTCCGGGAGAATGAACCCGAGAATTGGCGCCGGGTTCGCTCGCTCATGCTGCCCAAAGACTATGTTCGATTTGAACTCACGGGCGAGCGCGCAACCGATGTGGCTGATGCCTCGGGCACTCTTCTGCTCGACGTGGTGCACCGCCGTTGGTCAAAGGAGATGCTGGAGCTGGTGCAGATAGATGAATCGATGCTGCCCAAGTTGTACGAATCGCCTGAAGTCTGTGGAAAGATCTCGGTTGCGGGCGCGGCTGCCACTGGATTGCAAAGCGGAACACCGGTTGTCGCCGGCGCGGGAGATCAGGCAGCCGGCTCGATTGGCATGGGAGTGGTCTCGACTGGCACTGTGAGCGCCACCATTGGAACCTCGGGCGTGGTTCTTGCTGCAACCGATTCTCCGGCGCTTGACCCTGGAGGACGCCTGCACACCTTTTGCCATGGGGTTCCCGGGCGCTGGCTGGTGATGGGCGTAACCCAGGCTGCGGGGCTTTCGCTCCGCTGGTTCCGCGATCAATTTGGAGCATGCAACGGCCACCGCGATTCTTACGAGACGTTGACGGCGGAAGCTGCAAACGCGCCATCGGGCTCGGACGGCCTGCTCTGGGCGCCTTACCTCATGGGTGAGCGCACCCCTTATCTCGACCCCGCCGCTCGAGGCACTTTGGTTGGCTTGACGGCGTCTCATACGCGGGCTCATGTGATTCGCGCAATCATGGAAGGAGTCACATTCAGCTTACGCGACACGTTCACGATTTTTCAGCAAATCAAAGTTCCGGTCAAAACCATTCGCTTGGGCGGTGGCGGCGCCAGATCGGCGCTCTGGCGGCAAATTCAAGCCGACACCTACGGACAGCGAGTAGAAACTGTCGCAGCGGAGGAAGGCGCGGCTTATGGCGCAGCGATTCTGGCGGGCGTGGGAGTAAAGGTGTGGCCATCAGTTGACGCCGCCTGTAGCTCCGTCGTTCGCATTGCCGGAGACGTGAACCCAAATTCTGAAAACTCGCAGGCAATGGGAAAAGCGTATGCGGCATATCGACGCGTCTATCCGGCGATGAAATCCATATTTAACTAAATTGAAATCTGCTACGCACGGAGAACATGTCATGACAAATAGTGGCGACTACCAGCCTCGTGCGGAACATAAATTTTCCTTTGGGCTGTGGACGCTCGGCAACCGGGGTCGTGACGCCTTCGGCGACGCCGTTCGACCGCCAATTTCTCCTAACGAGATTGTCACCATGCTGGCCGAGGTAGGCGCCTGGGGCGTTAATTTGCACGACAACGACCTGGTGCCAATCGACGCGACCCCTGCCGAACGCGACTGCATCGTCCGCTCGTTCAAGAAGGCCTGCGAGACCAACGGAATTGTTGTTCCCATGGCGACTGTCTCACTGTTCTTCCATCCCGTATTTCGCGATGGAGCTTTCACCGCCAACGATCCCGAAGTGCGCGCCTACGCACTCCAAAAAACCATGCGCGCCATGGATATTGGTGCGGAGTTGGGCGCGAAGATTTTTGTTTTATGGGGCGGACGTGAAGGGGTTGAAACGGACGCGTGCCGCCGGGCCGATGATGCGATCAAGCGCTTGCGCGAAGCCGTCAACTATCTTTGCGAATACAACATCGATCGTGGATATGGCATGAAGTTCGCTTTGGAGGCCAAACCGAACGAGCCTCGGGCGGATATCTACATGGCCACCACCGGCCAGTATCTGGGCTTCATTCCCACGCTCGCCCATCCGGAAATGGTGGGCGTGAATCCCGAAGTCGCGCACGAACAAATGGCCGGACTCAACTTCATGCATGCCGTGGCGCAGGCATGGGAGGCCGGCAAACTTTTTCACATCGATCTCAACGATCAGATGCCCAGCCGATTTGACCAGGATCTTCGTTTTGGATCGTCCAACTTGAAGTCGGCCTTCTGGCTGGTGAAGTTTCTCGAAGATGTCGGCTACGATGGCCCCCGTCACTTCGATGCGCACGCCTACCGTACCGAGGATTATGAAGGGGTAAAGGAGTTCGCGCGCGGCTGCATGCGGACCTATCTGATCCTGAAAGAGAAAGCTCGGCGCTGGAGCCGCGATAAAGAAATACAAGAAATCCTGACGGCAATTTCAGGTAATGGAAATGGCTCCTTCAAGATCTGCTGCTTTTCGAAAGAAAATGCTTCCCAGTTATTGAGCCGGTCGTTCGATAAAGACGCGATCCTGAAGAAGAGCTTGCCGTACGAGCGTCTCGATCAACTGACAGTTGACATGCTTCTGGGTGTGAGATAAGGTCAGCCGTTCTCAGAACATCTGTGTGTTTCCCGATTCGCGAATTTGGCCGGCACAGCCTGCCAGATTTCGAGCAGACATTTTATAGCACGCGAGGGACAACAAGCGATGACGCAGCTGCTTGCAATTGCTGTGCCGGCCCGGTTGGTGCATCTGGCTCCTATCGATGTAGTCATAGTGGTTTTTTATTTTGCCCTCGTGCTCTCCATTGGTTGGTACTTGAAAGGGCGAGCCAATACCGGCGAGGACTTCTTCATGGCCGGGCGTGAGATGACCGCGTGGGTGGCCGGCCTGAGTTTTCTTTCCGCCAATCTGGGCGCGCTCGAACTAATGGGCTGGGCGGGATCGGCCTACCAGTACGGCATTCTGGCTACGCACTGGTATTGGATTGGCGCCATCCCCGCGATGCTGTTCCTGGCGCTGGTGATGATGCCGTTCTATTACATTTCCAAAACCCACTCGGTGCCGGGATATTTAAAGCTGCGCTTCGGCGAGTCAAGCCGGGCACTGTCGGCGGTCTCGTTCGCCTTCATGACCGTGCTCATGAGCGGCGTCAACATGTTTGCCATGGCCAAGGTCATGCAGATCGTACTCGGCTGGG
>JBAUVJ010000095.1:0-2472 GCA_049583165.1 Candidatus Sulfotelmatobacter sp. | reverse complement strand
AATCAAGGGTGCTTGTGCAAAATCTGATATCGGTTCCATCGTTCAGGCAGTCGATGCCTTATTGCACGCTGGAACCTATTTTCCCGCCGCAAGTTAGGGTTTTTGCCTGGAATTTTCCGCTTTCGAGAATACAGGATTCCCTGTATTCGGTTGCGTTTGCAAGCATGTTAGTTTCAAGGGGTTTCACGCGTATTGGTGCCTTCCCTAAATCCAGTGGATTCTATGTTGGAAAAAGAGCAAACTAAAATCTGAGTCGGCCGTGAGCCGTGAATAATAGAGGTCTACACGTGCCGTATCAAAGAACTGAACACTTTATGGCTGTCCGGATCCTGCTGGTGGACGATCATCCTATTGTGAGACAAGGCCTGAGGACTCTCTTGCAGGGCCGCAATGACTGGCAAGTCGTTGGTGAGGCGTCAGATGGGATCGAAGCGGTGGAGAAAGTCGAGAGTTTGCAACCAGATGTAGTGGTTCTGGATGTCACCATGCCGCGCATGAATGGTCTCGAAGCCTGCCGCCTGATTCATCAGAAACAGAAAGATAAGAACTCGGGTCTTGAAGTCTTGTTCGTCACCCAACACGACTCTCCGCAGATGATGCGCGAGGCGCTGGATGCGGGAGCTCGTGGTTACGTCGTAAAATCCAACGCCGCTCGCGATCTGTTGGAAGCTGTGGAATCGGTTAGTCAGCATAGAGTGTTTACTGCCTTGGCTCGGAGTCCCCAGGCTTCGAGTTGAGGTGTGGGTAGAAGTTTCTAAATCTGCCAGAAGTACTGTGGAGGAAGATCTGCCATGAAACTGCGAATCCTGTTAGCCGACGATCATGAAATTGTCCGCCGGGGCTTGTGCGCCCTCCTTCAGAAACGTGAAGGCTGGGAAGTCTGCGGAGAAGCCTCGGACGGTCGCGAAGCGGTGGAGATGGCGAAGAAGTTGAAGCCCGATGTCGTGATTGTCGATATCGGCATGCCCAGCCTGAACGGCTTGGACACCACGCGCCAACTCATGCAGCACGATCCCCAGTTCAAAGTCATCGTCCTGACCATCACCGATTCTGATCAGGTGATTCGGGAGGCCCTCGATGCTGGCGCACGCGGTTTCGTCCTTAAATCCGACGCGGCTCGCGACTTGGTCTCCGCCGTCGAAGCCCTCCAGAGCAAGCGCATGTTCTTTACGCCGCGCGTGAATGACCTGGTCCTGGCCGGATTCCTCGACAAAGGACACGTCGTGGCCCGGAACGAAGCGCCCAGTTTGCCCACGTTAACCGTGCGTGAGCGGGAGATCACCCAGCTTCTCGCGGAAGGGAAGAGTTCGAAGGAAGTCGCCTCGTTGCTCAACCTGAGCACCAAGACGGTCGAAACTCATCGCAGTAACATTATGCGAAAACTCAGCCTGCACTCGATTCGCGATCTGGTGGTCTATGCCATCAAGAACAACATCATCCAGATCCAGATGCCCGCTCCAATCCACAGCGCTCCGGAAACTACGGTCGCTTAAGAAAGGGCGCCGAAGTAAGTTACCCCGAGGAGCAGCGGAAAGAATGACTCCCTGACTCTTTAGGCGGCCGCGGAAAAACTCCCGAGCGTGCCTGCTAACCGTGCGTGTTCTACCCGAGTGTGCGCGCTACCGTGCCCGAGTGTGTGTTCTACCCGAGTGTGCGTGTTACCGTGCCCGAGCGTGTGTGATACCCAACTGTGTCTGCTACCGTGGAAGAGCGGCGCTTTAGCGCCGCGTGAAGCCGTTTAAAACTGCGCGGGCTTCTAGCCCCAGTGGTCGTCCTTGTCACCCACAGGAACTTTTTACGCAACTCCTTAGTGCGTAGCCTCTGGCGGATAATATCCGCTTCGCGTGCGCACCGTCAGCTTGCCGTATCCCGGCGCTTGTGCCTCTACCCGAAGAGATTGATAGTCCGGCTTTCCATTCTGATTCCGCGGCTTGTAAGCAATGATGTACTGGCTGCGGATATCACGCGCCACGCTGCGGGTAATGCTATCCACCTGATCCAGGGAATCCGGAAAATAAGCCACACCGCCTGTTCCCTCAGCCAATCGTTGTAGCGCAGTCCGTCCTTCGCCCTGCATTCCTCCACCGGTCAATCCAATGGCATAGAGTGTAGGCCCATTCGCCTGCTGCAAGCGCCGTCCGGCCTCTTGCAGAGTGTCCTGGCTCATGTTGTCTTCGCCATCGGTAATCACCAGCAGCACCTTCTTGTTAAGGCGCGAGTTGTTCTCCAGGTGAACTGCCGACGCAACGATGGCATCGTACAGCGCCGTGCTCCCTTTGGCCGACACTTGATGCAACGCCGCTTGCAGCAGGTTCACGTCGGAAGTGAAGTCCTGGTCGAGATAAGGCTTCAACCCGAAGTTCACTACGAACACTTGATCGTCAGGATTGCTGGCTCGAACCAAATTGACCACCGCCTGATTCACCTGCCCCCGCTTGTCGCGCATCGACCCGGAATTATCTACCACGATGC
>JBAUVJ010000094.1:0-7732 GCA_049583165.1 Candidatus Sulfotelmatobacter sp. | reverse complement strand
GCCCGGAGGCATTCACCAGAGCAACTGAGCTGTTTGTCGTGCCTAAATCGATGCCGATAACCGCGGTCTTCATCTTTGACAATTATCTTTTGAAAACTATTTCTTTCAGAATACCCTGAGCCACAACTCGAACAGGCAAACGGCAACCATCGCTTCAGCGATCCTGAACATCAGAATGTCGACTGACTGGGTTTGGTTTAAGCTTAGTGATGAAATAAACAACGATTCTTAGCAGAGCTTTGGCAGCCTCAATAAGGAGACTTATGGCGAACCGTTCGAATCTAGGCGGTACATTTTCGCTTCCTAATACTTCAATCACCGTAAACCGCTTGGGTTATGGCGCAATGCAGCTCGCCGGGCAGGATGGCGACAAGATGGTTTGGGGTCCGCCGCGCGATATTCCCGGTGCGATCGCTGTCCTGCGGGACGTCGTGGCCTCGGGAATGAATCATATCGACACCAGCGATTACTACGGTCCGCACATAACCAATCAACTCATCAAGCAGGCGCTTCATCCTTATTCTGACGATCTTGTCATCGTCACAAAAGTGGGCGCGCGCCGCGGCAGTGATGGTTCATGGCCACACGCTCGCTCCCGCCAGGAAATTATCGACGCCGTACACGACAATCTGCGCAACCTCGGCCTGGATACTCTCCACGTCGTCAATCTCCGGCTGGGCGGGTTCGCTGCTCCTGAAGACGCACCGTTTGATGAGCCGCTTTCGGCGCTTGCCGAACTCAGGCAGAAAGGCCTGATTCAACATATTGGCCTCAGCACGGTCTCTCCCAAGCAAGTGGCCGAGGCGCGGGCGATTACTGAGATTGTCTGCATCCAGAATTTCTACAACCTGGCCCAGCGTGGCGACGATGCATTCATTGACGATCTAGCCGCGCAGGGCATTGCATACGTGCCATATTTTCCACTCGGAGGGTTTTCCCCATTGCAGTCGTCAAGGCTCACCGAAGTGGCTGCATCGCTCGGGGCGACTCCCATGCAGGTGGCGCTGGCGTGGCTGCTTCAGCGGTCGCCGAATATCCTTCTGATACCCGGTACATCCTCGGTCCAGCATCTCCGCGAAAATCTCAAGGCAGCCGTCTTAGAACTCCCGGACCAAGCTCTTGCTGACCTTGACAGCCTTGGTGTTGCGGCTGCTTAGAAGACAACGGTTTCATGGCGGGGGTACGATTTTCCTATGATCGATTCCTTCCTTCCGCCTTTTTGTTAGAACCCGCGTGGATGTAGATGAATGATCGGCAGGTTCCGTTCCTCCATCAACGATGCTTGAACGGAACCTTCTTGACTTCCAACGCGCCGAGCATAAAGGCCGAGTACAGAATCATCTTGGCGCGTTCGTCGCTATACGGTTTCCTTCCGCGTTCAGGTCGGGTAACTGAGGTCTACTAACCTCGCGATCGGCGAGCCCTCTGGAGAATCCTCACGACTTACTTTCGCGTTCGATGAGCGTGCGCAGTGCAGTTTGCAGCGTTACATTTCCTTTCCGGGACCCAACCTCGCCACCTTCGAACTCGATCCATCCTTCATTGAAGCCGTCGAGCATCTGAATGCGCGGGGTGGGGTTCTTCATGCCTTGCGATTTAAATAGCGTTTCCCAGGTCTCGCGCGGTACGGTCTCGACTCTCACCGGACGCGCAAGCAGATGGGCAAAGATGGATCCGATCTCGTTGGGCGTTACTCGTCGCGGCCCTTTTAGTTCAACCACTCTGTGCCCGCTCCTATTTCCCTGAAATGTTTCCTGAAGCAGTTCGGCAGCTGCGCGGCCGATGTCGGCGGTAGCAACCATCGGCACGGGCTTATCGAGAGGTTGCAGGAAGCTGGAAATAACGCCATTCTTCGCCGGAGCCACGTCCCAGGCGGAGTTCTCCATGAACCATCCCGGCCGCAGAAAAGTAATGGGCAGCGACAACTTTCGAAGCGCCTGCTCGATGATCGTATGTTGCGAGAGCAGGTTCGAGTGGGTTGCCTGCGCACCGATTGTCGACAGATAAACGGCTTTGCCCGGACGTGCCGCATCGAGCGCCGAACTCAATGTTGCGGCTGTCGCCTGCGCCTCGCGAAAGTCAGGGGACGGGTCAAAGTTGGGCGGCACCATCACGAACACGCCTTCGGAGCCCCTGAACGCAGCCGTTAGCGCCGCGGCTTCGTTGATGTCCGCACTCACGAGGTCACAGCCGCGCTCCGCCCAGGCTTCGCCCTTGCGGACGTCTCTTACCACCCCTCGGACGGGCCGACCGGCGGCCAGAAGGTTGCGAGCCACTTCACCGCCGACGTTGCCGGTGATTCCAGTAATCGCGAACATTTGTCTGCTTTCTCCTTAATCGATTCAATGTGCTTCCAGGGCACGCTTTTTCACGACGCCTTCTTACTGGCAATTTTCAACGACGATGAAGGCTTCAGCAAGTCCGACAGTCCCATATTACGAAGTAGTTCCGACCGAACACGGTCGGCCACGCCGTTCACAATCTCGGCTCCGTCGTTTGCAGGGTCAATATGCACCCGAAAAGGCCTGCGCCCGAATGGCATATCAACCACGTTTACAATCGCGGTTGCGACCTCGGAGACGTCGGCATCCGGAACCGCAGTGCGAGTGAGTCCGTCCATGATCTCTTTCGGCAGCGTCGCGGTCGGTCCGGTCTCGTATTCCTTGGCTCGCGCATCATCCTGCGGCTTGCCAGCATGCGCGAAGTGATTTGTGCCGGACGTGTACGCGCCGGGGACGATGATTACCGTCTCGATATTCCATCTCGCCAGTTCGCCGGCATAGCTGACCGCCATCGCGTCCATTCCGGCCTTGGCTGCGAAATAGGGCGCAAGATATGGGGGCGTGCCGCCCCGAGTACTGCTGCTCCCTACCCAAACGACCAGTCCTTGTCCCTGCTGGCGGAGAACCGGCAATGCTGCACGGTTCACCCTTTGCGTGCTGAGCACATTGATGTCGTACAACTCGGCGAGCTGCTCCGGAGTAAACGCTTCCGCCGGACCGAAGACCATGTGTCCCGCGTTGTGAATCACGACATCGAGGCGCCCGTTTTCGGCCGCGATCTGTTGGATCGCCTTATCCACGGAATCCTGGGATGCTACATCAAGTTCCACGGTTCTAAGGTCAACGTGGTTGTCACCCGCAAACTTCTTCACGGCCTCAACCTGAGGACGGTTGCGGCCTGTGGTTTCGCGCATGCTGGCGTAAACTGTGTGACCGGCTCGGGCCAATGCGCGAGCCGTCAAAGCGCCAAATCCGCTCGATGCACCCGTAATCAAAATAACCTGCTTCATGACTGTTTCTCCTTCATTTTATGATCTCAGCGTCCCTGAACTGCAGGGGTCTTCAGTACGCAAAGCCGCCGTTCGCGCGCAGAACTTGGGAGTTGATCCATCCACCGTCGGGGCCGGCGAGGAACGAGACTAGGTTCGCAATGTCCTCCGGCTGCCCCATCCTCTCCAGCGGTGACATTTTGGTGAATTCGGCGATCTGACTTTCAGACTTGCCGTTGAGGAACAGATCGGTTGCGACTGGCCCAGGTGCGACCGCGTTCACCGTCACGTTGCGGCCCCGCAATTCGTTCGCGAGCACGTGCACCAAGCCCTCCACCCCGGCTTTGGACGCGATGTATGGTCCGTAAGACGGAAAGGATTTTGTCAGGACGCTGCTGGAGAAAGCGATGATCCTGCCTCCGGCAGAGATATGCTGGGCGGCCTGCGCGAATACGAGGAAGGTGCCGCGCAGATTCGTCGCGATGGCCTTGTCGAACGCCTCCACATCACCTTTGCCGATTGGCGAGAGAGGTATGATTCCCGAGTTATTCACGACTACATCCACGGAGTCGAACTTCTTGAGCGTCTCGGCAAAGAGTTGCTCCACGTCAGCCGGGGTCCCGACATCGGCCTTGATCGCGACCGCCTCTCCACCGTTTTTCTTGATTTCTGCAACCACTGCCTCTGCCTCCGCAGCGTTGCTCAAGTAGTTGACTACGACTGCGAACCCATCTTTCGCTAGCCGCTTCGCCACGGCCCTGCCGATACCTCGGGAGGCTCCCGTTACAATGGCTGACTTCTTCATAACTCTTCTCCTTATGTGGTCTTGTATTTCGCCACCCGACAGAGGAACTATCGCTCTTGCCCGAACATAATGCCAATGCATAGTATCTATGTCTATTATGCGCACTACGCATTTACGGCAGGCCGACCTGAATCTGCTGGTTGTCTTTACGGTTCTCGCTGAGGAACGAAACGTAACCCGGGCTGCTTCCCGCTTACTGCTCAGTCAGCCCGCAGTCAGCCGCGCATTCCAACGACTTCGCGATATGTTCCACGATGACCTGCTGATCCGAACTCCGACCGGCTATGAGCCGACGCCAAAAGGCCAGAGCCTTCTCCGGGAGCTCGAATCAACTCTGCCGCGTCTCGACCGGCTCATGACCGGCGCAGACTTCGATCCGTCAGTCGAGGAAGCCACCTTTCGCGTGGCGGCGACGGATCACGCGGCGCTCGTGATTTGCCCCCTTCTATGCCGAAGCGTTCTTAAGACAAGCTCCAAAGTCGCGCTTGATTTTGTGCCCATGCACGAAGGCCAACATGAGGCTCTGGACAAGGGCAGGCTGGACCTGTTGTTAAGCGCCGACGACGGCTCGGTTCCTACTCACCTGGCGAAAGAAGTGATCTTTGAGGTCGATTTTGTTTGCGTTGTCGCGAAACAGAATAAGCTCTCACGCGCACTGACACTCAAGCAGTACCTTGCAGCCGAGCACGTGGGAATCGACATCCTTGGAGGGATCCAAACCATACCGGAACGGAGGCTCGCGGCAATCGGCGAAAAGCGGCGTTGCCCGATCGTCGTCGCCAACCACACCGTGGCAATGAGATGTGCGATTGGCACAAATCTCGTCGCGACCGTTCCGAGACGCGTGGCCGACTTGGAAGCCGGCAACGCCGCGCTCAAAATACTCAAGGCACCGCGTGTGTTCGGCACGTTTAGGTACTTGATGGCCTGGCATACGCGAATGAACTCCGATGCCGGAAACATCTGGCTGCGATCCATCATTCGGGACGCGGGTAGGGAAATAACCATTGAGAATCCTTAGACCTGCTAGTTCTTCCTGGCCACCCTTCTCCGTCCAGATAACTTCCGTGTTGCAGTGATCTACGCGGAATCCGGGTGCGAAACGAGGCTCGCATCGCTTTTCCGCGCCCCTCATCCAATTCAGCATGCAGAATGAACTAGCAGTTTCGGTACTGGATCTTGTCGGCACGCGGCCAAAGGAGACTCCGGGCTACGCGATCGCCCGGTCCGTCGATCTGGCACAACACGTAGAGCAACTGGGATACAAACGCTATTGGCTCGCGGAGCATCACTCGATCTCGGGGCTGGCCTGCTCAGCTACTCCCGTGCTGATTGGACATATCGCGGCCGCGACGAAGACGCTTCGTGTAGGTAGTGGCGGAGTGATGCTTCCGAACCATGCACCGCTCGTGGTCGCGGAACAGTTTGGAACGCTCGAGGCGCTCTATCCGGGACGCATTGATCTAGGGCTGGGGCGTGCTCCGGGCGGCGATTTTCAAACCATGCGCGCTCTACGTCGGGACCTAGGGCAAAAGGGAGACGACTTTCCGCTGCTGCTTAAGGAACTACGGACATACCTTGGACCGGAGATACGAGATCAGGTCGTCAAGGCAATTCCCGGGCAGGACAGTAATGTGCCCATCACATTGCTAGGGTCGAGCGGGTTCAGTGCCCAACTGGCCGGCAGCCTGGGACTGCCGTTTGCGTTCGCCGCTCATTTTGCTCCTGAGTACTTGTATGCAGCTGCGCAATCGTACCGCGAGAGTTTCCAGGCAAGCGAGGTGCTCAAAAAGCCCTACCTGATGGTTGCAGTGCAGGTAATCGCCGCAGAAACCGATGCCGCCGCCCGGCGTTTGTTCACCACACCTCAGCAGCGCTTTCTGCGACTGATCCGAAATCAGCCGGTGGAACTATTGCCGCCCGTGGATTCGATGCAGCCGCTATGGCAGGACTGGGAGCGCGCAGCCGTCGAAAGCAAGCTGCGTGCCGCCATCGTAGGATCGGGCGCAACGGTGAAGGCGGCTCTGGAAAATCTTGTGGCTGAAACCGGCGCCGATGAGGTGATCGTTGTGACCGACACTTACGAGCACGCGGATCGTATCGAGTCCTATCGGCGGGTCGTGAACGTTGCCGCCACCATCAAAACAGCACCGAATGTCGGTGTCGAGGTATGATCTGAGAAAGAACCTTGGCAACCGATCCAATAGTCGAGTCTCGATCGGGAAACGGTTTCCGTCGGCTGCGTTGTTTTCGCCTGATCGACTGCATTTCTGCTTTCCGATAAGAATCGTTCACCAGCATCTTAAATCCTTGTCGGCTATCTCAAACAGCTCCGGACCTAAGACTCACAACACGATCAATCTCCTACATGCGCGTCGAACACGCCTGTCTGGACCCGGCCCAGATGCCGGACCTGCACAAACAAACGATAGTCGCCAGGCTGGGGAAAGCCATAGGGAAATGAAACTTCATCTCTAAGTTCCTGCATCGAGCCATGGTCCATGGGCAAACCGGAATCCTGCCGCGCAATCATGAGTGACGCCATGGGCACCGAGCCGGTCGGGTGGATGTGAGCAAATACAGACAAGTCTGATCTCACGAACTCCGCATGACCTGCCATGCCCATGTAGGGTTCAAGATCGTGAACCGGTTCGTGATGGGAATCTGCGACCCGGAAGCGGAGCCATGAAACCTGGCCAACTTTCAACGGCGCTTTATCCTCTTCCCAAAGCATGGTCCCACCATCCGCCAGAGGCGAGACATTCCTCGCGTGATTGGGGGGTTGAAACGCCGAAGCGGCGACACCTGAATCATCGCCAGAGATTGGTTTCCCCGCGACATCTGGCAACTTGATCTCGCTCACCAGAGTTTCTGGAAATCCCGTACCGCGAACAATATCCGCGAAGACCTTGTATTTACCCGAAGGAATTGTCGGCAGCTCCAGGATGAAGGATCCATCGTCCGCTTGTTCGGGATGCAAATGGTAGAAGCGGTCCATGGCTGGGACGCGCAATAGAAACGCGTGCATCAAATGCCCATGATCCGGAACCAGGCTCATCGACCATTGATCTTTGCGGCTCTTGTGCCAGAAGTCTTCCTCGATCTGCAGTGCTAAGTGGCTGGCTCCGTCGAACGAAACCCTGAGCGGCGGAGCCGTGTAGATTGTGGATTGTTTCAGACCAGCGGCTTGTGCGTTCCACCACCAATTTCCCAGCGCCAGAATGGTTGCAACAAGCGCAGCGGCAACGGCCATTGCAATCCGTCCGAGGCGCCTGTTTCGCAGTGAAGGAATAGCTGCGGCCGGAAGCCCACCTTCGCGAGCAGCTGCTCCGGCGATTGAGACTATTCCAAAAGCGAGAACAAGCATCAGTCCGAATAGCACCGACCCGAGAGCTTTTTGCATCGGCAAAGTCCGTCGTGCAAACACGGGCACTGGTACAGCCAGCCTGCCGATTCCTTGCGGTCCGGAAACTTCGGCGCGGATTTCCCACGAGCCGGATTCCATCAGCCAAACTTTGCCGGTGAACCATTGCGGATCATTTGAGGAAGGCTGCATCGAGTCCGGCGTTGGGGGTAACCCTTGATCTTTGCCATTCACATAAACTGGCGCAATGCTGATGTTGCTGACAGTTCCGGAGGTGACGCGAATCTGGACC
>JBAUVJ010000093.1:0-5451 GCA_049583165.1 Candidatus Sulfotelmatobacter sp. | reverse complement strand
GACATATTCTCCCTGGCTGAACTCATCGGCACCCTGAAATCAGTCTGCGGTGACGGTGGCCGGGGCGGCGGCGATGGCTTCGACGATTTCTGGCGGCAGACCGAAGCGGACGTTCTCCGGCATGACTTCAAGTTCCTCCACGTTGTCAAAACCCTTACCGGCAAGAAATTTCATAGTCTCTTCCACCAGGCACTCGGGGGCGGACGCTCCAGCTGTCAGCGCGATGGTCTTCACGTCGACAAGCCACGGAGCTTCGATATCCTTGTAGCTATCGATGAGATGGGCGTTGGTGCCCAGGTTTCGAGCGACCTCGACCAAGCGATTGGAGTTTGAGCTGTTTTCCGAGCCCACCACCAGCAGCAGATCGGATTCCGAAGCTACCTGCTTCACCGCTACCTGGCGATTCTCGGTGGCGTAGCAAATATCCTGCGCGGCGGGGCCTTTGATGTTGGGGAACTTCTGCTTGAGCGCAGCGATGATGTCTTTGGTTTCATCGAGGCTGAGGGTGGTCTGAGTGAGATACGCCACGCGATTGGGATCAGGGACGGAGAGTGACTTGACCTGCTCGGGATTGCCGACGACCTGGGTCACGAGCGGAGCTTCGCCGAGGGTTCCGATGACTTCGTCGTGATCGTGGTGCCCGATCAAGATGAGCGAATAACCTTCCTTCGCGAACTTTACGGCTTCGACATGGACTTTGGTGACGAGGGGGCAGGTCGCGTCGATGACGCGGAGACCGCGGCGGGCGCTGTGTTCGCGAACTTCTGGCGAGACTCCGTGGGCGCTGTAGATGACGCGTTCGCCGTTGGGAACTTCGTCCTCGCTATCGACGAAGATTGCGCCTTTGCCGCGAAGTTCATCGACGACGAAGCTGTTGTGAACAATCTCTTTGCGGACGTAGATGGGCGGGCCGAAGGCCTCGAGCGCGATGCGGACGACATCGATGGCGCGCACCACGCCGGCACAGAAGCCTCGCGGCTTTAATAAGAGTAAAGTCTTTCCCTGGCTCTCTGGCACCATTAAGCTCCAAAGGTGAGATTGTCCCGAGATCTTTTTAGATGCAAAAAGACGAGCTGAAAACCATACACCTAGGGTACATGAATTCGATTATCCCGGTAGTGTTAAGGTACTGGAAAGTGCCTTTGTGGTCAATGTAAGGTGCAGAAACAGCGGGGATTAGCTGGGAGCGGGGTTCTGAGCAGTGAGTGGCGCAATGCTGGCTGACACTACCATAGGCGTTTC
This sequence comes from Candidatus Sulfotelmatobacter sp., assembly GCA_049583165.1. Taxonomy (GTDB): domain Bacteria; phylum Acidobacteriota; class Terriglobia; order Terriglobales; family Acidobacteriaceae; genus Sulfotelmatobacter. Next base: position 4,209 of record JBAUVJ010000093.1, on the reverse strand, counting down.
ACACCGTATCCGTCCAATGCCCGATCGTTACTGACAAGCGGGACATTCTCAGCGAGCGCTTGGGCAATCAGCATGCGGTCGAAGGGATCTTTGTGTGGACCAGGCAGCGAACCGGCTCGGATACCGTGGTCAGCACTTACGTCGAGAATTCGTATTCGCTGCCGTACCAGGTCAGCGACGAAATCCTGGACCAACTCTGCGGCAGCGGGAAGTCGTCCCAAGCGGACCTTTGTAGCGATCTCCCAGGCGGAAACCGCGCTGACCATAGAAGTATTGTCTTCTCGTGCGATGAGATTGCGAGCAAACCTCGACAAATGAGGATCATTTGTCATCCACCAAATCAATGTGTGGGTATCCAGCAGGCAGCGCACTGGCGCTTACTCCCAGCCCTCTAGCTCTTCCGGGGGTAAGGGCTCAAAAAACTCAGGACCAATTTTAACTTTTCCCTTCCATGCTCCGGGCTTGCGGTCGCCAAGGTTGTCTTCGATGGCTACCAGCTTCACCACAGGCTTTTTGCCGCGCGCGATGATGACTTCCTCGCCCTTGCAGGCCTTCTCGATGAGGCGGGAAAGTTGGGTTTTAGCTTTGTGAATGGTGATGGTTTCCATGACGCTCGTGGTTAGCTAACTTATCTTAGCTAACTTAGCTGGAGAGGTCAAGCTGGCAGGCTTGCCGGCGGGACGCCAGCGCTACTTAACTTCACGGACGATCTCGCCATGAGACGCCGGTGCTACTTGTTGGCTTTGATCATTTGTTCGGCGTGTTTGCGGGAGGTATCGGTGAGTTTGGCGCCGCTTAACATGCGGGCGACCTCTTCGGTGCGCTCCTCGCCGACGATGGGGCGGATGGTGGTGCGGGTGCGTCCGTTGCGCTCTTTTTTCTCGATGACGTAGTGGTGGTCAGCGAATGTGGCGATTTGCGGGAGGTGGGTGACGCAGAGGACTTGATTGGAGCGGGCGAGAGATTTCAGTTTTTTGCCGACAGCTTCGGCGGCGCGGCCGCCGATTCCGGTGTCGATTTCGTCGAAGACCATGGTGCGCTGAGCGTGTCTACGGGTATCGGCTTTTGCGGGCGAGGGCGCCCGCACCACACGGCTTTCTACGCTTACTTTCAGGGCGAGCATTACGCGAGATAATTCGCCGCCGGAGGCGATGTGTTCCATTTGGCGCATGGGCTCGCCGGGATTGGTCGCGATCATGTAGACGACCTGGTCGATTCCAGTGTGAGACCAGTTCCCTTCCTCTTCCGAGGTGGCGATTTCGATGCGGAATGTGGACCTCATGGCGAGATCGTTGATCTCGGCTTCGACCAGCTTCTCAAGTTTGCGGGCGGCTTCCTGGCGTTTTTTGGATGTGGCACGCGCTGTGCGCAGGTATTCCGTGGCAGCTTTGGCTAATTCGGCGCGTAGCTCGCGCAAGATTTCATCTTTATTTTCGATTTCGGAGAGCTTGCGGGCAACGTCGGCTCCAAAGAGGAGCACATCGTCGAGTGTAGGACCGTATTTCCGTTTTAGGCGGTCGAGCATCGCCAAGCGGTCTTCCACTTCCGCCAGATGTTCGGGAGAGGCGTGGATTCCGCCGGCGTAATCGCGCAGGGTTGCGCCGACATCTTCCACGCTGATGCGCGCGGTCTCAAGCGCGGCGAGCGCTTCCTGAAACTTAGGTTCGTAGCGGGCGAGCTCTTCGATTTGTTTTTGAGCGGAGCGCAGGGACGCGGAGGTGGAGACGTCGCCTTCATAAAGCAGATCGAAGGCTTGCATGGCGGCGTTGTAAATTTTTTCCGCGTTGGAAAGGACGCGCTTCTCGGTTTCCAATTGCTCGTCTTCGGCGGATTGGGCTCTAGCTTCTTCGATTTCGTGCTTCTGGAATTGCCAAAGATCAACCAGACGGAGACGGTCTTGTTCTCCCTGTTCGAGTTCTTTGATGCGTTCGCGGATTTCGTTCCAGGCCGCGTATGCGGCCGCCACCGGGTCGAGCTGGCTTCCGGCAAATCCATCTAATAATTCCAGGCGAGCAGGAGGGTCGAAGGAGAGGATCGATTCGTTCTGGGCGTGGATGATGGCCAGATGAGGCGCGAGCTGCCGCAAGACGGCGACGGTTGCGGCTTGATTGTTGACGAAGACGCGGCCCTTGCCGCCGGGTGCGATCTCGCGGCGAACGATGAGCGAGCCATCTTCGGATTCGTCGAGGCCGTTGCGTTCGAGGATGTTCTCGATCGAATCTCCGGCACTGCCGTCGCACTCAAATACGGCAGAGACTACGGCGCGCTCGGCGCCGGTGCGGATTACTTCGCTCGAAGCTTTGTCGCCGAGCAGGAGCGCCAGGGCGTCGATGAGAATGGATTTGCCCGCGCCGGTTTCGCCGGTCAGCAGGTTCAGGCCGGAGGCGAACTCTACCGCCGCATTGTCGATGACTGCATAGTTTTCCAGCCGCAGTTCTATCAGCACGGAGCGTCCTAAAATATGGATGTCAGGTTTTGCGCAGCATAGCATGAAAGACGGTTTTTAGTTTCCGGTTTCTAGTTTCTGGTTTGTGCGTGGTTACGGGTTGAATACTGGACGGTTGGGTGGGAATCGGCATCGTACTCGCTTGATATGCGGGTGTGGAGTTAATCTAGATAGGTAACTTGAGGAGGGTAAGTGCGCTGCCCGAGATGCGGCAATGAGAATTCCGACGGCAACCGCTTTTGCGGAATGTGCGGTGCGACTCTGGTTGCGAAGACGCAGGCTGCGGCATCTGCCGCGCCACCGACGATGAGTCCGCCGGAAAAGAGAGGGGAAACGCCATCCATTCGTCCGTCCGCAGAGGTTCGTGCTCCTCGTATGTTTACCCCGAGTGCTCCGGCGCGGTCGGCGTCGGATCAGGTTCCTTCCGGCGCGGCCGCTTCGAGTGGCACTCCGGCGGTGAAGGAGCCGTACGCGGCTCCGCCAGCAAATCAAAACCCGATCATCAGCGGGCCATCTTTTCTGGGGTTGAATAAACCTGCGGACGGGGGAGGCGACTATTCACGGTATGGGCGCGGGGGAAACGATCAGGTGCGAGGATCGTCGGGCAATCTGGATTACCTGCTGGAGGATGAAGACGAAGAAGAGCCGAAGCGTGGATGGGGCAAGTTTTTCCTGGTGGTTGTCGCTCTGGCGTTGGCTGGAGGGTTTGGATATTTGCGCTGGAAGCAGGGTGGGTTTGACTGGCTGTTGAATGATAAGAAGCCAGCAGCGGTGGAGTCTGCGCCGAGCGGGACGGATTCGGGGAGCGCGCCGGCGGCGAGTTCGGGTTCCGGGAGTACAAGTTCCGAGAATACGAGTCCTGTAAGTTCGGGCTCTGCTAGTCCGAATGCTTCTGGTGCGGGTTCCGCAAATTCGAGCGCTCCGAATTCGAATAGTACAACTCCGAGTTCTGCGAGTGCGAATCCGGCAACTCCGGATGCTGCGGCGCAACCGGTTGCGCCGAATGCATCTCCATCGAGTGCTGCTTCGGATACCACTTCTGCGCCGACAGCAGCTGCACCGCCGGCTAAACCTGCGCCTGCTGCTTCTGTTTCTCCAGACGCTCCCGGCAAGGCAGCACAGCCTGATTCGGCGGACGGCTCTGATTCGACCGATTCGGAAGCTCCGGCGGCGAATACCAAGCCGACGGCGGCGACCAGAACGCGGGTGCCGAAGCCGACACCGGTTACGCCGCTCGATCCGACGGTCGAGGCGGAGCGATATCTTTATGGGAACGGAGTGCGGCAGGATTGTGATCGAGGATTACGGCTGCTGAAGCCGGCGGCGGCGCAGTCGAATGTGAAGGCGATGATTTCGTTGGGGACACTTTATTCGAGCGGCACGTGCACGCCGCGCGATTTGCCGACGGCGTATCGCTGGTACGCTCTGGCTCTGCACAAGCAGCCGGACAATCAATCTCTGCAGGACGACCTGCAAAACCTTTGGGGCAAGATGACTCAGCCGGAGCGGCAATTGGCGATCAAGTTGAGCCAGTAGTGCCGTCCCTACGGGACTTGTTCCATCTTTATTTTTTTTACCCGGCACTGACGTGCCGGCTATCTTATGTCGCCCCTCCCGGGGCTGTAATCGGATGGTCGGTTCTGCATCTTCTTCGAAAATACCTTACTTGCTTGGAATGGCTACTGGCTGCTATGTTTTCGGCCACAGCTTTGGGGCGGTGGTGTTACTCATCTGCTTTCAGGTTTCAGCGGATGGGTGGCATA
>JBAUVJ010000092.1:0-4491 GCA_049583165.1 Candidatus Sulfotelmatobacter sp. | reverse complement strand
CGGTCGGGCCGGTACGCGCCATGAAAGCGCGTTCTTCATCGCTCCAGCTACGGACGTTGTCGTAAAAGCCAGGGATTGCCACGCGCTGGTCCGCATCATGCAAACGCGCAATCATCTCGCATAAGGCTTGCAGAGGATTATGAATCGCGCCGCCGAAATTACCGGAATGCAATTCCTGCGGAGGGCCAGTCACCTCGAGTTCGGCCCGCAATCCACCGCGCTGCGCATAACTGATCGCTGGTCGATCCGGAGCGAGCATGCGAGTGTCGGAGATGACTGCGACGTCCGCGCGAAGAGCCCGTTTATTTCGCGCAATGAACGAAGTTAGATGCGGACTTCCGATTTCCTCTTCGCCTTCGAAAATACACTTCACATTGATCGGCAGCGCGCGAGTGGATTTCAAGTAAGACTCGATAGCCTTGATATGCGAGAAGAGTTGCCCTTTATCGTCGCTGGCGCCGCGAGCATGGAGATTGTTGTTTTTCAGCGTCGGAGTGAACGGTGGAGTACTCCATTCGCGCAGTGGTTCTCCGGGAAGAACATCGTAGTGGCCATAGATGATCAGCGTGGGGCGGCGCGGCGCGCACAGCCACGAGGCGTAAACGATGGGATTACCGCGGGTCGGAATTATGCGCACACGATCTAGGCCAACAGTTTTAAGATGTCGCGCCAGCCAGTTCGCGCACTCTCGGACATCACCGGCGCGCTCTGGTTGCGAGCTCACGCTGGGGAAGCGGAGGAACTGCTTCAGTTCCGAGACAAACCTGGCGCGATGCGCGCGGGCAAACTTGAGTGGGCGATCCGGATGCAAGTTTCACCCCACGGTTTGGCTGCTCATGCGTGAATGCTCGCCTATAAATTCCGGGTTGCGGCACGTCAAGACTGATGCAGACACGAGCTTTTCTCGGTAAGTGTTCGAGCCTTCGCCGCTGTCTCAGCGGGAACTCGATTTAGTTCGCGCTGAGACGTGGCGCACCGGTTAAACTTCAAATTCGAACTCTCGGGCCGAATCCCGATGAGGAGATGCTCCTGCCTTTTGCCTGCCGTTCGACTTTACCGGTGTAGGTTGGGTCTGGTCCCAGGGCAGCACGCGATGCGATCCGGTCCGCTTGCTGACGCCCATGGCCTGCGCGCTGGTCAGCCATTCTTCGGACTGCTCGGCAATCTCCAGTAACAGCGTTTCGAATTGTGCACGGGTGGTCTGCAAGATGTGCGGTTGTGCCAGCCAACGCAGAACCTCGCGTCCGGTAACGCCCATGCGCTGGCGGGGTGAAGTTACCAGGCGCTCGTTGTAGTAGCGAATCAATACTTCCTCCACCACATCCCAGGCGTTGTCGGCGCCGAACAAGCGCTTCACATCGTCTGAATTGAGGATCTTGAACGCCTCTTCGAGAAGCTGCATCACTTCCACGCGCAACACATTCAGATGGCCGAAAGACAGCCACTTAAGGTTATTGCGCAAATCCAGGCCCGCACGTCGCACAATCGCGATCGAGCCAAAACTAGGATCGTAAGCGCGTTCGCGAATCACATCGGAAATGCGTTTGTCACGCCAGAACAACGTGACCTGGTGAACGAAGTGAGAGAACAACTTGTGATAGTCGGTATTGGCACGTGATCCCGTAGGAACCGGTGCTGCGCCGTATCCGAAGATTCGCTTGTAGGCGGACAACCGGTCCCTCTTGGTATAGCGCAGCACGTCCCGGCGATCGAACTGGTACAAGGCGAAGGCGCCTGGCCCAGCCGACAACCGCACCGTGCCGGCCTTGAACAACTCCTGGAGCTTTTGCACCGCACGGAAGACCCCGATCCTCTCATGCTGCCAGAGATAGTACATATCTCCGACCGCCATGAGGCGTTCGGAGGTGATGGTTTCGTCGTACGGCTCTACGCCCGGTGGCATGCGCGTGGTGCCGATCTCGGTGGCAGCCTCCGGCCCGATGCCGATCAGCGCTCCCAGGCCTCTATCTGGCGGCGCCGGAGCTTTGGCGTCCGTCTCCACAACGGACTTGAGCATATCGTCGATCTGTTTGGTGAGAGCGTCGGCGAGTTGCGGATTGGAGATGAGGTCAGCGCCCAGCCGTTCCGTCACCTGCTCGCGCAACGCCGCTATGCGGTCATATAAGCTCTGGTGATCCTTATGTAATGCCATGGATACGCCTCCTCGTGTACCGCGCTCCTCACCCAGTGAGCGCTCGGACTTGATTTTTTCTCACCGCCATCCCCCCCGAAATGCCGGTCGCGCTGCGCCATCATTAGCTACTGCTGCCACGGCTGCGGGACCTTCATCCCCACCTGTTTCGCCAGAGTGTGGAGATATTTCAACTGGTCGCGCAAATCGTCTAGAGAACGGCGCACTCGCGGTGTTCGATAGCCATCCGGCAGCGACCCTAAGTTGGTCGGGTTGTGCGCGCCTTCGATCATGCCGATCAGGGTTCGAAGCACAGGCTGGACGTTGTTCTGCAGCGCAATCCGGCCACCGTCCTTGATGAGCCGCGGACCTTCATCAGTTACCGTACCTTCAATTTCCGTCAGCACATCCTCCAGGTACATGGACGGGAGTTTATGGCCGTCGTGCATTGGGAACTCCAGCAACAACTGCTGCCGCTCGTTGGGTCCGATGAACACGGAATCCAGCGCGAAGCGGACTTCGTTCACAGTTTCCGCCACTACGTTAAATTGCCGCCCGATCAAGATCAGTTGTGTTCCCAAAAATGCCGGAAGTTTGCCCATGCTCAGGCTAAAGTATTCGAAATTGCTCAGCCACGTCATCAACAGAGATGTCATGTAATCGGAGATCACACGGAAGTTGGTGATATCCTGCTCGTCCTCTACCGAGTTGGACAGGGGATTATCGTGGCCGTCGCGCTGGAAGTAGATTCCATAGATCTTGCGGATATCCCCCAGTGTGCCACCAATTGTGTCCGGATCCGTGCTGACAGAGACTCGGTAATCGAGGCCCTCGCGTTCCTCATATGCAAGACGTCCTTCCTGCCCTCGCAAACGCTTCGGGTCGACCCCAAGCAGAATTTCAAAATATGTGTTGACTCGCAAAATCGACGGTGGAACCACGCCGAATTGCTTGACGATTTCCGTAATCTGGCTCTTCGCCATCTCCCGCAGAGCCTTGACATACTCGGGATCGGCCCGGGGATCCAGCGCGTAAAGGCCATCCAGCAGGGGCAGGCACTTCTCCTGGGCTACCTGCGCCCGAGCATAAAGGCTGGCCTGTGCCCCGGTGATTCCGCCGGCAAGATCGGTTTGTACGGTGTAGCTCTTGGGGTTCCACTTAGATTCAATGCGCCCCTCGACCTGGGTCAGAGAGAATGACTGAGTGAGGGCTCCGACGAAACCCTTGGCATCGGCAGCGTTGGCTTTCCAGCCCAGCACGTCACCAATCGCCCGCGAGGCAACCTGCCCCAGCCCTCCTGCCGCGCCGCCACCCATGGGTGGGCCTGCCGCCCCAGGAGGCCGTGATACCGGTGACGGTGGATATCCGATTTCCTCGGTGAGAACCGGGTACGCGGTTAGGTCAATCTCCGATTCCTTTACTTCCTTGCCGAACTTGTAGTGGTGGCTCATATTTTTCACCGTTCCTTATATAGCGGGGACGAATGTTCGATAGCTAAATCTGACCGTCCGCAATTTCAGGGCTGCTTGTGCCCTGGGTGCAAAATCTGTTCGAGAACCGCTCCGTTTCGCACGGCCTGAATCATGAGGGGCTCCCCGCCGGCGGGGTAGTATCGCGCCGGCTCGCTACCCGCATGAATCGTCTCGACTAACCTCCCCTCAATGGTGAGAATTCTGAAGGCACCGTGCTCACCCTCTCTGAGTTTCTCGGCAAATTCCAGAACAATCTCCTCTCGCTCCACCGAACCCATCGGGGCATGGACCGCAGTTGCCTCGAAGAGATGTACTTGGTTCATGCGATCAACCACTTCAACCTCGTCCGGCCTGAACCTCCAACTGCGCGAAACGAGCTTCAGGCGGCCTTCTTCCATGCCGGTTAAGGCGTATGTTCCGCCTTGGGCCGCCGGCAGCACTTGGGTCTGCCCTCCATGATCTACGAACACTTCGGATGGTTCGAGGGCTCTTCCGCAGGAGTCGACAAAGAGGAGTGTCACGACTCGTTCCCGAGGCTCAGCGCAAATGCATATTTCGCAGTCCTCATCAACGGTATGCGTTATGGGAAAGCACGGTCGCATGCTGGCACATTCTTCCTCCAGGCGGGCATCGATGAGGAAGCTTCCACCCTTTTGCAGGTTAAGAAACGCAACTCCATCAACAATGGTTGCGGGAACTGCCGCCGATCTCTTTGGGGGCGTACCCGGCATTTGAGGCTTACCATCTCCTTTCTGAATGAGTTCGGCCGTAGCAGAAACAATTTTCGCCCCGCCCCTTCGATCGGAATGGTCTTCAGTGCTAGCGCACCGGTGTGCCCTGAGTGTCAGAGATACCTTGTCGGCGCTTCCCGACGGCTCCTCGTTTCGC
>JBAUVJ010000091.1:0-11269 GCA_049583165.1 Candidatus Sulfotelmatobacter sp. | reverse complement strand
CCCAGCCGCGCATTCGATCCCATCGCGTCCACGCGCCCGCCAACCACCACAGTAGGATCGAGCCCGCCCCCGGCCAGCACCGCCGCCACCATCGAAGTCGTGGTCGTCTTACCGTGCATCCCGGCGATCGCGATGCCATACTTCAACCGCATTAACTCCGCCAGCATCTCTGCCCGCTGAATCACCGGCAGGTGCAGCCTGTGCGCTTCGACAACTTCAGGATTCTCCGCCGCAATGGCCGAACTGGTCACCACCACTTCCGCTCCGGCAATATTCTCCGCGCGGTGTCCCTCAAAAATCGCCGCTCCCAAGCCAGCCAGCCGCTGCGTCACACCGGAATGCTTCAGATCCGATCCCGAAACCTTATACCCGAGATTCAGCAACACCTCGGCAATCCCGCTCATGCCGATCCCGCCAATCCCCACGAAATGAATCTGCTGAATCTTGGCAAACATGAATCAAAACCATTGGGTAAATTGGTAATGGAGTAATTTGTGCCTTCGGAAGATTTTAAGGGTCCGGAAAATTGCCAAATTACCCAATTACTCAATTACCAAATTGGTTTCATTCCCACTGCGAGTTATGCCGTTGCAGCCACCAGCAAGCAGGATTCCCTCCCTGTGGGAAAATCGAGCGGCTGCAGGGCTGCTGAAAGCTCCCCACCAGGTCATATTCAGTTTTGTTGCCCTTCAGCGATGTCGAAAGAAACTGATGGACCTCTACTGAGCCAGACGCTGTGCCTCGCGTAGTACGCCACCGCCATACCAGCCAGTCCCCCACATACAGCGCTCCGCACAGGACGAGCACCACAACTCCAACTCCGCCCAATCGCCGTCGCCAAGACCCTCTCATAGTTCTGTCATCCTGAGCTCTGTCATCCTGAGCGAAGTAAATGCTTCGCGAACGCGAAGCATTTATGCAGTCGAAGGACCCCCATCACTTCAACATCTCCGCGAACTCATCAACAAACTCTATCGAGACTCTCTACGGCTCCTCACGATCCATCCCCACCTCAATCCCAGCCACTCGCACTGCCATCGCCGCAATATCCCGCGCCGCGTTGGGATGCGCCAACCGCCGCGCCGCCGCGCTCATCGACTCCAGCCTCCGCGGATCTCCCAGCAAAGCCGCAATCGTCTCCGCCAGCCACACACCTTCCAACTTCAACTCTTCGACCACCACCGCCGCTCCCTCGCGGGCCAGCGCCTCCGCATTCACTCGCTGGTGATCATCCGCCGCTCGCGGAAACGGCACAAAAATCGCCGGCTTCCCCGCCGCCGTAATCTCCGCCACGGTACTCGCACCCGACCGGCACACCACCAGATCGGCCCGCGCAAATGCTGCTGGCATGTCTTCAATAAACTTGAAAACCTCGGCGGACTCGCCCGTCGTACTATTCAACTCGCGATACGCCGCCAGCGCGTCATTATAGTCACGCTCACCTGTCTGGTGGATGATGTGAATTCCCGGGGCCTGCCGCCGCAACTCCGGCAAGCACCGGATCATCGCCTCATTAATCGCGTGCGCTCCCTGGCTCCCGCCGAAAACCAGCAAAGTAGGCACGCCGCCGCGCTTCTTATTGGCCGGGATTTCAAAGAACGCCTGCCGCACCGGAACGCCCGTCACCTCGGCGCGACGAAAATATTTCGCCGTCTCCTCAAAGTGGACCGCTGCACCGGACACAAATCGCGCGACCACGCGATTCGCGAATCCCGGCACCACATTCGGTTCAAACGCCAACGTGGGAATATGCTTCATCACTGCGGCCAACATGGCCGGGCCGGAAGCATATCCGCCCACGCCGATCACCACGTCCGGCACAAACTCACTCAACATGCGGCCCGCGTCCCACACCGCCCGCGGCAAATCGAATGCCGTCTTCGCGCGCGTCATCAGGCTTACATTCTTCAGCGCGCCCACTCGCACCAACCGCAGCGGATATCCCGACGCCGGCACGAGGCGGTTCTCGATTCCGCGCGCGGTCCCGATGAACAGCACTTCGGCCGCGTAACTTTTCTTGAGTTCGTTGGCGATAGCCAGCGCCGGGATTACGTGCCCGCCCGTCCCGCCGCCCGCCAGAATGGCCCGCATGAGATGACTATAAACCACCCAGAACTGTCATCCTGAGCGCAGCAAACAGTTCGCGAGTGCGAAGTGTTTGTGAAGTCGAAGGACCTCTTTTTACTCTACTGTGCCGAGGACTCGTCGAGGGGGTTCTTTTGGCGAGGCCATCAAGTAAGCCTCACTTTTTCCCCAAAAACTTCGCCGGCAACGGATTACCCGGCCGCTCCGAGTCCCACGCAATGGACACCACCCACCAGCGCGTCCCGTCATTCAAGAGTTGAATGCTGTTGATCCCACGCTCGAACGGTTTTTCTCCGGGAGCGTTCCGCGACTCATAACTGCTAAATACCTGGGTCATATTCCCGAATGACTCGGGCCGGTTCACGATGGCATTTTCGTAGAAAGGCCGCTTGGAAAAAACTTCGCCCCCGTCGCGCACGAACTCGTCCACGTTCCACGAAATCACAAATATCGAGCCATCGGGCCCCTTGCCCACCTGTGTGAACCTCGCCTGCGGAAGAAATACCGATCGAAACCGATTCCAATCACGCCCACCTGCCGGTCCGGAGATCACGTCATAAATCGCGCGCAAGATCGCATCCATCGACTTCACATCTTCGGGCTTCGGCGCGGGAACCTTCGCCGCCAACTCGGCGGGAGAAAATATTGGCGTCTGTGGAGGCATTTGAATTGGCTGGGCCGCCGGCTCTGATTTCTGCGCCGCGGCCGCCACACTCAGAAGCGCACTGAAAATAAAAATCAGAAACACATTTTTCATAAGGCCACTCATCTCTTCAGCTCTATAGTTTCTATTCCGCAGTTTTATTCCGCCTGCTTGGTAATATTCAGCAGCACCCCGACGCAAGCCAGCGTTACAAACAGCGAAGACCCTCCGTATGAAACCAGCGGCAGCGGAATTCCCTTGGTCGGCATCATGCCGAGCACCACGCTGATGTTGATGAATGCCTGCAACACCACCATGCTGGTGATTCCCACCGCCAGGTATCGTCCGAATGCGTCTTCCGTGCGCCACGAAGCTCGCATGCCGCGCCACAGAAAAATGGCAAACAGCGACACCACAAACAGCGCGCCTACCAGCCCCAACTCTTCCGCCGTCACGGCAAAAATAAAATCAGTATGCGGCTCCGGCAGATAGAACAATTTCTGCTTGCCCTCCATCAGCCCCGTGCCGGTCACGCCGCCCGTGCCCACCGCGATCAGCGATTGGATTAAATGGAATCCCGCCTTCTGCCGCTCGGCATAGGGATTCATAAACGCCAAAATGCGGTCGCGCCGGAAGCTCACATGAAAAATCAGAAAGTACAGCGGCACCAGCGACGCCCCGAACGCATAGCCGAAATACCGCATCCGCATTCCCGCCACATACAGGATGCAGGCCGCAATTCCGGCGCAAGCAATGGCCGTGCCCAGGTCCGGCTGCAGCACGATCAATCCCAGCAGCATCAGCACAGGCGCCGCCGCCGGCGCCAGCGTGCTGCGCCAGTCGTCCATGAAACTCGGCGATGTTCTTGCGCGCCCTTCGAGGAAATAGGCTAGGAACAAAATCAGTACCGGCTTGGCCAATTCCGACGGCTGGAACGAAAATCCGCCTGCATGAATCCAGCGGTGCGTGTTATGCGAGCGATCGAGAAAAAACACCGAGATCAGCAGCAGTGTAGTGAGCCCCAGCAGCGAAAACACCAGCGCCGGATGCTTGTAGCGCCGGTAATCCACCCGCATGGCGACCACCATCGCCACCAGCCCCACCCCGCCACAGATCAACTGCTTCCACAGAAATGCGTACGGTGACCCAAAGCGCTCCCGCGCCATCACCGCCGACGCCGAAAACACCATCACCAGACCGACAAACACCAGCAGCATGGTCACGGTAAACAACCAGCGATCAACACTTACCCGCTTCGCCATGGGAAGTTCATTTCACCACGGAGGAGCGTAGAGGCACAGAAGGAATCGTTCGATTGTTGAATTTTGATTGTTGATTATTTTGGTACGCAGGAACCACGATCAGAAAATTGGGAGTGAAGGGCAGATCGAATCACCGGACATCAGCCGCAGAGCGGCGGCACATATTAGCCCCGGACGTAACTCCTGGGTAAGCTCTATAAGATGGAACCAAGTCCCGTTAGGGACGACACGGCCGAGGGCCGTGTCAAACGTCTCTCAAGCCAACCCCCGCACAATTTCCTTAAACACCCGCCCCCGCTCCTCATAATTCTTAAACTGATCGAAGCTCGCGCAGGCCGGCGCCAGCAGCACCACATCACCCGCCTCCGCTACGGCATTCGCCTCGCGCAGAGCGTTCTCCAACGTCTCCGCATGAACAACTTCTACATTCCCGCTCTTCGAAGAAACGATCTGCGACTCGATCTTCGCCGCTGCCGCCCCAATCGTGTACACCCGCTTCACCCGCTGTCGCAGCAATTCGTTCAGCACGCTGTAGTCGCTGCCCTTGTCCTTGCCGCCAAGAATCAAGTGAATGTTCGCCGGAAACGACTCCAGCGCCTTAATCGTCGCATCCACATTCGTGGCCTTTGAGTCGTTGTAATAATCCACACCGCGGATCGTCGCCACAAATTCCAGCCGGTGCTCGACCGCCTTGAAGTCGCGCACCGCCTGCCGGATTTTCTCCGGCGAGCAGCCCATCAGCGCACCGGCGCACACCGCCGCCAGCACATTCTCTAGGTTATGCGCGCCCTTCAGTGGAATCTCGGAGGCCTGCATAATCTCGTGCTGTTGTGCCCCATCACGAAACAGGATATTGCCATCGCGCACCCAGGCTCCCTGCTTCACTTCCTTCTGCCGGCTAAACCAGAACACCTGAGCCCGCGTCCGCGCCGCCATCGTCACGCACGTCGGATCGTCGGCATTGAGCACCGCGAAGTCATCGCCGCGCTGATTTTCAAAAATGCGCGCCTTCGCATCCACATACGTCTCGATCGTCCTATGCCGATCCAGATGATCGGGCGTCACGTTCAGGACGACGGCAACTTTCGGACGAAACGTTTGAATGGTCTCCAGTTGAAAGCTCGAAACCTCCAGCACGATCACGGTATCGAGTGCGGCCCGCCCAGCCAGAGAAATCGCAGGAGTGCCAATGTTCCCGCCGACGAGCGTCGGCAATCCGCCCGCCGTAAGAATTTCTCCGGTAAGCGTGGTCGTCGTGGTTTTCCCATTCGATCCGGTAATGGCCACAATCGGTCCCGGCAAAAATAGGGCCGCCAGTTCGATCTCGCCAATCACCGCCTCGCCCAACCCACGCGCCTGGGCCAGCAGCGGCGCATCCACCGGAACGCCTGGACTCACAACAATCAGATCCTGTCCTCGAAAAGTACGCTCACCGTGCCCGCCGGTCTCAACCGTTATTCCATGATCGAGTAGCACGGGAATCTCGTTCCGCAGTTCGTCCCCGCTCTTCGTATCCGACACCGTAACTCGCGCCCCATGCTCCTTCAAGAACAGCGCCGACGCCACCCCGGACTTGCCGAGGCCCACCACCAGCACGCGTTTGTTGTTAAGATCCAATAAATCCGTTTCTCTTCTGGTTACAGATAGACTCAAGACACTTCCTTACTTTCCCGACCCTATCGCTTTGCCGTGAGTCCTAACAAGATCATTACGCCAATCATGGTCATCGCAAGATAGCGTCCATACCGGCTCACCTCAGGGATAACGCTGTCGGGATGTTGCTGACTGTAAATCTCTTCTACCCGTCGATAGTCCCTCGACCACAATGGCACCTGACTGTCCTCTGGAAGCTCCTCATTGACACGCACTCTCATCCACATCGAAACTGGCCCAATCACCGCTGCAACGACGAGGAAGCATCCTAATAACGCGATCGCCATCGGGACCTCCGTTGCGGATTCTCTCTTACCTCAATTTCAGCGTCGTCAGCGCAAACAGCGCAAACACCAATGACGCGATCCAAAACCGCACGATAATCTTCGACTCCGACCATCCCATCAACTCGAAATGATGATGGATCGGCGCCATCTTGAAAATCCGTTTTTTGCGCAGCTTATACGACCCCACCTGCAGGATCACCGACAATGCCTCGATCACGAACACTCCACCAATAAACGGCAGCAGCAGTTCCTGCTTGATGATCACCGCAACCGTCCCAATCGCCCCGCCCAGCGCCAGCGATCCCACATCGCCCATGAACACTTCCGCCGGATGCGCGTTGTACCACAGAAATCCAATCGACGATCCCACCATCGCCCCGCAGAAAATCGTCAGCTCCCCCACCTGCGGCATGCGCTGCAACTCCAGGTAAGTAGCGAACGTCGCATGGCCGCTGACGTAAGTCAGCATGGCCAGCGCGGCCGCGGCAATGACCGTACAGCCAATCGCCAGCCCGTCCAACCCATCGGTGAGATTCACCGCATTGCTCGAGCCCACGATCACGAATGCTACGAAGGCAATGAACGGCAGAAATGCCAGCGGCCAAAGGTGCGGAAAGCGCTCCAGGCTCTGCACCACAAGGTCGGGATGGAACTGTTTTAGAAATGGCACATTCAGGTTAGTCGAATACATTCCATACGTCTGCATCGCAATCAGCATCACAGCGATCACAACGCTGGTTGCAATCTGTAGACCCAGCTTTGCGCGCCCCGTCAGGCCGAGATTGCGGCGGTGCGCGACTTTGTTGTAATCGTCGGTGAATCCAATCGCCGCAAACGCACAGGTCGCGAATACCGCAATCCACACGAAGCGATTGCTAAGGTCGGCCCACAACAGCGTTGGCACCACAACTGCGATCGCAATCAGCAGGCCGCCCATGGTCGGCGTTCCCGCTTTTTTCTGATGAGCCTTCGGGCCTTCTTCGCGAATGTATTGTCCAATCTGGAATTCGCGCAGCCGGTTGATGACCAGAGGACCCACGATAAGCGCGGTGAACAACGCAGTAAGGCTGGCGAATGCGGTGCGGAACGTCAAATAGCGGAAGATGCGGAACGGCGGAAAATAATGCTGCAGCTTCACGAACAACAGCCAGTAGAGCAATCAGCCTCCGTCCCGCAAATTGAGTAATTGGGGTATTGAATAATTGAATAATTGAGTAATTGGACACGGCCCCACTGCTTTACCGTAGCGATCTTCAATTACCCAATTTACTCAATTACCAAATTACTCAATCTCTTCCAGGTCTCCAGCGCTTTTTCCAGCTTCACTCCTCGCGAAGCTTTCAGCAGAACCACATCTCCATAGCGCGCCTCGCGCGCCAGCCACTCGCCGGCTTCTTCGGACGACGCCACAAATTCAGCCCGGCCGCCGGCCTCCTTCGCCGCATCTACCATTGCCTGCGCCAGCCCGCGCACACCCACCAGCGCATCGATTTGTTTCTCCGCAACCTGCCGCCCGGCCTGCCGGTGCATCTCTTCGCCCGCCGGACCCAGCTCCAGCATCTCGCCGGCCACCACGATGCGTCGCTTCGCCTCCATCTTGGCCAGCGCATCCACCATCGCCGCCAGAGCCTTCGGATTCGAATTGTAGCAATCGTTTATCACCGTGATGTTACCCACTTGGAGAACCTGCCCCCGCTTATCCGCCGGCGCCAGGGTCGACAGCGCCGCGACCGCCTCGGAAGGCTTCAGCCCTCGTTCCAATCCCACAGCAACCGCCGCCAGCCCATTTAATATGTTGTGCTCTCCCACCAGCGGCAACACCGCACGTTCGCGCAACTCTCCGATCAGCACATCGAACTCAGTCCCTTCCGCTCCCCTGGCCTGGATATTTTCTACCCGCACATCGGCAGTCACTCGCGTTCCATACATCACAACTTTTCCTTTGAAGTCGCGCCCAAACTGCGAAACATATTCGTCGTCGGCGTTCAATACCGCTATGCCACTCGCGGGCAACGATTCGACCAACTCATATTTCGCCCGCGCGATCCCGGCCAGCGAATCAAAAAACTCAAGATGCACGGGGGCGACGTTGGTCACCACCCCAATCTCCGGCTGCGCAATCTTCGCCAGAGCTCTAATCTCTCCCGCATGCGACATGCCCATTTCGATCACCGCCAGGTCATTGTCGGGCTCCAGCTTGAGCAGCATGAGAGGCAAACCAAAGTGATTGTTGAAGTTCCCTTCAGACTTCAACACACGAAACCGTGCGCTCAGCACATGCGCGATCGCTTCCTTCGTCGTTGTCTTGCCCACCGATCCGGTCACCGCTATTAGTGGTTTGCCCCACAGCTTGCGCACCGCTGTTGCCAAAGTCTGGAGCGCGGCCAACGTGTCTTCCACTGCGAGCAGACGCTCTTTAATCTGATAACGGGCCAGTTGATCCTTGCGCACAACCGCCGCAGTCGCCCCTTTTTCCAGGGCCTGAGCGACGAAGTCGTGCCCATCCAGCCGCTCACCCTTCACGGCAAAAAAAAGTTGGCCGGGATTCACAGTTCTCGAATCGATGGAATAGCCATGCACCACTTCGCCGGGCGTGAATACTCCCACAGCGGAAACAAACTCCGCAATCCTGGCAAGCATCAGCCTCATCCGTGCG
The DNA here is from genome assembly GCA_049583165.1 of Candidatus Sulfotelmatobacter sp. GTDB lineage: Bacteria > Acidobacteriota > Terriglobia > Terriglobales > Acidobacteriaceae > Sulfotelmatobacter. Next base: position 2,683 of record JBAUVJ010000091.1, on the reverse strand, counting down.
ACCCAGCCCGCGCGGCCTCACACTCAAATCCCGCCGCTCGCAGCGCCCCGCGCGCTACTTCCAAATCATCAAACGGAATCGTCCCTTCCCGCGTCACCTGCACCTTCTCGTGTCCTTTTCCCGCCAGCAGCACAATGTCTCCCGGCCGGGCTTCTCCAATCGCCAGAGCGATCGCCTTACGCCGGTCTCCCTCAACGCTGTACTTCACGCCAGTTTTCTGTAGCCCCACCACCGCATCATTCATGATTGCCAGCGGATCCTCGCTCCGCGGATTATCCGAAGTCAGCACCACGAAATCGCTTCCCCGCCCCGCCGCCTCGCCCATCAGCGGCCGCTTCTTCCTATCCCGATCGCCGCCGCATCCAAACACCGTCAGCACTCGGCCTTTCGAGCCAGAAACCAACTCGCGCGCCAGCGCTGTCAGATTTCGCAGCGCGTCGTCGGTGTGCGCGTAATCCACCACCACTGTGAACGGCTGCCCGCAATCGACTCGCTCAAATCTTCCCGGAACGCAGGCCAGCCTGTCGATTCCCGCGGCAATCGCCGGCGCCGGACATCCCCGCGCATAACACGCTCCCGCCGCAGCCAGAATGTTGTAGACATTCACCCGACCAATCAACGCCGAAAACACTGGAATCTTCGCTTCAGGTGTCACCACATCAAATCGCGTCCCGTGCGTGGTGATCTCAACTTTTTCCGCATGCAGGTCGCCGCGCTCCCATCCATACTTCAGCACCAGGGAACTTCTTTTGCGGCCGAATTCGGCCAGCTTCGCCCCATATTCATCATCCAGATTTGTCACCACCGCTCGCGGCGCATCCGTGCCGCAGCCCTGAAACAGCACTCGCTTGGCCGCGAAATATTCTTCCATCGTCTTGTGATAATCGAGATGGTCGCGCGTGAGATTGGTAAACACGGCGACATCAAACGGCACGCCAAACACGCGCTCCTGCGCCAGCGCATGCGACGAAACTTCCATCACCGCGTCCGTCGCGCCTTGTCCCAGCGCCTCACTGAAAATGCGATTCAGCTCCAGCGCCTCGGGCGTGGTATGCGGCGCGGGCAAAACTCTCCCTGCCACGTGGTATTCAATCGTCCCAATCAGCGCGCTCTTCCGTCCCGCCGCCGTCAGAATCGCTTCCGCCAGGAACGCCGTGGTGCTCTTTCCATTCGTGCCGGTGATTCCAATGACCGCAATCCGCTCCGCCGGCCGTTTATAGAAGTTGGCGCTCACCCGCGCCAACGCCCGCCGCCCGTGCGGCACAAGCGCCCAAGCCACTCCAGCGCGCGGTTTCTCCGCCGCCGAATCCGTTACCACAGCCACAGCCCCGGCTTGAATCGCCTGATCGATAAACCGGTTGCCGTCGCTGGATTCCCCCCGCATGGCCACAAATACGCAGCCCGGCTTCACCCGCCGCGAGTCGTATTCCACACTACTCACGCCCGGATCCCCGCTTTGCGAGAGGACTTCCGCCCCGTCCAGCAACTGTTGGAAGGTCATTGCTCCGAATTATATGGTAAGAGAGAAGTATCGATTTCAGTTCGCGAGGTATCGATTTCGGTCGGACTCACATTGACCTTAGGCGGAGACCCAGTGATTTTGGGTGGCGCAGCGCTTTGAGCGCTGCGATCACCGACTCCTCTTACTCGCGGCTTTAGCCGCTGAGGGACGCTCCCGGAGAGCCTCAAATGGCGTTTGGATGCGCACCGGTTACCAACGGCACGTTCCCCGGTCCCACCGCCCAGCGCTACATTATTGTTATGTCCGCCGGAACCAGCCCCGCAAAATATCGTTGCGCCCAGTGCGAGATGCCAGAGAACCAATGCGAATGCGACAAATATTGTTGTCTCTGCCAGACCACGCTCGATGTTCGCCTCTGCCAGGATGGCCTGATGTACTGCGAACCCTGCCGCAACGCCTGTGACTACAAAACCTCCGACTAGCTTCTGATTCGAAGGCAGAACAATTACGGTGAGCGCTCGTCGGCAAGCCGTTGACGGAGTTGCTCGCGTCCGTGCTCTGCAAGCCGCCGGCACGCGCTCGCATCCACCATCGGATTGGGCGTCATTCCCCGTTCTCGCGCATCAAGACGATCCCACAATCCGGAAACTTCCGGATGCGTAGTGACCAGAACATCACATGGCGTCGTCTCCAGAAAAGTGTAGCTCCTTTGAAAATCTTCGACCGCTTGCGGATATTCGGGATTCTTGTTGAACTCAAATCCATCTGCCGAAACCGGAGTGATGCTGTCCGCAAAGACCATGTTCTTACAGACACTCCCTTCGCAAGATTTCCACGTCCAACTCGTCCCGCCTGGAGTGTGTCCCGGGGTCGAGTGGGGTGTCATCACAATCCCTCCGACTCTAAGAGTTTCTCCGTCACGCAATTCGCGCACACGCTTAACCGGCGCGATCCCAACCAGCACCCCGTGTTGAGGGTCCCCCCGTCCAACCCCGCCTGCCTTCAGCACAGCTGCACTCCATTTGCTGGCTACTACCCGCGCGCCGCTCATCCGCTGCAACTCGGCAATTCCGCCGGCGTGATCGTAATGCACATGCGAGTTCAGAATGAGCTTCACATCTTCGATGCGAAAACCCAACGACCGAATATTGGCCACGATCTGCTGCGCCGACTCCGCCAAATCTCCATCAATTAAGACGTGTCCCGCGTCCGATGTAATGA
>JBAUVJ010000090.1:0-5154 GCA_049583165.1 Candidatus Sulfotelmatobacter sp. | reverse complement strand
TGCGCTTCCTGAATAATATTGTGCGCTTTCCAGGATGCGGACTGTTCGATATAGAATCGTCGTTCGCTGCCCTGGATCGAAAAAGCAAAAACCTGATTGGATTAATTCTGTGCTCTCGTGTGCGCGGCGACGTCGGCCACGTAACCCAGGTGTGCGTGCTTCCGGAATTTCGTTCGCGCGGCATCGGCGAGTCTCTTCTCGCCGCAGCGGTGGGCAATCTGCGAAAGAGAGGATTTTCCATGCTCTCCCTAACTGTCACCGAAGCGAATCTCCGCGCGGTAGCTCTCTACCGGCGTCTAAACTTTGAGTCGAACCGTGTGTTTGATGCCTTTGTGTGGGCAGGGTGAGAAGAAGCTTTTAGCTGTTAGCTTTTGGCTCTTTCTTGTCGAGTGGGTGCAGCACAGTCTCCCCAGGTTGAAACCGAAAAAGCCAAAGGCTAAGAGCCAAGAGCCAACGCTATCTCCGCACCAGCCACATCGCCCAGCCCGCCACCAGCACTCCGCCCATGAACATGACGAAACAATAAAGGCCATAGCGCACCATATCGCGCGTAGTTTCGCGGTGCGTGATGCCGAACACTATGGAGGCAAAAAGTGCAAACACGAATGCGGCACTGAAGTGGGTGAGTTGGACGGTCATTGTTTTTTTCCGATGGCGATATGGTAGGCATCGGCCACGGCGATGAAATTCAGCAGACCGGCGACGATCATGAACTTGGTTCCATAATCCGCAATCGCAAAAGCGATCGCGCCCTGCCCGCCATTCAGTGCGAGGGTCGCAATATACATTCCGCCCGCGCCCAAGTCGCCAATGAATCCGAGAATATCCAGGATGTCGCCGCCATTTGCCTTATAGATGTGCCCTTGCATCAGCAATCCGAGCACGAATAATGTCGCAATGGAGACGAAGAGCAACACGCCCCGAATCCAGCGCCGCTGTATCAGATGACCCGCCCCAGGAATGAGCCAGCCAACGGCCGGCGCGATCACTGACATCGTGCTGGCGGGCTGCGCCGGTTCAACCGCTTTCGCTGTCGTGGAATTTGCCATCAGATGATTACGATCTCACGTTGAATGTTGCCCGTCACTTCCGCCGACCTGGGCCGCACCAGCATGTTGACCTCGCTGCGTACTCCGAATTCCGGCAGGTAAACTCCGGGCTCGATCGAAAAGCAAGAATTAGGCAGAAGCCGGCGCTCATCATGGATCTCAAGATCATCCATATTCGCTCCATTGGAATGGACGTCCGTGCCGATGGAATGTCCGGTGCGGTGGATGAAATATTCACCGTAGCCTTTTTGCTTGATGTGATTGCGGGTGGCACGGTCAACCTCCCATCCAGCAATCGCGCGCCCGGCGCTAATGGCATCAACCACGGTCTTTACCCCCGCGTCGCGTGCGTCACGCACAACCTCGAAAACTTCACGCATCCGCCCGGACGGAGCTGAACCCACAAAGCCCATCCATGTGATGTCGTAGTAAACCGCGTTCGCGACATTCTTTTTCCCCCACACGTCAAGCAATATCAAATCGCCATCGCGAATGGGAACGGGATGATCGGCACGTGGCTCATAGTGCGGATTTCCCGCGTTGGAATTGACGGCCACGATCGGAGGATCATCGGCGAGCAGGTTCTCGCGGCGGAACGCTTCCACGAACCACTGCTGGATTTCATGCTCGGTGGTTCCGCCATTGCGCGCCCGCCGTCCAATTTCCTTGAAGGCTGCTGCTACGATCGAATCCACGCTGTCGCGCGCCGCAAAATGAGTCTTGATCTGCTCCTCGCTCCAGGTAGCTTCAAACTGAGCCACCAGGTCGGCGGAGCTGACAATATTTTTCCCCAGCCCACGCAGCAGTTCTATGGTTCCTGCATCGACTAAAGAAATGGTGAAGACAATATTGTTCGGCGAATACTGCATGGCGATGTCGCGGTAGGTGGCGAGTATCGTCTTCAAGCTCTCGAACAATTCCTGCCACCCGGAATATTGCTGCTTGCTGCCGGGCAGGGAATCGAGGTGTCCGGCTTCGATCTTGTGCACCAGCTTTACGGGTTCGCCCTGCGCCGGTATCAGATAGAACCAGCGCCGCGTCACCATCAGGGTCGCCGGCACACCGAGCACACGATAGGCGATGGGGTCGCGATGATGATGGTCGTAAAACAGCCACGCGTCGATGTTGCGTTCGCGCAGCGCAGATTGGATGGCGGCCAAGTCCATGAGCAAACCACTATTGTAAACAATGGAAAGCATTTGGGCGAATCGGGAGGAGATTTACCCGTCGCGTGCGAGAGGGTCATTTGAGTTGGCGCTTGCCGGAGAGGATCCGCTTCCTGGCTTCCACTGGAAGCGTCTCGCAAGCGGTGCGAAGCACCAATCTTGGCGCGCTCTCGCAAATCTTCATCAGATAGGGAACAGTCCGCTTGGCGTCAAATTTTGCCGTCTCGCGCAGCAGCCAGCCCAATCCTTTTTGCACCATGTCGTCTTCGTCAGCCAGAAGCGAGTCGGAAAGTTCTGTGATTTCAGGAAAAAATATTTTCGCGCGTGCGCCGCGAATCAGCGCTACACAAGCCGCTCTTCGGTGCCAGCGGTGTGGCGACTTCGCCCAGCGGAAAACTTTCTTTGCGCGCGCGGGCTTTGCCGCGATCATGGGAGCGATCAGGTCATGCACCAGCGCATCGTGGTCCGACCAACTGCTGATCCGTTCGAGCCAGGATTCAAACAGCGTGAATTCGCGGTCGCCAAATTCCGTGTCGAGTTTCTCAAGCAAGAACACGGCCGCAATTTTTTCTTCCAACACCGGACCGGAAAAAAGACGATCACCGACCTCAACCAGAAAATCGAGTCCTTGATCTTTTTTCAGTTCCCGCCGAAACTTTACGGCGGCACGCCGCAGATCGGCGGTGTACCATCCATGCGATTTAATTTTGTCTTTGAAAAACCACTGCACGCCTTCGGCGTGTTCAGCGGAGCCGCCATCTTTCAGCGCGCGGCGAATCTTTGCGGCGACGGCTGTTGGCGTGGTTTTTGCCTGAGGCATGGATTATTTTGACTGAATCCGCTGGCAAGAAAGGCGGCCCTGCTGAGGCCGCCGTATGTTCCTGCCGATGCAATAACCGGAGTTATGCTGCGCGAGCTGTTCCCGTAGCCGGCCGATAGCCGCATTCCCCAGCTTTCTTGACGGCTTGCAACGCTTCCTCCGGGGACATTAGCGGCGTGGTTTGGACAGTCTTGCAGGCGCCACCGGACGCAAACGCTATGGCAATCGCCGCAGCGCTCACATTGTCGGGTAACTCCGCAACTACGATTACGTCGTATTCTCCAAAGGCGAACCAGGCGGTTTCGATCTTGCCTCCCAACTTCTCGATCGCGGGCCTTACCGCCTCAATGCGGTTCTGAGGATGCGCCATCAGCGCCTCCCATCCCTCGCGGGAGTACGCGATTTGGTGAAGATAATGTGGCATAGAACCTCCTTCCGATTCACTAGCGCAGCGAATCATTCCAGAGGCGAGGTCTCAAGTCAAGCCGAGATCGGTTCATTGCGCTCTTACGAACCGGTCGTAGATCCAGAGCAACGCGGCGGTTGCCACGCCTACGCCGGCGACCGCCCACCACATCTCCCCAGGCTGGTGCGTAACCTCTCCGAAGTGATGAATCAGCCTCCCGCCGAACCAGCCGCCGATCAGCGACCCGATTCCAATCGGCAAGAATGCAAATCCCATGTAGGTGCCCTGCTGTCCTGGAGGCGCGAGCCGCGAAATATATTCATAGTAGCGCGGTTGCTGGGTGATCTCGCCGATGGCAACGACAATCAGCGTCACGACTGCCATCGGCACGCTGGGGTGCAAAATGAGAAGCAGCCAGGCCAGGCCCGAAATCAGCGTCCCCAGCGTGATGCCGCGAAATGCCGGTATCTTCTGCGTGACAATGCTGACCACCATCTGTAACGAGATGACTGTCAACGAATCCCACATGAGCAGCATTTCGGTGTTGCTCTTCGGATTGACGTAGTCATGGATGTAGATGGGAAGAATAATAAATTCCTGCCAGAAGGCGATGTAGTACCCGGAAAAAATCAGAAGAAAAAGCATGAACCGCCAGTTGGAGATGACGATCCAGAAATTTCTGGCTACTTCGCCAAGGCTTGCTGTCTGCACTTCGTCCGCGCGGCGCGGCTCCTTGAACAGAAGGAGCACGGCGAAGAACATGGCAAAAACGCTTAGTGCCGCCATGTCGAAGACTTTCTCCACGCTGAGATGTTGATGGACCCACCCAGCCAGAAAAGGCCCCGCGGCTCCGCCGACGTTCACCAGCGTGTAGTAAATCGAGTAGCCAATCGAGCGAACATTTCCCTTCGATGCGCGCGCCGTGGTCCCGACCACGGAAGGCTTCACCAGCGCGATACCCAGCGCGGGCAACATCAATACAATCGCCACGAAAACTACCAGCGGCATTCTCTCGCGTACCGGAGCGAGCCACGGCGCGCCAATCGACCCAAGCAGAAAATAGGACACGCTCAGAATCAGGTAGGCCAGCGACAACGCTCGACGAAAGCCCATTCGGTCCGCAAGCGCTCCGCCAAATGCGGCGAGGAACCACACCAACCCGCCAAACAATCCGGCCAGGCTGCTGGCGCGCTCTACGCCGAAGTTCAGGCTTTCATGCAGGTAGCGCGGCAGGGAAGCGAATGCGGCGTAGTAGGAGAGCCGCTCGAAAAGTTCGCTGATGTTGGCGACCCAGAATGGCCGCTCGAAGCCGATGCGAATTTCGTGGAAACGTTGGGAGAAGCTCAAAGTGGCTCCTGGAGGACTATGTGGGGCGGGCGCCCTCGCCCGCGTTTTTGCCGATGTCGCAGCTGCCGTGGTCTGTATCTGTTGGAGGCTGGCCCCAAGACGTTTTCTAATTTTCCCCCATCGAGAGGCTAGTCACACGAATCACTTTTTCGCGACTCGTCAGGCCGGAGGCAATGGTAACGGAAGATCGCGGCACGTTCAAAAGTTTTGCGAAGGAATGAATATTGATCAAGAATTCCTTCGCAGCGAGAGCGCGGTTTCGATCAGCAGTAGTGACCCCACCAGCGGCACTTGCGGGTTGTGCAGCGTACGCGACTTTCCGATGCTTGCCATCAGCGCGATCGCGAACACAAGCATAGTTAGATT
>JBAUVJ010000089.1:0-4231 GCA_049583165.1 Candidatus Sulfotelmatobacter sp. | reverse complement strand
ATGCCGGGCATTTCAAAATCCGCCTCGTCCGAGATTACCTTGACTACGGCGAAAGCGATGTTGTGGGCGCGAGCGGCTGCCGCCACGGCGGCAGCTTCCATATCGACGGCCTGTGCCGCATAGGCCGCTCCTAGTTTTTTCTTCTGCGCGCTGCCGGCTACTTCCATGAAAGTGATTAGGGTACCTTTTCCGGCTTGAAGTTGGAAGCGGCTTCCGTCGCGGGCGTCGAGCACCTGCGAGGGCGTGAAAATATCGCCGACGTGGAGGGTCGCATCGAGCGCGCCGGCGAAGCCGACGGATTGGACGAGGAGCGGGTCGTACAAGGCGATCACGGCTTCGGCAGCGCGGCGCGCGGCTAGAGCGCCGATTCCTCCGCATACGACGACGGTGTCGGCTCGTTCGAAAAAAATGAAACTGCGGCCTTCGTAATTCTGCTGAAGTCGATCCCAGTTTTTGATGAGAGGGCTGACTTCGCGCTCAAGCGCGGCTACTGTGGCGACTTTTGTTTTGAAAGAAGAGCTCAATTTGTTTCCCGCAGCGGCTAAAGCCCCGGCTGTTTTTCCGGATGTAACGGTGCGGGTGAAGCCGCACCCCTTCAAAGCAACACTTATGGAGCAAAGTACTCGCGATTAAAACAAAACCAATAAGGCAAAGCAAAAACCATGATGCAAGTCCGAGCCGATGAAGCAATGCAAAATCAACTTGCAAAACCGATCAAGTACTATTTCATGCGTAACCGTTTGAACGGAACCACTCTACCGCACGGCGCAGGGCGTCGTCGGGAGGCGATGGTTTCCATCCTAATTTGCGCTCGGCTTTGGCGGAGCTGGCCCACATTTTTTTCTTTCCCATGCGCACGGTTTCGACGGTGGCGCGGGGCTCGCGGCCCAGGAGGCGGCCAAAGACGGTCTGATCGACTGCGCCTGCCAGGTAGGCGACGAAGTAGGGCAGTTTTATTTTTGGCGAAGGTAGTCCGGAGATCGCACCCAGCTTGTCGAGAATTTGTTTGAGCGTGAGATCTTCGCCGCCTAGAATGTAGCGCTCTCCCGTTTTTCCTTTTTCGAGCGCGGCAAGGTGCCCGCGGGCGCACTCGCGGACGTCGACCAGGTTCAGTCCGGTCTCCACGTAGGCGGGAAACTTCCCTTTCAGGAAGTCGACGACGATTCGTCCGGTGGGAGTTGGTTTTACGTCTTGTTCGCCGATGGGAGTGGTGGGATTGACGGTGACGACGCGCATGTCGCCGCGGCCGGCTTCGAGGGCGACCTGTTCGGCCATGAATTTGGAACGCTTGTAGTGGCCAATCATGTCGGGCAGCGCGACGGGAGAGTCTTCGTTGGCCGGGGCATTGGCGGGATGACCGTTCGCGGTGAAGCCGATGGTGGCTACGCTTGAGGTATATACCACGCAGCGGACTTTATTCTTGCGCGCGGCTTCGAGGACGGCGCGGGTGCCATCGACATTGGAGCGGTACATCTCGGCGGGATCGGGCACCCAGAGCCGGTAGTCGGCGGCTACGTGGAAGACAACTTCGCAACCGGAGATAGCTTTTTCCAGGGAGGCCGGGTCGCGAAGATCGCCGCTCGCGGTTTCAGCGTTCAGGCCTTCGAGATTTTTCAGGTTGCTGGTGGGGCGGACCAAGAGGCGAAGATCGGCTCCCTGCTCGGCGAGCGCGCGGGCTACGTGCGAGCCGAGGAATCCGGTGGCGCCTGTGAGGAAAGCTAGCATTAGGTAAGGATAGCAATTAGCAGTTGCCAGTTAGCAATTAGCAATTAGTGGGTCGTGCCGATCTCAGTGAACAGATGCTAATTGCGAGCGCGTAAGAATTGTGCCGTCCCTTCGGGACTCGTTCCGATTTCTTTACTCCCACCCGGCACTTAGGTGCCGGGCTATCGAATGCCGCCCCTTCGGGGCTGGAATTGGGTAGTTCGTTCAGCATCGTGATTCCATTCCAAGTCTTTCGATCTTCATTCTGTGCTCTGAGCTTTGTTCGCGGCAGATTCCTCTCGGCCCTGAGACCAAGGCGTTCGTGACGTCGGTGGAGCGGACGAGGGCGCCCGCTCTACAAGTTTGATTTCTCCATTACTTTCGCATACGTCGTCAACGCGAGGAGCGGGAAGTACTCGCGATAAAGGTGATACTTGAGATAGAAGACGCGGGGGAAGCCGGTGCCAGTGAAAAATGATTCGTCCCAAGTGCCGTCTTCTTTTTGCGTTTTCAAGAGATACGCGACGCCACGGGCTACGGAATCGCTGCGCGTGTCGCCGACTGCGAGCAGGCCGAGGATTGCCCAGGCAGTTTGCGAGGGAGTGCTTTCTCCGACACCGCGAACGCTTGGATCGTCGTAGGAACCTACCGTTTCACCCCAGCCGCCGTCGGGATTTTGTACCATGCGCAGCCATTCCGCGCCTTGCTGGATGCAGGGTTCATGATTATCCATGCCAATGGCTTCGAGCCCGCGGAGCACAAGAAACGTGCCGTAAATGTAATTCACGCCCCAGCGACCGAACCAACTCCCGTCGGGCTCTTGCTCGTTGCGGATGAACTGAATCGCGCGCTTCACGGCGGGATGATTTGTGTCGTAGCCGTAGGTGGCCATCATTTCGAGGATGCGGCCGGTGATATCGACCGTGGGCGGATCGAGCATGGCGTTGTGGTCGGCGAAGGGGATGTGCTGGAAGACCATCTTGTCGTTGTCTTTGTCGAACGAGGCCCAGCCGCCGTTCTTGCACTGCATGGAGAGAATCCAATCGATGGCACGCTGAACGGATTCGCGCTGGTAGCGTCCGTTGGGATGCTCGACCCGACTGAGGCCAAGGCAAACCATTGCGGTATCATCGACATCCGGATAGAACTCGTTGTTAAACTCGAAGTACCATCCGCCCGGTTTTCCCTGCTTATTTTTGACCTGCCAGTCGCCGGGGTTGCGAACCTGCTTTTGCAGGATCCAGTCGGCGCACTTGATCATTCGAGGATCGTTGGCGGGCACTCCGGCTTCGCCCAGGGCGAACATGGCGTAGGCAGTATCCCAGACGGGAGACATGCAGGGCTGCATGCGGAAAGTGTCGGCCTCGGCATCTTCGATGCCCAGTTTTTCAAATTCATCGAGGGCGCGGATCATCTGAGGATCGTCAAGAGAGTATCCCTGGCAGCGAAGGGCAATGATGGCGTTCATCATCGAGGGGTAGATTGCGCCCAGGCCGTCGCTCATTTCGAAGCGCTCAAGCATCCACTTCTCGGCGCTTTTGAGCGCGATGGAGCGCAGGGGGCGGATGTGCACGCGCTCAAACCAGTGGGTCATGCGGTCGGTGCAGAGGAAGAAATTCCGCCACGAAAAGAGCTTCTTCGACCAGCGCAGGTGCATGCGGGACTTCGACATGCCGCCGAGGAATAATTCTTCGACCCCCATTTCACGGGGGATTTTTTTGAACGGCTTTTTGGCGTAGCAGATGGAGAGCGGAACCAGGATGGCGCGCGACCAGGAGGAAATCTCGTAGATGTTGAACCAGAACCAGTTGGGAAACAGGACGATCTCCGGCGGAATGGCGGGGGCGGCATCGTAATCGAACTGTCCAAAGAAACATAGATAGATCTTCGCGAATGTATTGACCTCGGTGACGCCGCCGAGTTCGAGAATCTTTTTGCGGGCGCGCTGCAATACGGGGTGATCGGCTTTGTATCCGGCGAGTTTGAGGCCGAAGTAAGCTTTAACCGAGGCGCTGACGTTTGACGGGCCGGCGGCGTAAATGCTCCAACCGCCATCTTCATTCTGATGCTGCACGATCCAGTTGGCGGCGCGCTGGAAGCGGGCTGGGTCGCCGGTGCCCAGGAGGGTGTGGAGCAGGATGTAATCGGATTCGAGAGTGGTATCGGCTTCGAGTTCGCCGCACCAGTAACCGTCGTCATGCTGCTGGGAGAAGAGGAGACGGCGGGCGGCGTTGATGGCGGCGCCGACGCGGGTGAAGAGGCCGTCGATCTTACCGAAACGAAGTTGGGGTGCGGAGGCTAGGCTTGAGTCGGGGGGGGTTGTGTCCATGCTTTTTGCTCCATGACCGCAGCGGCTAAAAGCCGACCATCGAAATGGTTTGTTGGAGTGTTAACGAATTCGTATGAGAAATTCAGTCGTCCCTCCGGACTCGCTCGACGTTCCTGCTTCTCCCGGCGCTGAAGCGCCGGGCTATTGTCGGTCGCCCCTCCGGGGCTAAGATCCTCGGTGCCCTGGCTGACATATTCT
>JBAUVJ010000088.1:0-16138 GCA_049583165.1 Candidatus Sulfotelmatobacter sp. | reverse complement strand
GGGTGAGGGTGTGATAACCATCCGGTATGGCGTTAACACTCATAATCGTCTCCTTTTAAACGGGAAATTCGAGGCAGCGCAGTTTACAACAAATGGGATCGAACATTTGTCAAAAGAGTGTTACAGGAAAGCCGACAAACTCCGCCAGAAAAATGCACGAAACCGCGATTTCTCGTCAGTTAAGGAAAATGAGATTCATGGCCAACCAGAAAACATTCTTCATTGGGGAACTCTATTCCGCGACCGGTCAGCCAGCACCTCGCCCAAGTCGTTAGACGCACCGGACAATAGAAGGCTTCCGTTGCGAAACACGCGGGTTTTTGCCGGGGAGAAATTCAGAAGAACCTGAATTCAGAAGAATCTGGTCACGCCCTCTTCCAGCACCACCACGCGATCCTCAATACCAGCCGAGCGCGCTTCGTGCTCCAACAGTTGCAACGGCTCGTCGACCGGCTCGTGCGACAACCGGAACGTTCCGTAGTGCATGGGCACCATCCAGCGCGAGCGCAGGTCGAGGAACGCACGAGTCGCATCGGAGGGGTTGGTATGCACGTTCCTGAAGGTCGGCGGATTGTAGGCGCCGATCGGCAACAGCGCCAGCTCCGGCGACAGTCGGCGGCCTATTTCGCGGAAACCGGCGAAATACGCGGTATCGCCTGCGTGATAGACCGAGTGCTGCCCTGCTTTTAGGACATAGCCACCGTAGCCGCGATGTGAATCCTTGAGAATTCGCGCGCCCCAATGCCGCGACGGAACATGGGTCACGGATAAATTGCCGTGCCGCGAGCTATTCCACCAGTCAAGTTCGATAATCTCGGAGAAACCAAGGTCGGACACTAAATCGGTCACGTGGCTCGGAATAATGATGGCAGGAGCAATACCGCGCACACGCAAATTGTTCTGCACAATCGCGCGCAACGATGGCCGGTGCAAATGATCGAAATGCGCATGGGTCACGAGTACGAGATCGATAGCCGGCAAATCTCGCACCCGAACACCAGGACGCCGCAATCGTTTCAGCACAAACAACCAGCGCGCAAAGTTGGGATCGATCGTCACACTTTGGCCGCCAATCTGCACCAGAAAACTGGAATGGCCAATGAAAGTGACCCCGAGTTCGCCGTTCGAAGCCAGGCGCGGCTTATGCGTTTCTCCGCAAAGCCGAGTCACCGCCGAATGCCGCACCAATCGCCCGAACTGCGATGCCCGCTTGCGAAGCGCCGGATTGCGGAGCGTAGCCTTGATCATTCTGACGTATTCATCCTGAAATGACCTGCTAATTCGATGAAAGCTGGAAGCGGCTGGCTCTATTTTAGTGCAGAAGGGCGCGGAAGGCGCGTAATTCCGGCGGTTCCCCCAAGAGCCTTATACCGCTGCGCCCATTCACCAATTTCGCCACTATGCTTGACCTCTCTCCTACCCCTCATATCTAATTCGAAAGCGGGTTTCTCGTTTCAAAATTAGGAGAATTTAAGAAATGAAGGTTGCTTTCTTAGGTCTGGGAATTATGGGACACGCCATGGCCACGAATCTGGCCAAGGCCGGCCACGAAGTTACCGTATGGAATCGTACTCCAGGCAAATATGTGGAAGGCGCTGGCATCGCTCCCAACCCGGCAGCCGCGGCGCAAGGTGCTGAGGTTGTTTGGCTCTGCGTCTCGGATACCGCTGCCGTCGAACAGATTTTGTTTGGCCAGGATGGAATCGATCAGTCGCTTGCCGATGGAATGATCATCGCGGATTCCAGCACTATTTCTCCATCCGCCACGGTGAAATTCGCCGAACGCGTTCGCCCCAAAGGCGTGTCTTATGTCGACGCTCCCATGACCGGATCGAAGATCGGCGCCGCCAATGGCAGCCTGATTTTCATGGTCGGTGGCGATGGGCCTGTCATCGATCGCCTGAGCCCTTTGTTCGCGGCCATGGGCAAAAAGATTTTTCGCATGGGTGAAACCGGCAAAGGCCAAGCTACCAAGCTGGCTATGAACCTACAGATCGCTCTGATTTTCGAAGGCTTCGCCGAGGCGCTCACTCTCGCCACCAAGCTCGGAGTAGATCCCAAGCAACTGCTCTCGCTGATCGAAGCAACCATGGTCCGCTCCGGCGTCGTCGATTACAAAGGACCATTTATTATGCAGCGCGACTTCACTCCTAATTTTCCCCTGCGCCTCATGCACAAGGATATTTTGCTGACCCTGGAAGCGGCTAAAGAAGCTCGCGTTAAGCTCCCTGCTCTCGAAACCGTGGAGGAAATTTACGAAATGGCCACCGAAGACGGCCATCGCGATCTCGACTATGCCGCAACCCTCACGCTGCTGGAGAAGTGGGCGGGCGTGCAAGTAAAAAGCGAAGCGGCATAATCGCCCGGGCGCTTAAATCAGAGTCACGGATTCCTCATGAATCGACGCTAGCCTCAAGCAAACAGAAATTCCTTGGTTCGCAATTCCTTGATCGTGTCCCTTAACTTCGCTGCCTTCTCGAACTCGAACTTCTTCGCCGCTTCACGCATGTCGCTCTCAAGCTTCGCGATGTAGCCATCCAGTTCTTCCTGTGACCTGAACTCCGGTATACCCTCGGCTTCACCCCCGGTCAGGTCGGTGTAGTCGGCGGCGACGATTCCGGCTAGGGTCATGTCCAGCGGACGCACAATCGATTCCGGAGTGATGCCATTTTCTTCGTTGTATGCCCTCTGGATGGCGCGTCTGCGCATCGTCTCATCCATTGCACGCTTCATCGAATCGGTCATGCGGTCAGCATAGAGGATGGCGCGGCCGCGCAGATGGCGAGCGCAGCGTCCGATGGTCTGGATCAGCGACCCCCACGAGCGAAGGAAACCCTCTTTATCGGCGTCGAGGATTGCCACCAGCGAAACTTCTGGCAAGTCCAGGCCCTCGCGCAGAAGATTGATGCCGATCAATACATCGAATTCGCCCTTGCGCAGGTCGCGCAGAATCTTCACTCGCTCCAGGGTTTCGATCTCCGAGTGCATGTAGCGGCACTTCACGCCGACTTCGGCGTAATATTCGGCCAGATCCTCGGCCATGCGCTTGGTCAAGGTGGTGACCAGGACGCGCTCGCCACGTTCCACGCGCGCGCGAATCTCGTGCAGCAGGTCGTCGATCTGCCCCTTGACCGGTCGCACCTCGACCTCAGGATCGATCAACCCCGTGGGCCGGATGATCTGCTCCACCACCACGCCCGCCGACTTGGTGAGTTCATAGGGCCCCGGCGTCGCAGAGACATAAACGAGTTGGTTGGTGCGATGCTCGAATTCTTCAAACGTCAGTGGACGATTATCCAGCGCTGAGGGCAGGCGAAAGCCATATTCCACCAGCGTTTCCTTGCGTGAGCGGTCGCCGGCGTGCATGCCGCGCAGTTGCGGAATTGTCTGATGCGATTCGTCGATGAACATCAGATAATCGCGGGGAAAATAATCCAGCAGGGTCGGCGGAGGCTCACCCGGCATTCGTCCGGTGAAATGGCGGGAATAATTCTCGATGCCATGGCAGTAGCCCATGACCTTAATCATTTCAAGATCAAACTTCACGCGCTGGTGAATGCGTTGCGCCTCGACTACGCGGCCCTGCTTCTCAAGTTCTATTTCCCACCACGCCAGCTCTTTCTTGATCGACTCGACCGCTGTCGCCCGCGTCTCATCCTTCATCACATAATGCGTCTTGGGATAAATCGGCAGCCGCATGTACTTTTGCTTGACCGTGCCAAAAAGAGGATCGATCTGCGCCAGCGACTCGACCTGATCTCCCCATAACTCGATGCGGTACGCCATGTCGTCATAAGTAGGAAAAACTTCGACTACGTCGCCGCGCACTCGAAAAGTTCCGCGCCGAAACTCGCCGTTAGTGCGCTCGTAGAGAATGTCGACCAGTTTGCGCGTGATGTCGTCGCGCGTAATCTTCTGGCCTTTTTCCAGAAACAGCATCATGCCGTAGTAGGCCTCTGGCGAGCCCAAGCCGTAGATGCAGCTCACCGAAGCCACAATCAGCGCATCGCGCCGCTCAAATAAAGACCGAGTAGCCGAAAGCCGGAGCTTGTCGAGTTCATCGTTGATGGTTGCTTCTTTTTCAATGAACAGATCGGCGGCGGGAACGTACGCCTCGGGCTGGTAGTAATCGTAATAAGAAACAAAGTATTCGACGGCGTTGTGCGGGAAGAAATTTTTGAACTCGTGATAAAGCTGTGCCGCCAGCGTCTTGTTATGCGCCATTACCAGCGCCGGACGGTTCACCGCTTCAATCACCTTGGCCATGGTGTAAGTCTTGCCCGAGCCGGTGACGCCCAGCAAAACCTGATGCTGCTCGCGGTCGTAGACGCCACGCAAGAGGGATTCGATGGCGCGCCCCTGATCTCCCTGCGGCTTGTAATCGGAAACGAGTTTGAAATCCATGGGAAAAAGCTCTTGGCCTTTAGCCACAACTATGTAGGGACAGCCGCCCCCGGCTGTCAATGCCGAGCAAAGCCCGGCTCGCTTTCTCTTGCCAACAGGATGCTGCTCTTACAGAAGGCAATTTCGTCGACAGAGAATCCTTCTATTATAACGCTGGGAAATCCACGCAAGCCTTACAACTCCGCCAGCCCTCAATGCACCGGATAGATGGAGATCGATCCCTCACCCACTGCGGAAGCCAGGCGCCTAACATTTCCGGCTCGGACGTCGCCCGCGGCCAAAACGCAATAGGTGACGCAAGCTCTGGTTCGGTTCGAGGGAATCGATCCAGTCCAAACGTCGGCTACTTTTTCCGTAGGTCTTCCACCGCCAAGATCTTCGTCGTGGCGCGGAATTTCTTGTAATCGCGGAAGGTCTGTTCCTCTTCGATGTTGTATTCCTTAAGCAAGGCCAATCTGGCATCCAACTTGAACGCAACGTGTTGCGGCAACCAGACTTCGTCGTTGATGCGGGTCTGTTCGACCACGATGCGGGAACCCCGATGAATGCGCGCCAGAAATAGGCCAACGGAAACTGTGTCGATGCACTCGATATCCAGCTTGGCCCATTGCGCGTCGCTTTTGTCGATCCACGCCCGGAAGCGAAACTTCGGCAGGAACTTGGCGTCTCGGATATGCGGCTCGTATCCGGAACGCGGCTCCGCATCGATGACCCATGCGTCTCGTCCTCCGAGAGATTCCGAACCAGCCAGATGAAAGTTGTAAGCATCGGCTACTTCGCGCACGAACTGGCGATCCTGCTCGCGTTCCTTCTCTTCTTTCTGTTCGCGCTTACGGCGGTCTTCCTCGGATTCATTCTTGCGCCTGTCCAGGAGCTTCTGAATTTTCTCTTCTTCTTTGCTCGAGTCCTTCGCCTCGAGGGGTTTATCACCTTTTTCGATCAGGCGCTGTACCTGCTCACCGTAAAGCTCCATCACTTCGTAAGTCTTGATCTCGGTTCCCTTTACTTCTCCCTTGCCGCTGAGTTTGTGCTCCTCGTCGCGCTCGATGTAGGTGTAGTCTCGCAGCCGCTTGTCGTTTTCCATGTCCTTGTCGGCAACCACTCGAAACAACTGCTGCATCTGCTCCTGCGACAACTTGCCATTCGCATCGGGCTTCAAGTCGGGCAGAGCTGTGGGATGCGGTGTTTCTGCAACATTAGAACCAGGGTCCGAAATAGGCGCAGACTGTTGCTGTTGAGCGCAAGTCATCGCAGAAGCGACAAGTAGGAAGAAAAGAACGCGAGAGCCCACGCCGACTATTTTATCGCAAGAGCATGAGAGCAGCCGTTTCTGAACACTCGGAATATGAAAGCACGCGCGAGACAAAAATTCTACAAATTCATGACAGGGCTGTGACATGGTAAAAACACGCCCAGCCTAACCTTCTCCCCGTCGCAAGTGAGGACGAGAATCCTCGCCTGCACCGGAAAGCCCCCATTTCGATATGACAGGAGAAGTGATTATACCCGGTTTGCAAATGTCTCGCTCACTGGCTCGAATTCTGGCGCTAACATTTTAGCTCGGAGCGATGCTGATGTTTGTTTCCAGCACCGCTGCGGCCCAATATCAACTGACTAATCTGGTTTCAAATCAGGTTGGGGCGGCAAAACACGTCGACCCTTTACTGGTAAACGGCTGGGGACTGGCATACGGTCCGGGTGGCCCGTTCTGGGTTAGCGACGAGGGTTCAGGATGGTCCACACTTTATGACGGCAGCGGAGTTAAGCAAGGCCTCGATGTCCTGGTGCCTACCGCAGGTGGCGACGGCCCAGGTTCGCCCACCGGAATTGTTTTCAACGGATCGCAGGACTTTCAGGTTCAAGGAAAACCAGCGGTGTTTTTGTTCGCAACGCTGGATGGCACGATCAGCGGATGGTCGCCCCAAGTAAATTTGGCTGCATCTATTGTTGCAGTCACCACACCGAGCGCGGTTTATACCGGCCTCGCGATCACCAGCCATGCGTCGGGTAATTTTCTGTTTGCCGCCGACAATCAAAACAACAAAGTTGACGTTTTTGACGGCAACTTCACCCTCGTAAACTCGTTCACCGACCCGACAGTTCCCGCCGGATTTACCGCGTTCGGCATTCAGGATTTCGGCGGCTTGCTATACGTCTCGTACGCTAGTTTGTCGGGTGGATCGGGCGGCTATATCGATATCTACAGCGAAGCCGGAGTTCTGCTCAAGCGCCTGGCGCAGGGCTCGCCGCTAAATCAGCCTTGGGGCTTTTGCCGTGGCGCCCAAGAATTTCGGCCCTCTCAGCAACACCCTGTTGATCTCGAACAATACGAACTCAGGCACAATTAATGCCTTCAACAGCGTCACCGGACAATTTGTCGGCACCATGAAAGACACCGATGGCAAGACGATCCATATCAACCAACTCTGGGGAATTGAGTTCGGTGGAGGAACGGCGAAGGACGGCGCGACAAATCATCTCTATTTCACCGCCGGTCCGGACAACAACCTGGCCGGAACCTTCGGCGTGATCACGCCGTAGCGATTCTCACCTTAAATATTAGGCGGGACGATTGTCGCCAAAGATCGTCCCGTATTTTATCTTCTATCCTTCCGCCTGCCCTGCGTTTCTATTCTCTGTTTTCTTTAAAGGCCTTGCCTACACACTCCGCTTGAAACAGCCGATCATCCAGGCGATGCAACCGCCTCGCCATAGCTGCGGTGATGAGCGGGTAGTGCTTGATCTCGAACAGGTGATAGACGATAAACCATACCGGTTTGTCCGTGGTCATCCAATTCTGGCGATCGAAGCGCTTCAGATTCACAGGAACGGAAAAACGCCTCAAGGTGCGCTCGCGCCGCAGATTGAAGTAGCCGTTGAAATAGGTCAACGCCAGTTCGCGCAGGGTGCGATGGATGGGCTCGCGCCAACGGCATCCGGCGTAATTGGATTTAGCCACCGCGCCCCAGCATCCATTCTCACGAAAGATTGCGATCACGTGATCGGTGTCGTGCTCGGCTTCGAAATCGAGCAGGAGGGGAGGATATCCGTTGGCGCGCAGCGCGGCCGCGGCGAAGATGGCGCCCTCCAGGCAATGCGCCGTCTGCTCGGCGAGGACGCGGCGCGGAGACCACGCCGTATCGGCGAGGTGATACGGAGCATCGTCGAGAAATTTTTGAATGCCGTAGGGGTTTTTCATGCTGCGCAGTTTGCGCAGTTCCGAGGCGCTGAAACCCGTCGAATCGTTCATGGTCGGATGAGTTTACACGAGAGCATAGCCGCGAAATAAACGGTGGAAATGAATCTTCCGCAGCTTTAGACAAAAATCTCGGCCAGTTCGTGAGGCGCATCGGCGAGCACATCCGGAGGGTTCGCTTGTAATGTGTGCGGAGCGAAACCATAACTAACGCCGACCGTCCACATCCCCGCGTTTTGTCCGGTTTCGACGTCTACGTGGGAGTCGCCAATGATGGCTGCTTCTTCCGGCCTCACGCCGTGCTCTTCAAGTAATTTGTGCGCTCCTTCAGGATTGGGCTTCTTGGTCGCAAAACTATTTCCGCCATAGATTTTAGTGAAGAAAGGACCCAGTCCAAGAGCCTCGACGATGGCCCGCGATGGCACCACCGGTTTGTTCGTCAGTACCGCCATTCGGCGCGCGCGCTTGGATGCTCCGCCATGATCTTCGTTTGGAATCGGACGGGATGAATTCTGAATCGCGCCCAGCGCTTCAGGAATGCCGGCATAAACCGTAGTGTGATCCAGTTTGTGCTCGCGGTAATAAGAAAGGAAAAATTCCAGGCCCTTGCGGACCAGGGACTCGTCGACCGCCTCTCCGCCGAGCGCCCGCTGAATCAAGACAGGAGCGCCGTCTCCGACGTAGCTGGCGATAACGTCATCGGGGAGCTCCGACCGGCCGATGTGGCGCAATGCAGCATTGACCGAATGCACCAGGTCAAGGCGCGAATCGATTAGCGTTCCGTCGAGGTCGAAAATTACAAGCTTGATGGAATCCGGGTCGAAGGCGCGGCGGGTCTGGATCATGTATTTCTAGAATAAACGATTATGGCCGCGGCGACAGCGGGGGACAACGCCAGACGGCGAAGCCATTGGCACTTATAATTCCGCCATGGCGGAGACCTGGAAGACGCGTTTAATTCACTCCGATGTGCAGGTTCCCGAGGGGTATCGTTCGCTGGCGAGTCCGGTATTTCGCGGCTCGACCACGCTGTTTCCTGATGCCGCCTCGGTCGACGACGGTTGGGACCAGAACGAGGGCGGACTCTACGGCACTCCGACGACGCTCGAACTTGCGGGAAAAATCTGCGAACTGGAAAAGGGTTATCGGACCATCGTCACACCCGGAGGGCAGGGTGCGATTTCTTTGATCAATCTGGCGTTCCTGAAAAGCGGCGACCACATCCTGATACCGGAGAACGTCTACACTCCCAGTCGACAACTGGCGCGCAATGTGTTGCGGCGATTTGGTGTGGAAGTCGATTTCTATGCTCCACAGATCGGTGCGGGTATCGGCGAAGTTTTGCGCAAGAATACACGGCTGGTCTGGTGTGAGAATCCGGGATCGATCACCATGGAAGTGCAGGATGTGCCGGCGATCGCCGAGGCTGCCCACGCTCGCGGAGCGTTGGTGGTGTTGGACAATACGTGGTCCGCAGGGGTGTATTTCGACGCATTCGCGCACAACGCCGATATAGCCATGCAGGCGCTCACAAAATATGTAGGCGGACATAGCGACTTGCTGATGGGTTCGGTGACCGTGAAGGATCCGAAGTTATACCAGCAGCTAGGCCAGACCCAGCAGCTTCTGGGGTATGCAGCCTCTCCGGATGATTGCAGTCTCGCGTTGCGCGGCATGCGGACCATGGCAGTTAGGCTTAAGCACATCGAAGCCTCCGCCCTTCAGGTAGCGCGCTGGCTGGCGGGGCGGCCGGAGATCGATCGCGTGCTGCATCCGGCGGTGGAAGGCGCGCCCGGGCACGAAATCTGGAAGCGCGATTTCACTGGATCGGCGGGCGTTTTTTCCATCGTATTCAAGCCCGAGATCACCAAGGCCGAAGTACTCACGTTCGTAAATGGCCTGGAGCTGTTCGAGATCGGCTATAGCTGGGGCGGTGTAACCAGTCTGGCCGTGGCATATGACTTCCACAAAGCCAAGGGACGTCCGGACTATGGCCACCGCATCGTGCGGCTGAACGTTGGCCTGGAGGATACCGGCGATCTGCTTGAAGATCTGGAGCACAGCCTGGGGAAAATGTGGGCCAGCAGACAGCCGTCACAAGCGACTCAAGTTCCTTAAGTTCCTAAGGCAAGAACTTGCATGTTTTCCAATCCCTGGTTCCCATTTACAATGCAACTGCCCGGTAGCAGTCCGCACCTTAATTTAATTATTTAATTATGAAGCGGATTTGATAAGCGGTATATCTCATAAAGCAATACTCATTTAGGGAACCGGATGGCAACTACAAAAACCGACCCCAAGCTCTCCATGGCGGGTGCGAAGAAGTCCCGTAGTTATGATGGGCTTACGCGCGAACAGCTGATCGAAGCCTACCGCATTATGTACACCTCCCGGCGGATCGACGACCGGGAAATCACGCTGAAGCGGCAGCAGAAAATCTTCTTCCAGATGTCGGGCGCCGGCCATGAGGCAATCGGGGCAGCGGCGGGGATGACCCTGAAGCCGGGCTATGATTGGTTCTACCCTTATTACCGCGACCGCGCCCTCTGCCTTGCGTTGGGTGTCAACCCGGTGGAGATGTTTCTGCAGGCCGTGGGAGCGGCGGACGACCCAAGTTCCGGGGGACGCCAAATGCCCTCCCATTGGGGCTACCAGCAGCTGAACATCGTGACCCAATCGTCTCCCACGGGATCGCAGATTCTACAAGCAGTGGGATGTGCCGAGGCCGGTCGCTACTTTACCCAACGCCCGAAAGCCGCCGAAATTCCAGCGGCCAAAGATGGGGATGCGCCGGACTATCGCCAGTTCAAGAATGTAAGCTTCCGAGGCGATGAAATCACTTACGTTTCTCTGGGCGATGGCACTACCAGCGAAGGCGAATTTTGGGAGGCGATGAATGCGGTTGCCCTCAACAAGTTGCCGGTAATTTTTTGCGTGCAGGATAACGGTTACGCGATCTCCGTTCCGGTGGAAGTGCAGACCGCGGGAGGCAGCATTTCCCGGCTGGTTTCCGGATTTCCGAATTTCCATTTCGAAGAAGTCGATGGCACCGATCCGGTTGCCAGTTACGGAGCATTTCAGCGGGCTGCGCAGTATTGCCGCGGAGGGCACGGGGCGGCGTTTATACATGCGCACGTCATTCGTCCCTATTCGCATTCGCTTTCCGATGATGAGCGCTTGTATCGTCCAGATACCGAGCGCGAACGCGATGCCGCGCGAGATCCAGTTTCGCGCACTCAGATGTTCCTGCTGCGCGAAGGCATCCTCGACGAGAAGGGCATCAACGAACTGGAAAAGAAAGTTGAAGAAGAGCTTCAAGTGGCCGTGGATCAGGCGCTCGCGGCTCTGCCGCCGGCGCCCGAGAGCGTGATGAAGTACGTCTATTCGCCGGATATCGATCCATCGGCAGCAGCATTCGATACACAGGCAATGATCGGCCCTGATTCCGCCGACGGTAAAAAACTGGCGGCGAAGACCATGGCCGATCTGATCAACCTGACCCTACGGGATGAGATGAAGCGCGACGAGCGCATCGTGATTTTCGGTGAAGACGTTGCCGATTGCAGCCGTGAAGAATATCTGAAGCGCAAGCTGGTGAAAGGCAAAGGCGGAGTCTTCAAGCTGACCTTCGGCTTGCAGAACGAGTTCGGCAATGATCGCGTGTTCAACTCGCCGCTGGCAGAGGCCGCAATCGTGGGTCGCGCCACTGGCATGGCCACTCGCGGATTAAAGCCGGTGGTCGAAATCCAATTTTTCGACTACATCTGGCCGGCGATGATGCAGATTCGCGACGAACTCTCAGTGATCCGCTGGCGCTCGAACAATGTGTTTTCCTGCCCCGTGGTGATTCGCGTCGCCATTGGGGGATATCTTACAGGCGGCGCGATTTATCACTCACAATGCGGAGAGAGTGCGTTTACGCACATCCCCGGACTGCGAGTAGTTTTCCCATCCAATGCGCTGGATGCTGCCGGACTGCTGCGTACTGCGATCCGATGCGACGATCCGGTTTTGTTTCTGGAACACAAGCGGCTCTACCGCGAGACCTATGGGCGCGCACCGTATCCGGGAACGGAATACATGATTCCGTTCGGCAAAGCGAAGATCGTAAATCCGGGAACGGATCTGACCGTGATCACTTACGGTGCAGTCGTGCCGCGTGCGCTGCAGGCGGCGCAGAAACTCGAGCGCGAGCACGGCGTGAAAGTGGAGTTGATCGACTTGCGATGCCTGAATCCATTTGATTGGGAAACCATCGCCGCGTCCGTCGCCAAAACCAATCGCGCACTTGTGGCCTACGAAGATACTTTAAGCTGGGGCTATGGCGCGGAGATCGCAGCGCGCATCGCGGATGGACTCTTCGATCACCTGGACGCGCCCGTGCGCCGCGTTGCCGCTGCCGACACTTTTGTGGCTTACCAACCGATCCTCGAAGATGCAATCCTGCCGCAAGCAAACGATTTGTTCCGCGCGATGAAGGAGCTGGCTGAGTATTAGCTGTTGCTGTTTGATCGATTCGAGCGGAAGCTATCGGATTAGGTACCCCACCAAAGGCAAGTTACGAAGGCTTTTTCTGGCAGTTGCTGCTCGTTGATCGTTCCTTCTGGCGATGCTAGGCTGCGAACAGTGAGTTCTGCTTACATTGAATCCCTAAAGCCGGGCAAAACCGTCGGCGCACGCCAGTTGCTCCAGTCGGCCACGGCTGAGATCTGGGTCAAGTTCCTGATGGCGCTCGTCGGATTGGCCGTGGCCTTTGGGGCGGCGTTGTTTTCAACGACCTCCGGCGAGGCGGGACATCCATGGGCCTCGGTAATCCTGGCGTCCGTAGCGCTGTTGATGGCGGCTTTTGTAGGGCTGGTCACGGTGCCGTATCTGGCGCGGCGCGTGGCGATCGAGCGGTTGCGGCAGACTTTCCACTATGAAGTCACGAAAGCGGGGGTGATCTATGTGCTGGTCACACTGGTAATCGGCATTGCCGCTCTGAACACCGGAAACAATCTGCTGTACATCGTGGTGGCAGCGATGCTGGCAGCAATCTTGGTCTCCGGAGTGATTTCCGCGCTGGTGCTGCGCGGGCTGGAATTGGATGTGCGGTTACCGGAACAAGTATTCGCCGGACGTGCGGTATGGGGAAGGATTGTATTGCGGAATTCGCGACGCCTGCTGCCCTCGTTGTCGATCCGCGTAGTGCCGGCGCGC
This sequence comes from Candidatus Sulfotelmatobacter sp., assembly GCA_049583165.1. Taxonomy (GTDB): domain Bacteria; phylum Acidobacteriota; class Terriglobia; order Terriglobales; family Acidobacteriaceae; genus Sulfotelmatobacter. The sequence continues at coordinate 3,339 of JBAUVJ010000088.1, read as the reverse complement.
AGGGAGAAAAAAATCCGCAAGCAATGGCGGTGGGAGCCGACTACGTTTGTTTTTCCGCTGAATCGTGCTCCGGAAGATCAGTGGGTGCGGCTGCGTGACTATCGCGTGCGCCGGGTTGAGCTACCCGGCGCACCACCGGGGATCTTTGACGGCATGGTCTACTTTCCTTACTTGCCGGCGCAAGCTGAGTTGGCCGCGGATCTGGAATTACTCTTCGAACGCCGCGGGCGATACTGTGAGTCCAGTTTCGGAGTAGCCACGCGGTTTCCTTTTGCATTTTTGACCAAGACGCGGCATGTCGCGTTGCAGCGCGAGATTGTGGTTTATCCGCCCGTCGAGCCGCCCGATGAGCTGTTTGAGATTCTGCCTCAGGTGCGGGGTGAGTGGGAAAGCTTTGTGCAAGGACGCGGCTCCGACCTTTACCGCATCCGGGAATATATGCCGGAGGATTCCGCCCGTCATGTGGATTGGAAGGCGACCGCGAAATCGGGCTCGCTGAAAGTGCGCGAGTTCAGCCGTGAGGATGAGCGCAAACTTAGCATCGTCTTTGATAATCCGCCCGCCGGTCTGATTTCCGATGCGGCTTATGAGCGCGGCATAAATCTCGCGGCATCGCTCGCCTGGTATTTTTCGGAGCAAGACGCCGAGATCTCATTTGTGATTCCGGGGCAGGGACGAGGAACGGACCTTCACGAATTTCTGGCCCGGCTAGCGGTGATCGAATCACTGGGAGCAGTAAGTCTGGTACAGACGCCGCGGCCTGGCGCGCGCGGCGAAGACACTCTGCCAGAAATCAACTTGGAAACCGGCGAATACAATATCGTCATAACGGCCAGACCGCAGAGCAGCCTGCCTGTGTCGTGGTGGAGCTCTGCCCATTTTGTTTTCCTCGGCGACAAAAATTCCTCAAGCCGTCCGCAGACGTAAAGTCACCGAATGCCATTGGATGCGGATTCGCAACGCCCCCCGGCATATTTCCCGGAATGATCTAACAACTTAGCTTTTTTCGTTCCCGAGCTGCTTAGCGCTTTCTCTGTATGTGATTTCGGCATATACTCGGCCCCCGATAGTGATTCTTGCGGGTACTTGGGCGCAACGCAACATTCCAGGAGGATCCAATGCGTATCTGCGATCTGATCAAGGACCAAGTCACCTACCAGGCGGAGATGGGGCAAACCGTGTTGGAAACCGTTCGCGCCATGGTGGAACACAACATCGGCGCTGTGCCGGTCTTGCACAATAACCAACTGGTAGGAATTTTTTCCGAGCGCGACCTGATGAAGCGCGTGGTGGCCGAGGGTCGCGATGCTCGCAGCACCTGCCTCGCCGAGGTCATGACCGATGATCCCCTAACGGTCAGCATGCACGAAAACGTGGAGAATTGCATGGCTCTGATGCGGCGGCACAATTTCCGTCACATTCCGGTTTGCCATGAAGGTCAATTGGTGGGCATGGTATCGCTGCGGGATATTCTATTGCATGACTTGAGCGAGAAGGATGACGAAGTGCGCATGATGCGCGCCTATATCCACTCGGTGCCAGACTCTTAGCCCAGATTTGGGTCCACCATTTACAGACGGCCGCGGCAAAAACACTTCTCCGAAATGTTCTCTCCTAAGCTTCAGCCATCACCGGGCCGCTCCGGCTTATTAGCTCAGATTATCCCGCCTTGCAAATGGCACAAAGGTAACGTTACTTTAGGTTACCTGAGTTCATTGAACTGTCGGGTCAAAGAGTTTAACTTCTTCTAATTAGCCTTTCCGCTGAGCACTGGCTGTTTCCTGCCGGTTGTTCGTTTCTTGAGGCCTGGAGAACTGTTGCGATGAGCGACAAAATCACGATTCTGTATTACGTTCTCTGGATCGCGCACCCTATTCTGCAAACCGCGATAGCAGTGGCTATGTTCAGGTACGGCCGGAACCGCCAGTTCAAGTATTTTTTCGCCTATATCGTCGCGCAGATCATCAGCTTCGCAGTGGTATTTCCGACCTATCGCTATAATCTTGCCGCGTGCGCTTATCTCAGCTGGATTAGCACTGCAATCAGTGTGGCTTTAGGTTTTAAAGTCATCCACGAAGCCTTTCTCGATGCCTTCCGGCCCTTCCACACCTTGCGAGACTTGGGCACTGTGCTGTTCAAATGGGCGGGGTTGGTCATGCTGCTGGTGGCCGGCGTTGTATCGGTCTCCACGAACTCGTCGGACACGGCTCCGTGGGTGCAGGCCATTCTTACCGCGCAGCGTTGTGTACGCATCATTCAAGTGGGCATGGTGCTCTTCCTGCTCTTCTTTGCCCGCTACCTAGGAGTGAGGTGGCGGCAGTACAGCTTCGGCGTCGCCTTGGGGTTCGGTTGCTTCGCCATGGTGGAGCTCTCCCTGGTGGCCTCCTGGGTGGGCGATCACCTGAATAATCTTTCAATCGACCTGGTCAATATGGTCGCCTACAATTGCACACTGTTGATCTGGTTTGCCTATACCTTAGTGAAAAGCCCTGTGCGGGAATCTCCGACCAATCTATTTCGTTCGCAGCGTTGGGAGCAAAGCCTGACCGACATTCAACATCCGCTTCCCGCGGATTCCTTGATCCCCATGTTTGAAGGTATGGTGGATCGAGCCCTGTCGCGCACTCAGGCGCCGCCGCAGGAAAATGCCACGGATTCCAAATCAGCCGCGGCTCAGGCTGGCGCTGCCTCTGGCACTGGTCTAGGCTTCTCCGGACTCACCGGCGGCGTCGCGACAAAGAAATAGCGTATCTCCCCGGAATCATGTTTGGCAATCATGCCCTTGGATTCTGGCTCTTCCTACGCCGACATTTAATTCCGGATTTCGTAAATTCATTTGCCTTGGCAGATCCTGCCCGGACCCCTTCGCATCTCCATCCTAATGTTTTTCTACAAATACATCGCGTAAGTTACTAATCTTAAAATATTTACTGATACACGAAGCGGTGCGTCGAGCAGCGGGTAAGCCCCGCTTAGCTCTAACGACAGGAGGAATGAACTAAGGGTGAATGCCGGATGGACTTGACGTGTGGCTTATAATTCTCCACCGCGTCGCAAAGCTCGTTTTCATCAGCCTAGACGCGGTAGGAGAAAACCCATGAAGCAAGCAGTCAGGATCTCAATCCTGATGTGTGGACTAGTGGGCACATATGTAGCAGCTGCCGTTCCGCAGGTTCCCGCCCCGGACGGAGGCCCCATATTTGTGTGCCCACCTTCTGAACAACCACTGCAAGGCAAATGCGTTGCATTGCCTCTGACGATTCGATAGTAGTTAATCGGACGACAGAGCAGATCGCAAGATCACCAAAGTAACCTGTAGTAACTTGGGCCGAACTGGGC
>JBAUVJ010000087.1:0-2120 GCA_049583165.1 Candidatus Sulfotelmatobacter sp. | reverse complement strand
CTTCGGGATGCCGGGCTTCTCCCGCCGTGACCGCGATAATTTCCACTCCCATGTAACTGGTAACGGTGATTGTGAGCGAAAGCCATACTCCTCTCCATCCCGCCGGAAGAAATCCTCCATGCTGAGTTAGATTTGCCAAGCCAATTGCATGCCGGGATCCAACACCGAGAATCAGCGATAGTCCAACAATAATGAAGGCGACGATGGCAGCGACCTTGATCATCGCGAACCAATATTCAAACTCACCGAGACGGTTGACCTGCATGGAATTGAGCGCCACCAGGGCGGCTGAAACCAACACCACCCAAATCCATTGGGGAACGGTCGGCAGCCAAAAAGAAATGTAGATGCCGGCTGCGGTGACTTCAGCGCCGATGGCGATAATCTGCGCAACGCCATAAGTGGCTCGCACCGAAAAGCCCGCCCAGGGACTAAGATATTTCTCTGCATAGACTCCGAACGCGCCGGCGACGGGATGGACGACTGACATCTCCGCCAGCGCATAAGACATGATCAGTGCAATGCCTGCACCCAGCAGATAGGAAAGAATGACGGCGGGTCCAGCGAGCCGAATGGTTACGCTGCTGCCTAGGAACAAACCGACACCGATGGCGCCGCCAATGGCCATCATGGTGAGCTGCCTCTGTCCCAAGCGGCGGTGAAGACCTTCCACTTCCGGTTCGGGAAGCTTCTCCCCGGCAAGCGTGGCCCCAAGCGGGGAACGCTGTGGATTAGTCATAGCTGCCAACACCGGCAGGATCAGGATGAAAAACCACGAGATTGCGATTCTCTTCGAGAACGTCGACCACAGTCTTCACATCGTCCATGGGTTGAATCAGTCACTTGCGATCTCAGCCAGTGCGTTTCCGAACCTGCCAACTTCTTCCACCGTGTTGTAGTGAACCAGCGACGCCCGGACTACGCCAATCTCTTTAGTAAGTCCCAATCGCTTCATCAGCCGCGGCGTGTACATGTGGCCATCGCGCACGCCGATATTCTTTTTTGCGAGCTCCTCCGTGATCCTTGCAGGGGACACATTCGGAAGATTGAAACACAACGTTGGCACTCGTTCATGAATTTGCTCCTTATCCCCCAGACCATAAACGGTTGCATCGCAATCTTTCAGGACTCGCAGCATTTCGAGCGAAAGCAATTGTTCATATTGACGGATTGCCTCGAACGCGCGTCGGAGATTGGCGCGTCTCGATTCTGATTTCTCCATTTCATCGTCGGCAGTCGTACTTCTACCCAAGTTTTCCAGGTAGCGCACGGCGGCATCCATCCCCGCCACATTTTCGTAAACAAACGTGCCCGCCTCAATTTTTCCCGGCGGCTCATCGGGAATGAAATCCTCACGGAAGGTTGGAAGCCTGTCGAGCAGTTCACGACGTCCCCAAAGAAATCCCATGTGAGGGGCGAAGATTTTATAACCTGAACACACAAGATAATCGCAATCAAAAGCTTGGACGTCGATCAGTCCATGAGGGCCGTAATGCACGGAGTCGAGAAAGATTTCAGCTCCGGCCGCATGCGCTACACCTGCTGCCGCTGCAACATCCACGATCGAGCCGAGGGCATTTGAAGTCAGGGTGCAGGCTACGAGACGCGTCGACGACGACATCAGAGGGACGAGGTCATCAACGTGCAGGTTCCCGTCCTCCCTCATCTTCCACCAAAGAATCTTCGCTCCGTTCCGCTCCAGGGCCATCCAAGTGGCAACGTTCGCTTCGTGATCCATATCGCTTACCACAATCTCGTTCCGCTTGCCGAGCGTTTGTCCGATTGCCAGACTCACCAAACGAATAAAGGACGTGGCGTTCATGCCAAAGGCAATTTCGCTGGGATCGCGTGCGTTCACCAAATCCGTTACACTTTCTCGCGCGCACAAAATCGTCGCATCCACTTCGCGGCTTTTTGCGTAGCGCCCCCCTCGCTGAACATTGCACTCGAGGAGATGATGATTCACCGCGTCCAGCACAATCTGTGGTATCTGCGCGCCGGCTGCATTATCGAAAAAGATGAACCCTGGAGGGCGGGTCAGGGCCGGAAAAGCAGCGCGAACACTTTTAATTGGGAAATTTAAATTCGATCCGGAATAAACTTCGACAGCTTGGGACTTG
>JBAUVJ010000086.1:0-11132 GCA_049583165.1 Candidatus Sulfotelmatobacter sp. | reverse complement strand
TATGCCCATTTGGATACGGAGTGGCGCTGGGAGTATCCCCAGGTCATCGACGAATACATTCGCAAGACCATGGAGGAAAATTTCAAGCTGTTCGATAAATATCCGCACTACATCTTCAATTTCAGCGGAGCCAATCGTTACCGCTTCATGAAGGAATATTTTCCCGCCGATTTCGCGCGAGTGAAGAAATATGTGGACGAGGGCAGGTGGTTTCCGGCGGGCTCGTCCATGGAAGAGGGCGATGTAAATACGCCCAGCGCCGAAACCATCATCCGGCAAGTGTTGTACGGCAATGATTGGTTTCGCAAAGAATTCGGCAGAGCGAGCGCGGAATACATGCTGCCGGACTGCTTTGGATTTCCAGCCTCGTTGCCGACCATCCTCGCGCACTCCGGGGTAAAAGGGTTTTCGACGCAGAAGCTTGTGTGGGGATCGTCGGCTCCTGGCGGAGGCGTTGAGTCGCTCGAACAAACTCCGGAAGGTACGCCGTTCAATGTGGGCGTGTGGGTCGGGCCGGATGGCGAGAGCGTGCTGGCGGGTTTGAATCCGGGCGACTACAGCGCTGGAATTTACACGGACCTCAGTAGGCCCTTGCCAGCTTTGCCGCCACTTGCCGGCCTTGTAGATGTCGAGAAGAAAATACAGCCTTTGCAGCAGGAAGCCGACGAGGCCGAGCGAAACAAGAAAGAGCTGGATTACAAAAAGACGCTGGAGCTCGGGGAATTGCAGGATCTTCAGGAAGCGTTTCGCAAGGTCGAGCAAGACCGCCAACTTGAGCGGCATCAACGCGACTGGGCGGCACGCGTCGAACTGAACGGCAAGGTAAGCGGCGTGCTTACCGACTACCACTATTTCGGCACGGGCGATATCGGCGGAACTCCGAAGGAGGAATCGGTGAAGCGGCTGGAGGAGATCGTCACCAGAGGCACGGCGAGCCTGCCTCCGCCGGAAGATTATTTCTTCCCACGCGATGCCTCGCACCCAGACTGGCCCGCGGTGAAGGTGGGCGATGGGCCGGTGCATGTGATCTCGGCGACTGCCGAGCAGATGTTTCTCGATATCACACCCGCTGAAGCTGCTGGGCTGCCGCGCTACACGGGAGAGATGGAGTTGACCAACCATTCTGCCGGGTCGCTGACGTCGCAGGCTTATCAGAAACGATGGCTCCGGAAAGAAGAGTTGCTGGCCGATGCGGCGGAGAAGGCTTCGCTCGCAGCGGAATGGCTGGGCGCGCGCCCGTATCCAATGCAGCGCTTGAATGATGCTTGGACGCTGGTGATGGGCGGCCATTTTCACGATATCGGTGCGGGAACCGCAAGTCCGAAATCTTACGAGTTTGCCTGGAACGATGATGTGATCGCAATGAATCAGTTCGCGGGAGTGCTGAACAATGCCAGCGAAGGCGTATCCGCGGCGCTGGACACCGCAACTAAAGGCGAGTCGATCGTTGTGTTCAATCCATTGAATATCCCGCGCGAAGACTTGGTCGAAGCCACGGTGAATTTTCCCGGCGGGATGCCGAAGTCGGTGCATGTGACTGGCCCGGACGGCAAAGAGTATCCAGCGCAGATTTCGAATGGGAAAGTAATTTTCGCGGCTAAGACGCCATCTGTCGGCTACGCGGTCTACGATGTGCAACCGGGCGCTGGAGCGGTCGAGGCAGGGGCGCTGCATGTCTCGGATAATTCCCTCGAGAATGATTATTACCGCGTGAAGATTAATTCCGATGGCGACGTGGCAAGCATTTTCGACAAATCAATTGACAAGGAATTACTCGCGTCCCCGGCGCGATTAGCTATCTCTTACGACAATCCTGAGCACTGGCCGGCCTGGAACATGGACTGGGATCAAGAGCAGGCCGCTCCGAAAACTTATGTTGGTGGGCCGGCAAAGATTCACGTGGTGGAGAGCGGTCCGGCGCGGGTTGCGGTGGAAGTTTCGCGGGAGACGGCCGGCTCCAGGTTCGTCCAAGTCATTCGTCTTTCCGCGGGGGATGCGGGGAAGCGTGTCGAGTTCGCGAACGTGATCGACTGGAACACGAAGGAATCGAATCTGAAAGCGACTTTTCCGTTGAATGCTTCCAACGAAAAAGCTACCTACAACTGGGATATTGGCACGATCGAGCGGCCCAGCGCTGAGCCCAAGAAGTTCGAAGTGCCTTCACACCAGTGGATTGATTTGACAGATATGAGCGGCGAGTTTGGAGCAACCGTCCTGACCGATTGCAAGAACGGATCGGATAAGCCGAACGACCACACGCTTCGATTGACGCTGATTCGCACGCCCGGCACGCGCGGCGGTTATGCGGACCAGGGCACGCAGGATATTGGCCATCACGAGTTTGTGTACGGAATCACCGGTCACGCCGGCGACTGGCGCCACGATGAGACTGATTGGCAGGCGCAACGGCTGAATGATCCGCTCATCGCGTTTGAAGCCGCAAAACATGCGGGATCGCTGGGCCGGGAGCTTTCTCTGCTCAAGATCAACAATCCGCGGATTCGATTGTTGGCTCTGAAAAAAGCGGAGTTGAGCGATGAGGTCATCATGCGGCTGGTTGAACTCGACGGCAAAACTCAGCCGGATGTGCGCGTAACATTTAATACTCCGGTCAGCGCGGCGCGCGAAGTGAACGGGCAGGAACAACCGCTGGGAGCGGCAACGGTGAACGGCGGCGTTTTGGCCACTTCTTTCTCCGCGTATCAGCCGCGAACGTTCGCCCTTACGCTGGCCGCATCCCGAGTGAAAATTGCGGCTGTGCGTTGGGCGGCCGTGCCGCTGAAGTACGATCTGGCAACCGCCAGCAACGACGGTACGAAATCAGAGGGTGGATTTGACGGCAAAGGCAATGCCTTGCCGGCCGAGATGTTACCCACACAAATCACGTTCAATGGCGTGCAATTCCAGCTTGCTGCGGCGAAGACCGGCGTGCCCAACGCCTTGGTGACGAAGGGCCAGACGATCGATCTGCCCGCGGGACATTACAACCGCCTGTACCTGCTCGCAGCATCGGCAGATGGCGACCAGAAGGCGACATTCAACGTCGGTAATACGAAAGCTGAACTGAATGTTGAGGACTGGGGCGGATTCATCGGTCAGTGGGATGACCGGCAGTGGAGCTCGAAAGATACTTCGCACGATGATTACGGCGAGATGACTGGCATCAAGCCCGGTTTTATCAAGCGCGCCGATTTGGCGTGGTACTGCTCACATCATCACAACGCGGCGGGCGAAAATGTTCCCTATCGTTACTCGTATTTATTTGCCTATGCGATCGACTTGCCCGCTGGGGCGAAAAGCATCACGCTGCCGGATAACGATAAGATCCGCGTTCTCGCTTTGTCCGTGGCCGAGGAGAATCCGGAACTAAAGCCCGCGCAACCGCTGAACGATGTGCTCCCTCCGATTGCAGCAAAGTAAAGGATCGGCAGATTAGGTTTTGGTTCCCGGCTCTGGGATCGGCTCGATGCGTCCCAGCAAGAAAATGTAGCCCACGATTCCGAGTAGCAAAATAACGGTTGCAGTAACGAACGCTGTGGCGAAAGAGTGCGATGCGGAAACGACGTATCCGGTAATGATCGGCGCGGAAATCGCCGAGATCTGGCCGCAAAGGTTGACGACTCCCGCCAGCGTGCCCACGCTCTCCCGTGGCGAGATCAGAGACGGAATGGTCCACGCTACAGGGGCGGTCGCAGACAAGCCGCCGAGTGCAAGGCTGATCCAGATCAGAGCGGCTGCTGCGGTATGCGCGCGCGCCGCGCCGAAGATCGTGAGACCGCAAGCCATGCCGGTCACCAGAACAGTTTGGCGAACCAGGTTGGCATCGTAACCGCGCTGGATGAGCGCGTCCACGAGCCAGCCGCCAACCAGCAGATCCGTAACTGTGGCGAAGAGCCAGGGCACGCTGGTGTAGAAAACTGAGTGAAATAAATCCATATGAAGCGAAACGGAAAGATAACTCGGTAGCCAGGTGAGCAAGAGAAAAAAAGTGTAGTTGTAAGATCCCCATCCCAGTGCAAGGCCGTAAACTTTTCGTTGCCGCAGGAGATACCTCAACGAACTGCCGCTTTTGTTTCTTGTCGAATCTTCTTGTTGCGCTCCGCCCCGCAGAATGAAATCGCGCTCTGCCTGCGAAAGGTCGGGATCTTCGCTGGGGTTGCGATAGATTGAGTAGAACAGCAAAAAATAAGTAAAGCTGATGAAGCCCGTGGCGGCAAAACTCCAGCGCCAGCCAAAATACAGGAGCAACAGGCCGATCAGCGGAACCCCGATGGCGGATGAGAATTTCGCCGACGCGTCGGTGATAGCCGTGGCCAGGCCTCTTTCCTCGCGGGTAAACCAGTAACCCAATGCTTTGGCGTTTGCGGGAAACGTGGGAGATTCGCTAACGCCCAGAAGCAGTCTCGCTCCAAAGAACCAGCCGAGGCCGGGGGCGATGGCAGCGGCGAAAGAGGATAGGCTCCACAGAAGCGTGCTGATTCTTCCCACGCGGCGCACTCCCCAGCGGTCCAGCAATACTCCGCCCGGCATCTGCATGACGGCATAAGTCCAACTGAAGGCGCTAGAAAGATAGCCAAAAGCCACCAGTGACAAACCGAACGAGTCGTGAAGCGCATCGCGCGAGACCGACAAGTTAATTCGGTCGAAGAAGTTGACTAGAACTCCGAGAGAAAGGAGAAAGGCGATTCGCCAGCGCCTGCGAGGAATGACGGAGGTCACTGGACACCGATGCCCGCGAGCAATCCCCCGTCGACGACATAGTCGCCACCGGTGCAGAACGTTGCTTTGTCGGAAGCCAGGAACGCCGCCAATTCTGCAACCTCTTCGGCTGTGCCGATGCGCCCCAGTGGATGCGCCGCACCAAAACGCGCGAATACTTGTTCGATCGGCAAATCCGGTGAGAAGTTTCCCGCCGAACTTGCCAGCATGGGCGTGCGGACCGCGCCCGGGCTAATCGAATTGACGCGGATATTATCGGCGGCATGGTCAAGGGCCAGCGCTCGCGTCAGGCTGTGGACCGCCCCTTTGGACGCGGCATACACGGCCACGCCGTGCTGGCATGCGTGGCCCTGAACGGACGCCAGGTTCACGATGCATCCGCCTCCGCGCTTTTTCATCTCCGGGACGCCGACGTGCGCCAAAAGATAAATGCTGCCAACGTTCACCATCATGCAGCGGTTCCAGGTCGCGAGATCCGTTTGCAAAACAGTGCCGAAGGGATGAATGCCGGCTGCGTTGACGATGATGTCCAGGCCGCCAAATTGGCTGACGGTTTTGGCAATGACCGATCGCACCTGGTCGAGATCGGTCACATCGCAGCTTTCAACCTGCAAGGTCAAATTTAGTTTTGCGGCATCACGAGCCAGTTCCTGGTTGGCGGGTTTATCGATACCGCAGGCAACAACTTGAGCGCCGCCGGTGGCAAGGCGCTTCGCAACCGCACGGCCAATTCCCGTAGTGCCCGTAACCACCGCTGCTTTACCTGCGAAATCGTTCATGGGATTTTGTACTTTCTGGCTTTAGAGATTGTCATCTCGCCAACTCAGGAATCGCATACTTCAACCCGTGCATTACACCGCGCAACTCGGCGAGGCCTTTCAATCTGCCTACCAGCGAGTAACCGGGATTTACTTTCTTGCCGATGTCATCGGCGAGCAGATGTCCGTGGTCGGGTCGCATGGGGATTTCGTCGTCCGCACGGCCCGCGCTGCGCCGCTGTGCTTCTTCCTTGAGCAAGGCGTGGATGACGACAAGCATCTCGGAACTGCCGGCGAGGTGATCGGCTTCATAAAACGAACCGTCTGACTCTCTCGCCACCTGCCGAAGATGCGCAAAATGGATGCGGGCCCCGAACTCGCGAACCATAGCGAGCAAGTCGTTATCGGCTCTCGCTCCAAACGAGCCCACGCAAAAGGTGAGTCCATTGGCAAGCGTATCGCAGGCCGCGAGAATTGCATGGATATCTCCGGCGGTCGATACCACTCGCGGAAGGCCAAAGAGCGGCCACGGCGGATCGTCCGGATGTATGGCGAGGCGAACACCTGCCTCCTGCGCCACGGGCGCCACTTCTTTCAGGAATGCCACAAGATTGCTCCGGAGGTCGTCAGCCGTCATTCCTTGATAATCAGCAATCAAGCCACGGATCGTCTCGCGATTGTAAGATGCTTCGGCCCCGGGCAGACCAGCAATAACGGTTTGTTCCAGATCTTGCTTGCGCGCTTCTGACATGGATTTGAAACGCAGATGCGCTGCCCGTGCGCGATTTTCAGAATATTCGGATTCGGCATCTTTACGCTCGAGAATGAACATGTCGTAGGCGGCAAAATCCACTGCATCGAAACGCAAAGCGTAACCTGTGGAGGGAAGAAGAAATCGCAAGTCTGTTCTAGTCCAATCGACCACCGGCATGAAGTTATAGCAGATGACTTTCACACCGGCCTTTGCGATTGCGGCAATCGTGTCCTTCCAAGCAGAAATGAAATAATTACAAAGATCAGATCGAAGCTTGATCGAATTGTGGATCGGAATACTTTCTACTACTGACCAGGCCAAACCTGCGGCAAGAATCTCGTCTTTTCGCTTTAGCACTTCGAGCAAAGGCCACGCTTCGCCACGATAGAGATGATGCAACGCGGAGACGATTCCGGTGGCTCCCGCCTGCTTGATGTGGTCGAGAGGAATTGGATCATCCGGCCCAAACCACCGCCAGGTTTCTTTCATGGCTTGCCGTTGCCCTTCGTTACTGCCGTTCGCTGTGAAACCCTGTGCCCCAGCATTCTAGCCGTTTCGAACGCGGGTTGTTTGATTTCTTGCGCTCAGGAAGAGGTCGCTGTTGATGCATCCGGTCCCGCAAGGGGCAATGAATGCAGCGTATAATCGCGGCGAAAGAAAACCCGAAGTGCCTCCTACAGTGAAGCTATCGAAGAAGGGCGCAGCGTAGTGGAAGCGTTCGAGAAATACGGAATTATGTGAAGCAAAAATGACTGCATCAGCCTTGAATGGAAGCCCGCCCTCTCGCGCGCAACAGGTGCGCAGCTTTCTCCAGCAAAATAATTTGCAAGCCTGGATTGCATGGAGGCCTGATGAACTCGTCATGCTCTCCGGGTATCTGCCATTCTGGGGCGCATCTTTACTGGTTTATTTTGCGGATGCGGAACCCCTGCTTTTTGTACCGCAGATCGAACCCCGAGATCATATTCCCTCAGGCCTGCGAGTCGAAGAATATCCCTGGGGCGACCTCAAATGCTCCGATCCGTATGCTGTTCTTGTATCCGCGGTCGCTCTCGAGCTGGGCAAAGTAGGCCTCAAACCTGAGCGTGTTGGACTCAGCACCGGAGCTTCAAGAACGTCACTGCCGATTCAAGCTGCCGAGCAGATTCCCATGGCAGAGGATTTTGCCGGTCGAATGCCAGAGCTTGCCGCAAAACCGGACCGGAAGATTCAATCTGCTTTTGCAGATCTCTATTTAAGAAAAACTCCCGAAGAAATTCAGGCAATCCGGCTGGCGAACCAAGTTGCCAATCTTGGGCTGGATGTTTTTTTTCAGAACCTGAAGCCTGGAATTGCAGAAGCTGAAGTTGCCGCAGCCGTGGAGTCAGCCATTTACCGGCAGATCGGACAGGACGGAATCTTTCATTCACGAGGCTGGGCGATGGTTCAATCCGGACCCAATAGCGCCGACGCGGGACGGTTCAATCGCTCGACCGGACGACGCTTGGCGAATGGCGATCTTGTTGTTATCGAATTGGCAACTTGCGTCAACGGTTATTGGAGTGACCTTACGCGCACAGCGGCAGTGGGTTCGATAACCGCTGATGTCGACGAAATACTCGCGACTGTCAAAGATGCACAACGATCCTCGATCGAGGGCATACGTCCCGGTGTTTCCGCCGGCCAGATCGATGCTCTGGCAAGGAAGACGCTCGCGGCACGGGAACTCTCTTCGTTCTTCACTCATCACACCGGCCACCATGTTGGCTTCCGCTATCATGATCCCGGATTCATGATTGCTCCCGAGGTGAACGCCAAGCTTGAGCCCGGCATGGTGATTACGATTGAGCCGGGCGCATACGTTCCGGAACGTGGTGCGGGTGCGCGGATTGAAGACAACGTGCTGGTTACCGAATCAGGCCACGAAGTGCTTTCCCACGCTGAAGAGACAAACAACATGACCAGCGTTGATCGCTCGGACGGGAATCACCCATGAAAATTGGCCTTGGCCTTTATCGTCACATGCTGACGCGCGACTATTACGATTTCGCGCGCCAGGCCGGCTGCACTCACGTGGTGATTCATCTGGTCGATTATTTTAATCAGGGAGGGTCCAACCCTCGGACCAATCAACCCACCGGATCAAAATACGAAGCTTGGGGATTGGCCGGTGACCCGAATCAACTTTGGACGGTAAAAGAACTTCAAACTCTTCGTCGTGAGATTGAAGATGCGGGGCTGGTCCTAGCCGCGATTGAAAATCTCGATCCAGCTCACTGGCACGATATTTTGCTCGATGGTCCGAAGCGGCCTCAACAAATCGAGAACGTGAAGACAATCATTCGCCGCATGGGCGAAGCTGGAGTTCCGGTGCTCGGCTACAACTTCAGCCTCGCGGGAGTTTGCGGCCGTGTGACCACGCCCGAGGGCCGCGGGCACGCCATCACGGTGGGGATGGACGGTCCTGTCGATGAAATGCCCATTCCGAATGGGATGATCTGGAACATGATTTACGATCGCTCCGCGCCCGCGGGTACGTTGCCGTCGATTTCGCATGATGAACTCTGGCGGCGTCTGCAAAGATTCTTGGAAGACGTAATCCCAGTGGCTGAGCAGTCCGGCGTGCAGCTCGCGGCGCATCCGGATGACCCGCCCATGCCCACCGTGCGGCAGCAGCCGCGCCTCGTCTACCAGCCCCACATGTATCAAAGACTGATTGACATCACGCCGAGCCACAGCAATGAGCTCGAGCTGTGTGTAGGAACTTTAGCCGAAATGACGGAGGACGATATCTACGAGGCAGTAGATCAGTACAGCAGGCAAGGGAGAATTGCTTACATTCATCTTCGCAACGTAGTCGGCAAGGTTCCGCACTATCGCGAAACCTTTATTGATGAGGGTGATGTAGATATGGTTCGTATTCTTGCGATCCTTCACCGCAACGGATTCGATGGCGTCGTCGTCCCCGACCACACGCCGCAGATGACCTGTTCAGCGCCCTGGCATGCCGGGATGGCGCACACGCTCGGCTTTATGCTCGCAGCGAAGGCGATGATCGAATCTTCACAGCGCTCCGGTTTGGACCTGGCGAACTCGCTGGGAGAGAAGTAGTGAGGAGATTACCGGATTGTGGACAGAAGAAACCGATAGGCGCCTGTTTTGGTAGACTCTGCCGCCTGATAGCTGCATACTCGAACCATGCACGGGCTAAGCGCATCCGTGAGAGGGTGGTTGTCGTTTGCGCTGTCGATATGCCTCGCAACGTTCTCGCTGGCACAGATATCTTCATCATCTTCTTCACAAGCGTCTTCACCGCAACAGTCTAATCATCCTTCCGAAGAGCGCCCGGCCACCGGGCAGAAGCTCGTAGTCACCGTGACCGACGAAAACGGAGTGGCTGTGGCATCCGCGCGCGCCCAACTCCAACCGCCAGCACCTGCCTTAGCATTACGCTGCGAAACGGATTTTGCCGGCCACTGTGAGTTCAATAACCTCTCGGCCGGAGTTTACGAACTCCACGTGGAGAAGATTGGCTACTACGCGATCTCTCAAAGTAATATACAGATTGGACTGACGGGGAACGTGGATGTAACTCTTTCTCATCAACGCGAGGCGCACGAGGTCGTCAACGTTCTGGAATCACCCCCGGCGATCGACCCAGCACAAATTTCCAGCAAGGAAGAACTCACCGGATCCCAGATCATCGATATTCCCTACCCGGGTGCCCACGACTACCGCAACGCGTTGACGTACATCCCAGGAGTTACGCCGGATGCTTTTGGCCAGCCGCATGTGGCGGGCGCGGAGAGTTATCAGACGTTGCTCTTGCTCGACGGGTTCAACGTAACCCAGCCGACGAATGGCCAGCTGATAGTGCGGTCCAGCGTCGAATCTTTTCGTTCCATCCAGGTGACTCCGAGCCGCGAACCAGCCGAGTTTGGCAAGGGTTCCGGTGGCGTGCTTGCCTTGAACACTCGCATGGGCGACGATCACTACCGGTTTATCAGCACGGACTTCACTCCCAGCTTTCAGACCGTCAAGGGCTTCTCCGTTGGAAATTGGACGCCCATTTACACAATGTCCGGGCCGATTCGCAAAGGAAAGATGTGGTTCATCGATGCACTGGACGGTGAGTACGACAACAATATTACGAAGCAACTTCCGTCCGGTTCCGACACCGACCACGTTTGGCGCGTCGACAACCTAGCCAAGCTGCAATCAAACCTGACCGCGCGCAACATTGTGACGGCCAGCTTTCTGTCGAATTACCTTCACGATCAATACGCTGGACTGTCGGTTCTCCAACATCAGCCGGCCACTCCGACGGAAGCAGATACCGCTTACATTGGGTCGCTCAAGGATCAGTATTATTTTCGCGGCGGGGAGTTGTTAGAAACCGGATTTGGCGCAGCTCAATATAGTGAAGGGCTTACGCCGCAAGGGAACGCACCTTATATCCAGGCGCCGTTGGGAGCCGGTGGCAACTACTATCTGAATGAACGCGCGCTGGCGCGCAGAGTGCAGGGCGTTGCGAACGTCTATATTCCGCCTCACCAGTGGCACGGACGCCACGACATAAAAGCTGGCATAGACCTGGACCGCTTGAATTATGACGCGCAATTCCTGCGGCAACCGGTTTCGTATCTGCAACCCAATTATCCATTCCAGCCTTGTCCGACTAATGCGAATGGCGTTCCAGTGGTTCCGTCGCCAACCTGCACGCGCTATTCGATTTTCTCGGGAGGCAATTATTCGACAATTTACAACGTCGAGGGCAGCGCCTATGCCGAGGATCGCTGGCTGATCACGAACCGCCTGCTCATCGAGCCGGGCTTGCGTTTCGATTGGGATGAAATGGTGCGCACGCCGCTGTTTTCGCCTCGCCTCGCCGGGACTTACATTCTCGACAATGAAAGCAACAC
>JBAUVJ010000085.1:0-3702 GCA_049583165.1 Candidatus Sulfotelmatobacter sp. | reverse complement strand
GGCCAGCCCTTGTACGCATTCGGTCACGGATTGAGCTATTCGAAATTCGAGTACAGCAACCTAAAACTTTCAAAAACAAAGTTGAAAGCGGGCGACTCCCTCGACGTGGACGCGGATGTTAGGAACTCGAGTCCGCGAGAGGGCGACGAAGTTGTACAGCTTTATTTAAGTTTTCCCAAATCGCCGCCCGCTCCCCTTCGCGCATTGCGCGGCTTCACTAGAATCCATCTGGGTCCCAATGAAACGCAGCACGTCCACTTCACGCTAAACGCACGCGACTTGAGCGAAGTGAACAAGAAAGGCGATCGAGTCGTCGCAAAAGGAGCACACCACGTTAGCGTTGGAGGAGGACAGCCGGGGACGCTTGCTCCGCGGGCAGAAGCGGTCTTTAGCATTAAAGGCGCGAAAAAACTGCCGGAGTAGCAGTTCGCTTGTTGAACAGAACCGCCCGGGGTTAATTACCGCTGCCCGATAGCTGTCCTCGCTAGCCTCTCGTTCGCTCGGGGCGCGTATGCGCGCATGGTAGTTCGGCTAATTTCGTCCTGCATGTGCTGGCGGCGTACATGACTCGCAAAAGCATCGATCAAACTCGAGGCAAAACCTTCGCTCCCAAATTCCTGCCCGCAGACCGAGCAGCGGGGGTTCCCTCTTTTAAGCACATTGATTCGCAGCGTGGCCTCGCTTTTTAGCATGACCCATTGTGCCACATGATTCGCCTTACGTGTACGTTAACGTAAGAGTTACACTACCGTGTCCAGGAAAAACACGCGTATGACTCACTGTAGTGTTAAGTTCGCGGGACGAAAATGAAATCGAAGATTCAGTTTACGTTTGTATTTGTATGTGTCTTTTCCGCGATTGCCGCAGTTCACGCTGAGACTGGAAATGACGCGTGGCTACGCTATGCGCCCTTGAGCGCATCTGCTGCTGCACGCTACAAAGCCATGCCCGCGACTGCGCTCGTGCTCGGCGACTCGATCGTACTCAATACGGCCCAGGAAGAATTGGTGCGCGGTGTAAAGGGAATGTTGGGGAGAACGCTTCGCATCGAATCGAATGTTCCAACCGAAAGCGCCATCGTGATCGGAACGGTCGACCAACTTCGAATCACTGCGCCGACATTACACATAACCGAAGACTTGCATGGTGACGCCTTCTGGCTGACTGTCGCTCAAGTTCGCGGTTATCACTGCATCGTCATCACGGGAGCAAGCGATCGCGGTGTTCTGTACGGCGTCTTCTCCTTCTTGAGCACAATTGCCAGGCATGAAAACGTCTCCAACTTGAACGATGTGCAGCGACCATCTGCTCCGATCCGCTGGGCGAATCAGTGGGATAACCTTGACGGCAGTATCGAGCGCGGTTATGGCGGACGTTCGATCTTTTTCGAGAACGGCGCCGTGCGGCCCGATCTTACACGCGTTACTGAATATGCGCGCCTGCTGGCATCGGTCGGCATCAACGGCTGCAGCGTGAACAACGTGAATGCCGATCTGCACATCCTCGATGCAGATTTCATTCCGCAACTTGCCCGCATCGCTCAGGCATTTCGCCCGTGGGGCGTCCAACTCGGCATATCGGTCGACATCAGCATGCCGAAAACGCTTGGCGGTTTGGATACCTTCGACCCGCTGGATGCTCGCGTCGCAGAATGGTGGCACGAGAAGTTCGACGACGTATACCGCGCGATCCCGGACTTCGGTGGCGTGGTCGTTAAAGCAGATTCGGAGGGACGCCTCGGTCCTTCTCAATATGAGCGTACGCCGGCCGACGCAGCCAACGTCATCGCGCGTGCCCTTAAACCGCACGCGGGAATCGTTTTCTATCGTGCCTTTGTTTACAACCACCATCTCGACTGGACAAATCTGAAAAACGATCGTGCCAAGGCCGCGTACGAAGTCTTCCATCCCCTGGACGGAAAATTTGACGATAACGTAATCATCCAAATCAAATATGGTCCGATCGACTTTCAGGTTCGCGAGCCGGTTTCGCCGCTCTTCGACGCTCTGCAACAAACCAACATAGGAATCGAGTTGCAGATTACGCAGGAATACACCGGCCAGCAACGTCATACCTGTTTCCTGGTTCCCATGTGGAAGCAGATTCTGGATTTCGATCTGCGCGTAAACGGCCGCCTCACGCCGGTCAAGGAAATTGTTGCCGGAAATAGTTTTCATCGTCCGATTGGTGGATACATCGGCGTCGTCAACGTCGGCCTCGATGACAACTGGTTAGGAAATCATCTGGCGCTGGCCAATCTCTACGGATTCGGAAGACTCGCTTGGGATCCGAACCTCACATCGAAAGCCATCGTCGAGGAATGGACTCAGCTGACATTTGGCGACGATCCCACCGTGGTAAAGGCGATTTCTCAAATTCAATTAGCCTCGTGGAAAGTTTATGAGAGCTATACCGGAGTGCTGGGCCTGCAAACCCTCACCAACATTCTTGGCAGCCATTATGGTCCCGCGCCACAGTCGCAAGAAAACAACGGCTGGGGTCAGTGGATTCGCGCCGACGCCCACGGAGTTGGCATGGACCGCACCGTAGCCACTGGCACTGGCGTCGTCGGCCAATATTTCTCCGACGTGCAGAAACTTTATGAGTCGCTCGCCAACACGCCCGATGACTTGCTCTTATTCTTTCACCACGTGCCGTACACCTACAAATTGCACTCCGGCAAAACAGTGATCCAGACGATCTACGATTCGCATTACGAAGGCGCGGAGCAGGCCGCGCAATTCGTCGCAAAATGGAAATCACTCCGCGGCCTTGTGGACAACGAACGCTATCGTGACGTCCTTACTCAACTCACTTATCAGTCGGGGCACGCCATCGTTTGGCGGGATGCGATCAATGATTGGTTCCATCGAATCTCCGGCATACCCGATGCGCGTGGCCGCGTAGGAAACCATCCCCATCGCACCGAAGCCGAGTCCATGGAACTGCAAGGCTATGTCCCAGTCGACGTGACCCCGTGGGAAAGCGCCTCTGGCGGAAAAGCGATCGTATGCATGCAAAAGACAAAACCGTGCATCGCAAAATTTCGCTTTACTGGTGCAGCCGGATGGTATGACGTGGATGTCGAATACTTTGACCAGAATAATGGTGTGTCGAAATATCAAGTGCTTGTAGGAAATCAGTTAGTCGATGACTGGCTCGCCAATTCGTTGCTCCCGGCAATAGAACCCAACGGAGATTCGTCCACCAGGAGGCATATTCCAGGTCTCGCCTTGCGGCCTGGTGACGAATTGCTTATTGAAGGCTTCCCCGATAAAGACGAGCGAGCGCCACTCGACTACGTGGAAATTCATCCAGAATAAATTTCTTCAGCGATCTTGGATGTTCGAACGGGACGCTGCGATTTCGTTCCCGAAATCTTTCAAGCACCTTCTTACACGGGTTTCCAAGCGGCAGCAAATCGATCACGGAGCGAGTTGGTCTCTACATTTTGACAGAGTCTGTGAATGGTTGCTACGATCAACTGGCACTTCAAGTACCCACCGAAAAGCCGTCCCCGTCGTCTAGCCTGGCCTAGGACATCGCCCTTTCACGGCGGTAACACGGGTTCAAATCCCGTCGGGGACGCCAAACTTATCAACCACTTGCAAATCCCCTCCAGAATTTTGTAGGTCCGTTACAGTCCGATAAGCCTCGGTGCTCGGTTTTTCTTCGTTTTTGTCGAGCAGCAAACTCACAACT
>JBAUVJ010000084.1:0-2737 GCA_049583165.1 Candidatus Sulfotelmatobacter sp. | reverse complement strand
TATCCCTCTCTTCAGGATCTCGTTCACTTTCCCGCGCGCTTTCGCCCCGACGGTACGGGCCGGGATCAGTAATTCCCGGCGCTCACGGCCGCCCCCGTCGTTTTGCGATCAGCCGCTCGATCTCTGCCTTAACCTTCGGCCAGTCTCGAGGATGCACCCACACCTGGCGCAATACGAATCCAGCGGCGCGCATCCGTTCGCGGAGCTCCCGCATTCGCTCTGCAGTGGTTTTCGGCGTCATGGCGTGTCCGCCCTCCTCAATCGTGGAAAAAGGCTTTGAATCGATCCGGCGAGAGCTCGGTGTAGCGCACGGTATGCCTGATGTTCCGGTGCCCCAAGTAGAGCTGAATCGCCCGGGTATCGTGGCCGTCATTTGCGAGCTTGAACCCCAACGCGTGGCGCAGCATGTGCGGGTGCGCAGGGAATGGCAGCCCTGCCTCTTTGCCTAGGCGGGCGATCAGCCGACGCACGTTGCTGGTAGTCATGGGACCGCCGCGCTCGCTCACGAACACATAGGGGCTGTCCGGCCACGCGCGACGCAGCTCGCGGAGCTCGCGCAGCTCCGGGCCGCGTAGCGGGTGTGTCGACGGTACGCCGTTCTTCGCCCGCACCACGGCGAGCATGCCGCCCTCGGGGTCTATTTGATCCCAGCGAAGCGACACGGCCTCGCTTACCCGCAGACCATGCCTGTACATGATCATCGTGAGTGTGCGGTCGCGCTGGCCGTAGCGCCCGGCAGCCTTGGCTGCCTGCAGTAGCTTGCCGATCTCTTCACCGGTGAGGTACTCGCGGCTGCGTGTCGCGGCGTTCGGGCGCCTGCGCGGCGGCGCGACTCTGCCGTTTTGGGTATTTGGCCGGCGCTGTCGACGCATCGGTAAGTTGATGACGTTGCTCATGCGCGATCCTTTGACTCAGCCATTAAGGGACTTTCTCGGTAGTGTTTTAGGCACCCGATCTCACGCTGCTGCCTCCATTGCATCGTTGTCGGCAGCCTCGGCGTGCGCCGGTTGAATGCGCGCGAGCAGGTAATCCGTAGCGGCCTGCGCCTTGCTGGCTGCCGTGATGATTGCGCGCGGATCTGATCGCAGGAGCTTGCGCCAGTGGTCTAGATAGCTGGCGTGATGCTCCAAGGCGCAGTCGACGCCAAGCGAGGCGCACAGAAACGCGCTACCGAGCTCCGCTACGAGCTCCTCCGCGGCATAGGCCTGATCGCCGAACCTTTTGCCGAAGCCACGCGCAAGCCGCGATTCGTGACCTGTCCAATGGGTCAATTCGTGGAGCGCCGTTGCCGAGTAAGCATCGGGAGAAGTGAAAGCTTCTGGCCTCGGCATGATCACCTTGTCATGCGATGGCACAAAGCAAGCGCGGTCGCCGTCATGGTCGACTGTAGCGCCGATCTTGCTATACACCTCAGTCATGGCCGGGGGCGGCACGAGCGGCGGGGGATCATGTCTCGGTTTGGGCAGCGTGACGTTCTCGCACTGCGAGAGCGCAAACACTGTGTAGACCTTCATGAGGAGCGAATCGCGCAGTTCTTCTTCGCCGTTGTCGTCGCGCGTCTTGTACTGACGCTTCTGCCAAAACACGACTTGCGCGCCGTGCTCTCCTTTACGGACGTGGCCGCCTAGCTCGCACGCCTGGCGGAACGTCAGATAGCGCGCGTCAGCGTCTTGCCGTACCCACAACAGGCACGCATTGATGCCTCGGTAGGCGTGGCCGCTGACTGCATTCTGTGGGATACCGCTGGCGCCGGATGCGCGCAGTGTGCGCCACGGCCTGCGCCACGGCGGCAGATCGCCGGCAAGCGCGTTTTGCATCGCTGCCGTGATGCGCTCGTAGTTGTTCACGGGCACACCTCCAGCGCAAGCACGACGTGCTGAGCGGGTATCCCGCGAAGTAAGATCACGGAAGCCATGGCGCAACCTCCTATGTAAGTTGCTCTTTGGTTAGGCGGCGCTCGGTGTTGACGCACCGGGCGCTGCCGCTTCAATTCACGCCATGATTATACCAGCGTCACATGTGACAGTCCGCCTAACTTAACAGTAGTCGGAAATATTTTCGCTGCGTAGCGCTTCAACAACGTGCAGTCGCGGGACATCTAACCAGCGCACCGGATTTGCCCGAGCATTCAAGTGGGACCCTATCTGCAAATGAGCCTCAGGGGATGGATTCGCCCTCGCCTCGCCTTGGAGCTGAAAGCCCGGCGCGCCAGCGCCCAGGTCATCACTGACGGATAAGAATTTTTCTCGCGCACTCGGCGGCCGGCTGTGGGTCCCGCGTTTGATGTTGTTTTCCACGGAGGGCCGGCCCTGTTTCATGGGCAGGGGCCCCAAAATTATATGGGCCCGCTGCGCGTATGAGGCCGCCTCGAATCCAACACGCCCCCGGCGAGTGGCGAAAATCGTGATGTCTACCAACGGCACGGTTTGAATTAAGAACGTAAACGTGCAGCTGGTTGCTGGCCCGCAGCCTGTGACCCCGCCACCTGCACCAGCACCAGCACCAGCTGCTACGCCACCAGCAGCGGCCCCGGTCGCACCTACGGCGGGAACTGCTCCAACCACTGCAGACACTAGAAAACCTGCGCCGTAGAAGGCTAGGCGCCGAGCTGCGCTTCCAATCTCGCACCGATGCCGGGGCCCGTTTCCCGCCCCCGGGCTCTCGTGGTACTGAGACCGTTAAAACACCGCCGATTGTCCGGAGCGGTCCGTTGTTATATCTGCGAGAGCTGGTAACG
>JBAUVJ010000083.1:0-4746 GCA_049583165.1 Candidatus Sulfotelmatobacter sp. | reverse complement strand
ATTGAACAATGCGGGACTGCGGCGGCTGGTAAAAAATCTTTCGGTGACGGATGAAAAATCCGGCCTGCTGAAGCGAACTTCCTATCTGGACTTGCTTCTTTCGGAGAGCAAACGCGCCATTCAAAATTCGGCCCCGCTCTCCGTGCTACTGCTGCAATTCGGCCGAAGCGCCGCGCTGCTCAAGGAATATGGCGAGGCGGCGATCGAGAGCGTGATGGAAAAGATTGGGCAGCAGTTTGCGGCCAACATCCGGACGAATGATTTGGCATTTCGTTACGATACAACCACCATTGCCTTGATTCTCGGCGACACCGCGGAGAAAGAGGCGCTGCTGGCCATCGAAAAGCTCCGCAAGGTGATTGCGGAAGTACGGTTGCCAAGCAAGGATCAGTCCGCGAAGGGCCACGCGCTTGAGTTTTCGGCGGGACTGGCCGAAGCCGTGGTGCAGGAGAGTTACGATCCGCTGGACATTGTAACGGAAGTGATCAACCGCGCCGAGCATGCGCTGGCGACTTCGCTGGCACAGGGGCCCGGGAAGGTTGTGGCTCTGGCGGCGGCGCTGACGGCGGGGGCTGTGGCGTGAAGACATTGAGTCATTGATTGATCGGGTCGTCCGGACGATTGCGCCAATGATGCAATGAGCCAGCGACCGAGTCACTCAATGGCCCGACCACCCGATGACTCGATCCTCTTCTGTGGTCAAATTTCCTTTCTCGCTGCTAAACTGATTAGTTTGACATTCACTTTTCATCCGCTCTGAGTGTGCTCTGTCGGGAAAATCATGTTGAAACCAGGTGATATCGCCATTGTCAGTGGGGCGCGGACGCCCTTTGGCCGCTACTGCGGCAAATTGAAAGACTTCACCGCGCAGGAGTTGGGCGCGGTTGCCGCAAAGGGAGCGATCGAGCGGTCGGGGATCGATTCAAAAGAATTCGATCATGCGGTATTCGGCAACGCGCAGCAGACTTCCGGCGACGCGCTCTATGGCGCGCGGCACGCGGGTTTGCGGGCGGGACTGCCAATTGAGACTCCGGCGCTCACGGTGAACCGACTGTGCGGGTCGGGGATGCAGTCGATTGTGAGCGCGGCGCAGATGATCCAGACGGACGAGGCGAAGATTGTGCTGGCAGGCGGGATGGAGGCCATGTCGCAGGCTCCGTTTGTGATTCGGGGGCGCGATGGATTTACCCTGGCTCCGGGCGGGAAGCTGGAAGATTCGCTGATGGTGGCGCTGCTTGACAGTTATTGCGGGTTGTACATGGCGAACACCGCGGAGTTATATGGCGAGCAGCAGGGGATCACGCGGCAGGCGCAGGATGAATTCGCGCTGCGCTCGCAGCAGAAAGCCGATGCGGCCTATAAAGACGGACGCATTCAGGAAGAACTGGTTCCGGTGGCGCTGCGGAATTCGAAGGGCGAGGCCACGGGAGAACAGTTGATCGAAGACGATCACCGGCGTCCGCAGACCACGATGGAAGGATTGGCGAAGTTGAAGGCTGCGTTCGGGAAGAGCGGGACCGTGACTGCCGGGAATGCGAGCGGCATTGTGGATGGCGGCGCGGCGGTGGTGGTGATGTCACTCGAAGAGGTTCGCAAGCGGAATATGGAGCCGCTGGGACGGATTGTGAGTTGGGGAATTGCCGGAGTTGAGCCCAAGGTGATGGGGCGCGGTCCGGTGCCGGCCACCAAGGTGGCTCTACAGAAAGCTGGGCTAAGTTTGGATTACATCGATTTGATTGAAGTGAATGAAGCCTTTGCGGCGCAGTATCTGGCGGTTGAAAAAGAGTTGGGGCTTGATCGCGAAAAGGTGAATGTGAATGGCGGCGCGATTGCGCTGGGGCATCCGCTGGGCGCGACCGGGACGCGGCTGGTGATTACGCTGCTGTATGAGTTGCGGCGGCGGAAGAAGAAGTATGGGTTGGCGGCGGCTTGTATAGGCGGCGGGCAGGGGATTGCGATGATTGTGGAGAGTTTGAACTAGGCTTCACGGCTGAGGAGCCAAGCATGAGCAAGCTAAGTCGATCGTTCACCGCAAAGCTTCAAAAAAGTGCGAGCAAAGGTGGCTGGACTTATCTGGTTTGGCCGGGCTCAGTGAAGTTTTTCGAAACGCGTGGGCTGGTGAAGGTCAAGGGGACGATGGACGGGCATCCTTTCCAGAGTTCGTTTATGGCGCGAGGCGACGGTACGCACATGCTGCCGGTAAAGGCGGAGATACGGCGAGCGATCGGGAAGGATGTTGGCGACTCCGTAAAGGTGCTATTGAAAGAGCGCATAAAGTGAATCCGTCTTATGACGGTTACGCTTTGAATTCGCTCGATCGACAAGGTTGACTATGGAGATTAAGAAGGTTGGCGTTCTCGGTTGTGGGTTGATGGGATCGGGCATTGCGCAAGTCTGCGCGACGGCTGGGTTCGACGTCATCGTGCTCGAAGTTGAACAGAAGTTTCTCGACAAGGGGTTTGCCGGGATTGAGAAATCTTTGGCCAAGTTTGTCGAGCGCCCCGTTGAGAAGGGTGGGATCACGGCGCAACAGAAAGGCGCGATTCGCGGGCGGCTCAAGGGGACTACGAACAAATCCGACCTGGCCGACTGTGACATTGTGATCGAGGCCATCATCGAGAACGTGGAAGAGAAGAAGAAGATGTATGCGCCGCTCGATGGCATTGTGAAGAAAGACGCGATCTTCGCTTCAAATACTTCTTCGATTTCTGTGACGGAGCTTTTGACTTCGGTGAAGCGGCCGGAGCGGTTTATTGGGCTGCACTTTTTTAATCCGGTGCCGCTGATGAAGCTGGTGGAAGTGGTGCGTACGATCGCCACCGCCGACGATGTGTACCAGACCGCTTACGAGTTCGGGAAAAAGCTGGGCAAGGTTCCGGTGCGCACGTCGGATAAGACGGGATTCATCGTAAACCGGCTGCTGGTGCCTTATTTGCTCGATGCTATTCGTGCGTATGAAGAGGGTGTGGGGTCGATTGAAGACATTGATAATGCGATGAAGCTGGGTTGCGGGTATCCGATGGGGCCGTTTACGCTGCTGGATTTTGTGGGGCTCGATACTACTTATTACATTACGCATGTGATGTATGACGAGTTCAAGGAGCGGCGGTTTGCCTCGCCTCCATTGCTGAAGCGGCTGGTGATGGCGGGTTGGTATGGTCGCAAAACTGGTAAAGGGTTCTACGATTATTCGGACCCGAATAATCCGAAGGCGAATAAACTCTGAATTAACGCAATGTCTGTCTGCGAGGGCGAGCAAATGAGGACCAGCAAATAAAGATGGCCGGTGAAATCAGTTCGCAGGATGTGGAACGGTATCGCCGGGCGTGGCACAGCTATGTGGCGCGCCGGAATCTGGTTGTCGTGCTTTTTCTGAGCTTTGTGTTTTTGGGTTTCATCGTTGCAAGGCTCCGGCTCGGCGAAGTCAAAGATTTCGCGATGCTGCTGGGCTGGATCGCTGTGTACCTGACAGGGGCATGGTGGCTTACGGAGTGGAAGTGTCCGCGGTGCGGAAAAATATTCGCCAACCGATTGTGGACGCAGCGTTGTGTCAGTTGCGGGTTGAGCAAGGATGAAGTGGAAGTGGTGGTGCGGGGAAAGAGTTAGCGCTGGAGTTTTTTTAATTTCAGGGCAGATTTTGAATTATGAACTTCGAAAACGTTCTTGTGGAAAAGAAAAACTCGATTGCTTACGTTACCGTGAATCGGCCAAAGGTACTGAATGCGCTGAATATGGCCACCATGGAAGAGTTGCGGGCGGCGTTTCACGACATTAAGAATGATGCGGCGATTCGAGTAGTTATCTTTACGGGCGCGGGCGAGAAGGCGTTCATTGCGGGCGCCGATATTGCCGAACTCGCCCGGCAGGATGCCGTCAGCGGGAAGGAATACACGCACCGCGGGCAGAATGTTCTTAATCTCATCGAAAATCTCGGCAAGCCGGTGATCGCCTGCATCAATGGATTCGCACTGGGTGGTGGATGCGAGATCGCTTTGGCGTGCACCATGCGATTGGCGAGCGAGAACGCCAAGCTGGGACAACCCGAGGTGAAGCTGGGAATTATTCCGGGCTATGGCGGGACGCAGCGGCTGCCGCGACTGGTGGGTAAAGGGATCGCGATGCAGATTCTGCTAACCGGTGAGATGATGACGGCGCAAGAAGCGCATCGCATTGGGCTGGTGAACGAAGTGACCGTGGCGGCGGAGTTGATTCCGCGTGCGGAAGCGATTGCGGCGAAGATCATCGCCAACGCGCCGCTAGCCGTGCAGTATGCGATGGAGGCCGTGAACAAAGGGATGGAGATGACTCTGAGCGAGGGCTTGTATCTGGAGGCGGTTTTGTTCGGTGTGGCCTGTGCGACAGAAGATAAGAAGGAAGGGACGGCGGCGTTTTTGGAGAAGCGGGCGGCGGCGTTTAAAGGCAAGTGAAACCGATTCACCGCTGAGACGCCGAGTTGCGGAGAGAAAAACGAAGGAAAAAATAAAATTCGAGCGTCCCCCCGAACCGGCGGTTCCTGCCATTGAGGGCGGACTCAGCGCGGTTGGAATGCGCTTTGCTCTTGTCGTCTCGCGTTTCAATGCCTTCATTAGCGAGCGACTTTTGCAAAGCGCGTACGACGGGTTGCTGCGCTCTGGCGCGAAGAAAAAAGATGTCGTTCTGGTCCGCGTGCCGGGCGCATTCGAGATTCCCATTGCCGCTCGCGCTCTGGCAGAAACCAAAAAGTACGATGCGATTATTTGCATTGGC
>JBAUVJ010000082.1:0-5748 GCA_049583165.1 Candidatus Sulfotelmatobacter sp. | reverse complement strand
GAACTTCTCTGGGTGGTCTGGCTCCTTGCCCGGTCGGCTCGTCGTTTAGGATCACCAGTCGTCGTTCCAGATCAATTTGTGTGGCGTACCCACGAACAAACTCGGTTCGATGCAAACTGCTGCGCAGAGGGCTGCTGATATGGCTAGGTTCCAGACTGCTGCCCGCCACTTCCGCGAGCATTGGAGTGAATAGCAGTGCATTCGTGTTGCTGACCAGGGCGATAGACACGGAGGGATCGGCACGGAAGCGCTCTTCTAAACCCTCTGCTGTCCGCATGCCACCGAATCCGCCGCCCAGAATGACGATCCGCCTGATCGGCGACGGCACACGCGATTCGGGCGCCAGTTCGGGACCGAGGACGTGCTGTGCGAAGTCATTGAATGCTTGAGTGAAGAGACCGAGGGAGGCGCCATACAGCACCCAGCCGACCAATGCGGGAAAATGTGCTCGCATCTCCTGCGCGCTCCATTCAGGCATCTGGCCTGAAATCAGCGGGAATGAGATGACGCTGATCAGGCCCCAGAAGGGCACGCCGAGCGCCGCAGCTGCCATTAAATTATCGACATATGCTCTGCGAGTTGGGCGCAAGGTCATGGCATAAGCTATGCCCATGGCGACACCCAAGACCGAAGTCCATCGCGGATGACCAAGAGTAAGCGCTAAGAACGGACATGCCATTCCTCCGGCCAGAGATCCGATTACGCCGCGCCGGATTAAAGGATTCATTTTCGCTAAAGACACGGCACGCCATCTTCATGGGGCAATCGTTGATTGAGGTCGTACGAGCTGGGGTGGGCGGCCTGTTGGAGAGCTAGGACACACGATGTTGCAGGCCTCCCGAAAACTCCGCTTTCGCGGACTTTATTACGTAAATATCGTTCGTAACAATGGTCGGCCGCCTTACTGTTGTGACCGTCGGTCTCTAGTGAGGCGATTGTTAAGCTTCTGACACAACCAATCGCTAAATCCGGTGGGTAACTCAAAGGCCATTGCGTCGCCAACCAACTGCACCACGTTCCGAGTTCCGTCCAGTACAGCCGCGCAATGCTTGCCACCCTTAAAGTGTGCTTCCATTCTGGCGCGCAATTTCTCAGAGACGTCGTCCTCAAGATAATTTGAAATTTCGCGCCAGACTTCTTCACAGCTGATCTCCACTGCCACGGTCTCACCTGCCTGTATTTACCACTCCATATGCCAGCGCCCATCCAGCCCCTGGTGCAAAAGCGTCGCGTTGAAGGCGGGCATGCAACCGGCGCGTCTTCACCGCTTTTAGCGGATCCTACTGACTCGGCAGCTTCGGTAATAGTCGAGTGTTCGCACGTCTGTCAGTGCCTAATTCTTTGGCGCGAGCGAGCCCAGGCTGCGCATGAGATGCTGACAAGTGGCAGAAAGTGACAAGCCAACTCTTCGTTCATTTCGAATCCCGTTGCGTCATGGACTTTCGCACGGAAGTCAATGGCGCGTCGTCCGTGAACGAAATCCCTTCTTGTGATCTTTGAATCCCCAACTCACTCCACAACTTTTCTAGATCGACGGTCACAGGCTTATCTTTCATCTCTTCATAAAGGTGCTCCAGCACTTCGGTGCCCGTGGCTTCGTCCCCGGCCCGGAGGGCTCGTTGCAACGGCCAGTGTTCGGTGATGTTGCCGCCGGCTGCGAGGATTCCACGTAAAGCATCCTCTAAACCTTTCTGGTTCCTCGTTTGCTGATGGATTTTCACATCTGCGAGAAGGCAAAACAAAGCGCCTCCCCAGTAGGTCCGCCCCCAGGTGTGTGTGACATCGAGTCCGCCATCTCCCGGCTGTGGAAGCCCTTGAGGCAAATCTCGAACGACGTCGCTCCACATCTTGGACGGCTGCAGGATTCCCGCCTGCACCCGAGCGATCGGTTCGACGTATGTGGCGATTCCCTCCTCAATCCAGTGATGGCTATCATCCACCGACGGGAACGACAGATGGACCATTTCGTGTGTCATCGTCCAATCGTCTCGGAGATCTGCAACGCTCGTCTCGCGGCCAATCGATATTTTGATTAGAGGAACCGGGGAACCGAAGGTTCTGCCATCGCGAATACCCTTGCCGTCTCTGATAGTGATTCGCACCTCAACGTAAGCCACCGGATAGCGACCTAAGTAAGCCACCACGGACCTGGCAGCGGCGTTCACCCAGTTGATCAGATCTTCATGAGTGACGGCGCTCTGTTCACGAAAGGCATACACGTCGATGCGTCCACCGGGCACTTCGAGTCTCGTCGGTTTGTTATCTTCACTGCTAACAGCAAACAAGAGCCCCGAACTCAACACCGCAAAGATTGAAAGCGTAAGAATCAACGACGAGGACAATCGGGACCATTCCGACTTCGAGTTCTGGTACCAGAATCTTTGCACACTCAATGCTCACTTCCGTGAAGAAGACAAGTCACCGGCTGATTCCGCTTTTCGAAATAGCCGTTCAGAAACAACACCGAGCTGACGTCTTGCGATGAGCGATCGAATTGTTCCTAGCAATCCGTCGAGAGTCGCACCCGTTCCGACATAGGCGTCTACATGAGTCAGCTCCTCTGGGGCGAAGAGAGTGTAGCCAGAAAGTAGTACGACTGGAGTTTCGGCGCTGAGTCGCTTAGCTAGACAAGGAGGACCGTCGTGTTTTTTGCCGCAAAGCCAGAGGCATGCTCGATAAAGTCATGTACCTGCCTCACGCAGTACGGGCACTGATAACCGGGGAATCCCCGCAATAGAACCAGAACGAGGTCGTGTCCTTGGTTCATCACTGACATCCGAACCGCTTTGCCCGAGGGCGTCGAAAGCGTGAAATCGGGCGCGGTGGCTCCTACTGCCGGCGTCGTCGCGAATGCGGGGGCTCCGAGCTCCAAAACGCAAATGGCCAAGAGGACAATCAGCACCGTCTTGTTGATCTGAACTCTGGCGCGCCTCGGGCCTCCGTGGAAGATGAAGCCAAACACATGCATGCCAACACACTCCTGAAGTGGAATACATTATGTGACACAGATTTCGCGAAAAAATTACAGCACCTTTAGCACAGAGTTGGGCGAGGACGCCTTTCAGCGGGCTCTCCCTTTGTTCGCGCCCGTTCCAGCCGGGAGTCTCACTGTGGATGAATCTGCGTGAGAGCTGTAACTTCAGGGAAAATCATGGATCAAATCACAAGGTCGGTCATCGAAGGGCGGGCCCAGGAGGCTAAGATGCAAAAAATCGTCTACGTTTCCAAGTCAAGCATAGAACGGAAATATGGGCCTTTGCGAATCGCTCATTTGCCGGGCGAGTCTCAGCCGGTCATCTACAGCGTGCACGGCGCAATCGCACAGCACTATAAGGTTGATCCAGCGAAGCTAAAAGAATCACATTCTTCCACGATTGACTATGTTATCTCCGCAACCGCCGGTTGAATGATGGGCACATTCGGAGGCGCGCTGGAAGCGCGTCAAATCGATGCCAGCAATGGGAAGCTGACCGCAGAAGTGACGGGAGAGGTGGAAGAGGAGGATGGCGTACTAGTCATCCGCAGAATTCACGTTTTGATGCGTCTGGTCGCCCCTGAAGAGATAAGAGAGAAGGTAGAGCGCGTGCACGCCGTCTACGCTATGAGCTGCCCCTTATACAGGACACTACACAACGCGATTCAACTGACGTCTTCGTTTGAATTAACTGAAACTGGGGCAGACCCTGCCCGATTGGCTGATTTACCTGAAGTCACCCCCTCAACCGATGAGAGGAAAGGCCGATGACGATACAAGAGACGGACTTCAGCAAACCCAAAACGCGGAGTCGCAGTACTTGGCTCGTCGGGGTGACCAGCTTCGTCTTCATTCTCCTGCAAAGCGCGTGTACCGCCGTCATGGCTCTCAGTGGCGTGAGGTTGCTCATCGGAGTGACCTCTCTGGCGGCCGCCTCGATCGTTCCGGGATTCATCTTCACGATTCACGCCGGATGGATTCGCACTCCAATGATGACTTTCGCCGTTCTCGGTTCTGTCGTGAACCTTTACGTCCTGTGGAGGATACGTTCACTTCGATCTCGACCCGCTTCACAATGGCGAATTCAGCAAACGACTGCCAAGCAGCGGCGCTCAGAGATGCTTCAGTTCGTCCTCTCGACATTGACCCTTGCTCTTGTCGCTGCGGAGAGTCTCGCACATCATCTCTTGCATGGTTCGTTTTGACCTGTTTTAAGTTTCTGGGTTTCCCTGCAAAGTTGGAAAGACACTGCTGTGACAGTCGACCAGGATCAACTCTGGTTCCGACCTGGGAGTGCACGACTGTCCCCAAGGAATCAAATTTGATTTCGAACGCTAGTTCCATAACGGATCGGTCCTCGAACTGACTTCGCTACGGCCGCTGAATCGCCGCAGAAAGATTTGTGGGGCGCCCGCGCGGACTGTAGGAGGTGTCCACGCGGGCGAACCCTCTTTTCACGTTACAAGGCTGCAATGCCGTTGAAGCCGGCAGTTTTCGGAAGCCCCTCAATATCTCCGAGTTGAGTGAGCGTTCCGTCGGAATTGATGGTGTACACCCCGAGGGCGCCGGAGCCAGACAGGAGATTGAACAAATATTTGCCATCCCCACTGGTCGTCATGTCGAGGTTGGTAGAACCGTCAGGCAGAGTGCTGAGAATCGTGCCGGCAATCGGCGTCAAGGCTCCGTTCGCGGCAATCGAGAATCCTGCAACGGTGAACGTGCCGGCATTATCGACAAACACCCACTTACCATTCGGGGTGATGGCATTCCAGCAGTTGCCATTTCCATCGCTGGGGATACTTTGGCTGATTGCAGTGATCGTACCGTTTGGGTTGATCGTATAGGAAGAGATGCTCGACGTATCCGTCCCGTTGCTGGGCTGGTTCTCGGAGACAATGAGCTGTCCGTTGGGTGTAAACCCAGTCGCAAAGACACCCGGAGTGACGCTGGTGTTAGCGATCACCGTGCCAAGAGTTCCATCCGGATGAACTGGAAAGACGTCGATGCTGTTCGAAGCCTTCTCAATCACGATAAGCCACTGACCGTTGGGGCTTACTGAGATCGAGGAAGCACCTGAGTTCAGGCCGGTAAGAAAGGCCGGCGAGTTCTGTATTTCGTGAAGCCGTCCAAGACGATCCGCTCTGAATGGGACCACAGCGCCGTTTCCACCCGCATCGAGCACGTAGACAAGGCCGTTATGTTCCGCTACCGCAATCGGAAAAGCACCGCCCGAAGATTCCTGGTCGGCAAGGAACGGCAGACCGTCGAAAACGCGGAAACTCGAGACCGTTCCACTGGCAGCATTCACAGCAAAGAGCAGAGTGTGATCGCCACTGAGTGTGAGAGAGCCTTGCGACTGAAGCGGATCAGTTTCACCACCGCTTCCGCGACCACCCGTCGCGACTCTTGATCTGAGGACGAACTGTCCATTCCAACCAGGTTGGTAGGTTAGGACCTCGTTCTGCGTATTGTTATTCGTCATCACGAAGATTGAGTTGCCAACACTCCCATTGGCATTGGCTGCATACATGTTGGTAGTGAAAGCTCCGATAACGAGCGCGATGGCCAGAAGGCCAGGAACCGACTTCATCATTGCATTGACTCCTCTTGGGGATAGTCCCATTTACGCAAACGCTCTCCCGGCGGCGTCCGAAGAGGCAACGCCCGAAGTTGCGTCATTACTTTGCGCGAGAGTTTGAGGCTTCAACAGCGAAAAGGTTACAGCGTGCGAGTCGCCAATATCTGCGGCCCTCAGACCAAAGACCAAGAATCAC
>JBAUVJ010000081.1:0-7567 GCA_049583165.1 Candidatus Sulfotelmatobacter sp. | reverse complement strand
GGCCAAAGAATGGCAGTCTCGGCTGGAGGGCATCTCTCGCGAACTTACAAAGGTTCCTGGCGTGAGTACATCGTTCTTTACTCCGGACATCGCGAACCACGTACCGCACATGAGCATCACCTGGGATGCGGCCCGCATTTCGTTAACGCCTGAGCAGGCGTCGAAGGCGCTGCGAAGCTCGCAGCCATCCATCGTGATGGGAACCGGCGAAGGACGGTCCGGTCTCGCTATGAATTCATTCATGCTCCAGCCCGGCGAAGACAAGATCGTTGCCCGGCAACTTTCGCGACTTTTGCGCGAACACGCGGCGTAAACGAAAGCCCAGATGGGGACGGACTAGGAAAAATCTTAGTGCTCGCGAAGCAGAACGCTGCGAACGACAAATTGATCCGCTCACTTCACCGGCATGCGGAGCGTGGATCCTTTTTCCTGGAGCCAGGTATTGAATTGCTCGATCATCTCTTTGGTCCACGTGGCATCGATCTGGCCGGGCGTGTATTTACCTTCGCGGAGCATCCTGTGGCCCCAGTCATCGACCAGGTGATCCATTTCCGTATCGTCGGCCACTTTTCCTGCCAGTTGCGGAGGGACAAAAGTTATCCCCTCAGGATCACCGATCGCGATGTCACCCGGCATGACGGTTACATCTCCGATTCGGATGGGAACATTGATTCCAGTCAGCATCACGTTCTCAAGAGCGGAAGGATCCACCCCACGCGTGTACACCTGGAAGCCTGGAATCTCCTGAATGCCTGTCACATCACGAACCGCGCCGTTGACGATCAATCCGTTGTGGCTCTTGGCGTAGATGGCGGTCGAGAGATTGTCTCCAACGATCGTGCCATAACGAATTTGTCCGAACAGATCGACGACGAGGACGTCGCCCGGTTTCAAGATGTCGATGATCCAGGAGTTTTCGTCTCCAATGCGATTTTCTTTCTTGCCGTTCGCCTGAATCACGGAATCCACATCGGGCCGTCGCGGCATAAAGACAGCGGTCACCACTCGGCCGACCAGCCGCGTCCCCGGATTGATCACCTTCCAGCCGCCTTCGAACTGATTTTTGTAACCGGCATCCTGCAGAACATCCCAAGCCTCGTCGGCGGTAACGTCTTTCAACCGCGCCAGCACCGAGTCCGCAACATTCGGACGGCCATCAGGAAAACGGTCACCCTGCCATTGCGGCGTGAACTCAACGCGCTGCTCTTTCGAGAAGAGATCGAGTTGCGCATCGGCAGAAGGACTCGGCAGCAACAAAAAGGAAATTACCAGTGCGACAAAAGCGGTTGTGTTGGTCATAGAATCCCGAAAACAATCTCAGCGCTGAAATTTAGCTTCGTCGAGATCGCGAAAATATCACATGGCAGCCGCCGCAGCAAATTCAGGAGTCAATCATGACCACCGCCAGCACGAGCCGCGTCCGCTGGTTTCTTGTGTTCTGGCTGTTCATTCTCAGCGCCGTGTCTTATCTCGACCGGGTCAACATTTCCATTGCGGGAGGCTCCATCGCCGAGGCCTACCACCTGAGCGACGTGCAACTGGGCAAGGTGTTCAGCGCAATGCTGGTGGGTTACGCGCTGTTCCAAACGATCGGCGGCAGGCTTGCCGACCGCTTCGGGGCGCGACGCGTAATTGCCGCGGGCGTTGTGTGGTGGGGAATTTTCACCGCGCTCACGGCCATGGTACCGGCAAACATTTCTGGTGCGGTCCTGGTTTTCGTCACTGTCCGTTTTCTGCTCGGCGCGGGCGAAGCAGTCATTTATCCTTCAGCCAATCAATTTGTTGCGCGCTGGATTCCGGCCTCGGAACGCGGTATCGCGAATGGCTGGATCTTCGCAGGAGTGGGCGCGGGCGCCGGTCTTACGCCGCTGATCATCACCTACATCATGATTCACTATGGCTGGCGATCATCGTTCTGGCTCTGTTCCATCATCGGATTCGCAGCAGGAGCGGTGTGGTTCCTTGCCGCGCGCGACTCGCCTGCCGAACATGCCGGTGTATCTGCCTCCGAGTTAGCATTGATTCGTTCCGGGCTCACGCAGACAGGCTCTCAAAGTAATCCCAAGGCACTCGTACCATGGGCGGGCGTTCTGCGCAGCAAGGAGGTCTGGGCTGTCACCCTCAGCTATTTCTGCTATGGCTATGTGGCGTGGATTTTTTTTAGTTGGTTCTATCGCTACCTCGCCAAAGTGCGCGGCCTGGATTTGAAGGCGAGCGCGTTTTATACAATGCTGCCATTTCTGGCCATGCTGGTGTGCTGCCTCTTAGGCGGAGCTATCAATGACCGGCTTACAAAATGGCGCGGGCCACGCGTTGGACGCTGCGTTTTTGCAGCACTCGCGATTGCCGCCGCAGGGTTATTCATCATGTTCGGCGCACAAGTTCAAAGCGCACGGCTCGCGAGTGTCGTACTCGCGGGTGGAGCAGGTGCGCTGTATTTATCGCAAAGTTCTTTCTGGTCGGTAACTGCCGACATTGCCGGCGCGTCTTCAGGTTCGGTCTCAGGGTTTATGAATATGGGGAACCAGCTTGGAGCGGCGCTCACGGCTTCGCTCACTCCTTGGATTGCAGTCAGGTTCGGTTGGACGACTTCGTTTCTGGTGGCAGCTGCGTTGTGTTTAGTGGGTGCGTTGACCTGGCTGCTGGTCGATCCGTCGCGCCAACTCACGCCTCGGCCGTCGGATGCCAGCAAACTACCGAGCAAGTCTGCTGTTTCACTTTGCATTCTTGTGCTTCTTATGCACAGCGCTCATGCCATTGCCCAATCGGCATCGGCCAAGGAGGCGTCGATAGCGACCGTCCGCGTGGATGTGACTCCGGGGCATGTCATCAACTCTTTCGATCCCGACAGCGCTCTGGGAAGTTCCATCGATGTCCTATCGCACGATGATATCGACAAAATTTATACGCCGCACATTATTCAGGAGTCCCTTTCGGCAGGCTGGGGACCAATTACGTATCGCAACAATTCCGAACTACGCATGGCCGCTTGGCATTGGACCGAGAACGGAAGCTGGAGCGATCCCGTGCACAAGAGCGGATACTTTACTGGCAGCACTGAACTTAAAGACCCGATTCGCTATATCCTCTCTTACGCGTTGCCACACCGCGGTTTTTCGACCAGCGGCGATCGCCCGCTGCAAGGCCCCAATCTCAGCTATTGGAAAAGTAATCCGTATCTCACCAGCATATTCACGGGAGAGAGCGACGCGCTGCACCCGCAATGGGTTGTCGTTGATTTGCAGGCAGAGAAACCGGTAAGCGCGATTCGCATCGCCTGGGCGAGCCCGTATGCCACGACGTACCAGGTGGAATATTGGGTGGGAAAACGCGCACTCGATTTTGATGAGGGTCCGGCGGGTGAATGGAAAATATTCTCGTCGGGAGCAATAAAAAACGCTCTGGGCGGCACAGCTATTCTAAAGCTCGCCGACACACCGGTCACTGCACAATACGTGCGCGTTCTGATGACGGAATCTTCCAACACCTGCGATTTGCATGGATCGGACGATGCTCGCAACTGCGTGGGATATGCGATTCAGGCGATCCGTCTCGGCACTGTCGATAGCAGCGGCACCTTTGCCGAGATCGAGAAAAATCTTTCCGATAAACCTACTACCTATACATCTTCTTCGATTGATCCCTGGCACTCTGCTGCAGATGTGAACGCCACCGGCGGCTACCAGCACAGCGGCTTCGATCTTTTTTTTACAAGCGGACTTACCAACAATCTCCCGGCGATGATTCCGGTAACCATGCTTTATGGCACGCCCGATGATGCTGCCGCGCAAATTGCCTACATTGAGAAGCGAGGCTACCGCATCGGATATGTCGAGATGGGTGAGGAACCCGATGGAAAGCACGCCATGCCGGAAGATTATGCGGCACTCTACGTTCAGTGGGCCGCGGCCATCCACAAGGTCGATCCAAAGCTCAAGCTGGGAGGGCCCGTCTTCGAAGGAGTGAACGAAGACATTCGAGTGTGGCCTGACGCGCAGGGTCGCACTTCATGGATGGGCCGCTTCGTGGATTACTTGAAGGCGCATGGCCGCATTTCTGATTTGGCCTTCGTATCCTTCGAGCACTATCCGTTCGATCCCTGCACCATTACCTGGAAAACGTTATACACGGAACCGAAGTTGATGAAGCACATCCTGCAAGTGTGGAGAGACGACGGAGTTCCTAAGGATGTGCCTCTGATGGTGACCGAGAACCATCTGGCCAGTGAGCTGACGGGACCGATGACCACCATCTTTGCGGCTTTGTGGCTGGCCGATAATGTTGGTTCTTTCTTCGAAGGCGGAGGCGCTGCTTTCTATCACTCGCCGATTCAGCCCCAGGGCATTCAAAACAGTTGTCTGGGCTGGGCCTCATGGTCGAATTTTGTTTCTGATCAAGACTACGACATCAAGGGATACACGTCTCCCTATTTCGCAGCTCACATGATTAACCTGGAGTGGGTGCAGCATCACTCGGGCGTACATCACATGTTTCCTTCGTCGACTGGAATCAAAGATGCCGCCGGCAACGACCTGGTTACGTCCTACGCGCTATATCGTCCCGATGGAAACTGGTCGCTGATGCTGGTGAACCGGGACGAGACCAATTCTCATACCGTCGGCGTGCAGTTTGAAAATTCCGAGAACAAACAGAATGCGTCGTTCTCCGGCCCGGTTAGCTTCGTGACTTTCGGAAGCGAACAATATGTCTGGATCAACGACGGCCCCAACAGCCATGCGGATCCGGATCATCCACCGATCGCAACAACGTTACTGGCAAATTCTGACACCGAATTCACTCTGCCTAAAGCCTCGATCACGGTCTTACGAGGAAAGGTTGCAGCCCCGAGGAAGTAAGGCGGTTAATCGTTCTTCTGGCCCAGCCATTTGCTGAAATCATTTCCCCGGCATAACCGGGAGCACGAGCGCAGAAGGATGTTGCGCATCGTGAAGGATTGTATTGTTGGCCGAGAGAAAGTTGTGCGCGAATTTGATTTCTTCCCCCGTGTTGAGATTGCGATCAAAGCGTGGAAAATTGCTGCTCGAAATTTCAAGACGCAACGTATGGCCGCGGAGGAACACGTTGCTGGTTGCCCACAGATCGAGGGAGATTTCATAGATCTGCCCGGGATTCATCAGAGTGGCATGCTCCTGGGAACCGCGATAGCGCATGCGAAGAATACCTTCGGTGAGATCTTGCGCGAACCCATCGGGGCCGACGTCGACCAACTTCGCGGTGAAGTCGGTATCCACAGCCGAAGATTTCACAAAGAG
This sequence comes from Candidatus Sulfotelmatobacter sp., assembly GCA_049583165.1. Taxonomy (GTDB): domain Bacteria; phylum Acidobacteriota; class Terriglobia; order Terriglobales; family Acidobacteriaceae; genus Sulfotelmatobacter. The sequence goes on along the minus strand of JBAUVJ010000081.1, from coordinate 2,294 downwards.
ATCGGCAGTGACCGGGCCAGTAACTTCCAGGTCACTGGAGAGCGGGCCGGTCGAATAAACCAAGACATCGTCGCGATTTTCTACTGCGCGCTGATCGCGCGGGCCAGGCTCCATATGTTCTTCATCGCAGCAGAGCGGACCGCCAATAGTAGGCGCAGGATTGGCAGGATTGTAAACGAATGAGTCCGAGGGCTCGGATTTGGGAGCGGTCGTGGAAATGGAGCCATCGCCACGCAACGAATTCGCTTTGCCGGCCGAGTGCAGGAAATATTTCGTAGGCTTAGCTTGCGGCGGCGGCCAATCGTCTTCCTGGCGGTATTCGTTCGCGCCCATCACAAAAAGCTTGACGGGCTTGTCCGTGGCAAATTCGTTCTTGATGCCTTTGAAGAGAAAATCATACCAGTCGAGGATGACGCCAATATATCCGTTTTCGGTAGCATGGGGGCCGAAGTCGACGTCGCCGATGCGGCGACCGAAACCGGCGTGACCGCCGATTTCGATTAGCAGATGCTGCTGGGTACGCGCTGCATCGGTAGATCCGTGAGCCTTGGCGCCGATGTAATTGCGCAGCGTGCCAGCATTGAAAATGTCATACCAGCCCCCGACCTGGAGCATGGGAACGGCAATCTTGGAAAAATTCTCCTCGATGGACCACTGCTTCCAGTAATCGTCGTAATCGGGATGGGCCAGCCAGTCGAGATAGTAAGGTGCAATCGTGGCAGTCAGATGCGCGTCGGCGGGCAACTGGCCGAAATTGAAGACCGGATAATCGGCGAGCGGAAGTGTCGGAACGCCGACCCTGGCGTCGGTGTTTTGCTGGATCAGGCGTTGCAGCGTATTCTGCGCAAGCTGAGAGGTCCAGTTCTGATCGAACCACTGCTCGAGCGCTCCGCTCTGGTACGTCCAACCATCGTGATAGTTGCTGGCCGTCATGTTGGGGGCAATCGCCGTGAGGTGCGGCGGTTGGGCGATGGCAGCGAGCATCTGCGTCGCGCCCACATAAGAGGCGCCCATCATCCCTACTTTGCCGTTCGAATAGGGAAGCGCAGCGGCCCACTCGACCGCGTCGAAGCCGTCGGTTTGCTCGTGCCTGAACGGATACCATTCACCTTCCGAATTGTAGCGCCCGCGAACGTCTTGAATAATGACAACGTAGCCGCGCGGAACCATCGTGAAAACTGGTGAGACCGCCCAGCTGACGCTTTTGTCGTAAGGAGTGCGCATGAGAATGACAGGAAATTTTTCCGAAGACTTCGGGCGATAAATGTCGGCGCGTAGGATAACCCCGTCCCGCGTCTTCATTTGCACGTCGTGTTGAATCACGATGTCGGTCGAGGCCTGCTGCGGCGGCCCTTGCGCGCGTAGAGTCCACGGCGAAACCAGACAACCTGTCGCGAAGACTACTACCAAGAACGAGAACATGCGATTACATCTCATGCGGATGAACCCCCTATTGCAAAGTGGCCGAAAACGAGCTGGCAGCAAACTGCAGCCGGGTGAAATTTTTGCGAGCCATAGTACTTTAGCATCCAATCGCCGTCTACTAATGGCGCTTCAACAGCCTTTTCTTCGCCTTGTGGACGAACTCTCCAGTCGTTTGCGGCATCGAAGCATTGCACACTGATTTATTTTGCGTTTTGTGAACCTGACAAGCTTTAGGAAGTGGGGAGGCGATATATGCACTGGAAACGACTCGAGACCGTGCCGAAAACCTATGCTCTGATTTTAGAAACTGGCGAGGAGATCGCCAGCGTACTTCTACAGTTCGCGACGCAACAGGATTTGGGTGGAAGCAGCTTCAAAGCCATCGGCGCTCTTTCTTATGCGAAGCTTGGATGGTTCAACTGGGAAACGAAAAAATATGAGCCAGCCAGCGTTCTCAACGAGCAAGTCGAATTGCTCTCGCTCATCGGTGATATCGCCCTCAAGGACGGAGAACCGCAGGTGCATGCGCATGTCGTCGTGGGTCGCTCCGATGGGACGGCACACGGCGGGCATCTCCTCGAGGCCCATGTCCGGCCAACCTGCGAATTGATTTTGACTGAGAGTCCGGCTCACCTTCAAAGGAAAATCGATCCTGAGTCGGGCATTGCCCTGATTAAGCTCTGAGATTCGTGCGCTCACACATACACTTTTCTTAAAAGATCACTTGCCGAGTTCAGTGCGCTTCGGCTGATTTACCGCGATCACTCGCGTCTGATTCGTAATCCAGTTGACTTCCCAGGTCTTTCCGCCATCATCCGAGAATGACTGTTCAAAGTGCGGCGATTTCGCGTTCGTGTCCGACCAAATAA
>JBAUVJ010000080.1:0-2091 GCA_049583165.1 Candidatus Sulfotelmatobacter sp. | reverse complement strand
GTGCTCGACAATGCCACCGAAGCCGTCGCTGCAGCGCTCGACACCGATGCGAAGGGTGTGCCGTTGGTGGTCTTCAACCCGTTGAACATCGCGCGTGAAGATCTGGTGGAAGCGAGCGTTAGCTTTCCGGAAGGCATGCCGAAAGAGGTGCACGTTGTTGGTCCGGATAACAAGGAAGTCGCGGCGCAGATCTCGAACGGCAAAGTGATCTTTGCGGCCGGGACGCCCTCCGTTGGCTATGCGGTTTATGACGTGCTGCCGGGTCCTGGTGCGTCCGACGGTTACCAAATGAAAGTTTCGGAGAATTCTCTCGAGAATCAGTATTACCGTGTGAAGTTGAACTCCGACGGCGACGTTACAAGTATTTTCGATAAGACGATTCGCCGGGAATTGTTGGCTGCCCCGGCGCGCCTTGCTATCTCCTATGACAACCCCGAGCAGTGGCCGGCATGGAATATGGATTGGGACCAGGAGCAGGCGGCGCCAACGGCGTACGTCAGCGGTCCGGCGAAGATTCGCGTCGTGGAAAGCGGTCCGGCGCGCATCGCTGTCGAGGTGACACGCGAAACCGCGGGCTCGCGCTTCGTGCAAACCATCCGGCTCTCGGCGGGGGATGCGGGCCGACGTGTGGAGTTCGCAAACGCGGTCGACTGGAACACACGGGAATCAAATCTGAAAGCGACATTCCCTCTAAGTGCCTCGAATCAGGTTGCTACCTATAACTGGGATATCGGCACAATCGAGCGGCCCACCGCCCAGCCTAAGAAATTTGAGGTGCCGTCGCACCAATGGATCGATCTCACCGATACGAGCGGTCAGTTTGGCGCCACGGTCCTGACCGATTGCAAGAACGGATCGGATAAGCCGAACGACCACACCATCCGGCTGACCCTCATTCGCACTCCGGGCACGCGCGGCGGTTATCCCGACCAGGGCACGCAGGATATCGGGCATCACGAGTTCGTTTACGGAATCGCAGGGCACGCTGCCGGCTGGCGCGAGAGCCAGACTGACTGGCAGGCGCAACGACTAAACGATCCGCTGATTGCGTTTCAAGCTTCCAGGCACGCTGGAGCTCTGGGTAAAGAATTTTCATTTCTGAAAGTCAGCAACCCGCGGATTCGAGTGCTGGCGCTGAAGAAAGCGGAACAAAGCGACGAGATCATTGTGCGACTGGTTGAACTGGAGGGCAAGCCGCAGCGTGATGTCAGAATATCATTCAACGCAGCGATTACTTCCGCACGGGAAGTGAATGGACAGGAGCAGCCGGTCGCAAGCACGCCCGTCGTCGCTGGCGCACTGGTTACCTCGTTCTCGGCGTACCAGCCGCGCACCTTCGCCGTTAAGCTGGCCGCGGCCCCCACCAAAGTTACGAGCGTTCGTTCCGCGCCAGTTGCTTTGCATTATGACCTGGCAACCGCCAGCAATGACAGGACGCCCTCGGGGGGTGGCTTCGATGGCCAAGGGAATGCTTTGCCGGCTGAGATGTTGCCCGAACAAATCACATTCAACGATGTGCAGTTCCGTCTCGCCGGTGCAAAGACGGGTTCTCCCAATGCAGTTCTGGCCAAGGGACAGACGATCGAGCTGCCTGCAGGCCACTATAACCGTGTGTATGTTCTGGCGGCATCCGCGGACGACGATCAGAAGGCAGCGTTCGAAGTGGGCAAGACGAATGTGGAGTTGAACATCCAGAACTGGGGCGGATTCATTGGGCAATGGGACGATCGGCAGTGGAGCTCGAAAGATACTTCACACGACGATTACGGAGAGATGACCGGCATCAGGCCGGGTTACATCAAACGTGCTGACTTGGCGTGGTACTGCTCGCATCATCACGATGCCGCCGGGGAAAACGTACCCTATCGATACTCGTATCTTTTTGCTTATGCAATCGACTTGCCGGCTGGCGCGAATACGATCACATTGCCGAATAATGACAAGATCCGGGTTATGGCTATCTCGGTAGCCGATGAGAATGCGTTCGTGAAACCTGTGCAGCCACTCTATGATGTTCTTCCTTAGCAACCGGCGGACCAAAGTCTGGCAGAAAACTACGTAGGTCTGCCTATGGACTGAGTGGGGCAAGGC
>JBAUVJ010000079.1:0-8120 GCA_049583165.1 Candidatus Sulfotelmatobacter sp. | reverse complement strand
CCCAGTTGAAGCCGAGGCGCATGGCGCGGTCGATCTCGACGATCGAGTCGGAAATCTCAGGCACGCGGTTGGCGGAATACGTCCACAAATCGGACAACGCCGCCCATAGGAATGCTCCGGCCTTGTCACCCTTCTGCGGTCCACTGCCCTCGAAGCCGAGCAGCGTGCGCAGGCGCGAGCCGGTATCCTCGATATTCTTCGCCATGTCGAGCGCGGCGAACTTTGGTTTCTGGCGCGGACGGTATTCGAGCGTTTTCCAATCGAGCGCCAATCGCTCGTCCTCCTTGCCCGCGTCGGCGGTCGTGGGCGCCCGCCCTACATTTTTCTTGTAAAAACCGCCCTTGGTCTTGTCACCCAGCCATTTGCGTTCGAGCATCTGCGTGAAGAAATCCGGTAAGCGCAGTTCACTGCGCTCGTCGTGAACATTGGCGATCATATTGCCGACCACGTGTCCCAGAATATCCAGTCCCACCAAATCAATAGTGCGGAAGGTCGCCGACTTCGGCCAGCCGACGGCCTGTCCCGTGAGCGCGTCCACGTCTTCGATGCTGAGATCCATTTCCTGCATGAGGCGCATTACATTCAACACCGAAAATGTGCCAATCCGGTTGCCAATGAAGTTGGGAGTATCTTTTGCCAGCACCACACCCTTGCCGAGTCGCGCGTCACAAAAATGTGAGACTGCGTCGATTAGCGCGCGGTCGGCCTCCGGCGTGGGAATGAGTTCCAGCAGCCGCATGTAGCGCGGCGGATTGAAAAAGTGCGTGCCAAACCACGACCGCCGGAAATCCTCAGAAAAACCTTCGGCAATTTTTCCCACGGGCAAGCCGCTGGTATTGGTGGTAACAATCGTACCGGGCTTGCGGATGGCATCAACTTTCCTGAGCAAAGCCCGCTTGAGATCGAGATTCTCGACAACGGCCTCGATGATCCAGTCGGCCTCCGCAAGCTTCTTCAGATCGTCTTCAAAATTGCCCACGGTGACAAAGCGCGCAAGGGAGGAATCCATGAAAGCCGCAGGCTTCGATTTCTTCGCTCCCTCAAGCCCAGCAGCGGCAATCTTGTTTCGCGCTGCTGGCGCTGCCCCTGGCGCAACGTCCCCCGGAACGATATCGACCAAGTAGCTGGGGACGCCGGCATTCGCGAAGTGCGCGGCGATGCGGGCGCCCATCGTTCCGGCGCCAAGAACTGCGACTTTATTAATGCGTCTCATAATCGAGCCTTCGCAAGAAATCTTCAGCACAGAGTAGGCGGCATTTATTTCTTTTTACTCTATGGCAGTTTATCCACCGCCCAGTCATTCTCGCCACTGCGTACGATAACGATGCTGGAGAATCTCCGGCGCGGGCGGTTGTTTTTTGAACCACTGACCAGCACAACCGGGAACTCATACCGGCCTGGCTTGAGCAATTTGCCGCGACCGATTTCATATGACGACGGCGTGGAATTGGAAAAGAATTTATCGATCGCGTCGGTAGTCGCCGCTTCCTTCGCGCGACTTGTGAGCAGCGCAATGCCGTTCTCCGAGTCTCCCGATTGCCACGCCTGAAGAAAGTGATCGGCGGCGGCGAGGGCCGGGATGTATTCGGCGTCCAGACCAGGACCATTCCGCGACCGAGCCATTGAAGGCGAAAGCAGGAGTGACACGCATAGAATCAGCGCCGCTGGCAGCCGGGCAGAACGCAAAGCCTCACAAATTGCCATAGCAGCATTATGCGGGACAATGCCGCGCCCGGAGAAATTTGCACTCGCGGAAACTCAAAGTTCAGGATGAGCCGCCACATATTCCAGCGCCCGCTGGGCCATTTGTCTTTCACCCTTGTAGGCCAGAAGTTTTGGAGCATCGTCCAGCGGAACCCAAAGGGCGCGTGCGACCTCGATTCGCATTTCGGCCTTGATTTGATCGATGCGGCCGGAACGATAGGCCATCAGATAGAAACTGACCACTTTGAACACCCGCTCGCCGTCACCCCAGGTGCGCGAATAAACATACTTGATGTCACCCAGCTTGGCGATCAGTTCGGCGGTCACGCCGGTTTCTTCATGAACTTCCCGGAGTGCGGTTTCCAGCGGTTTTTCGCCAGGGTCCACCAGGCCCTTGGGCAAGGCCAAGACCGGTTTTTTCTTTCTCGTCTTCGATTCTGGCTTATCGACTACTGCCCGGGAGGACTCGCCAGGCGGCTCAATTGCGGCCATCCACCAGGCTCCGTCCCGGGAGCGGATGACCACACCACCGGCAGAAATCTCCCGTACCATGACTGTAAGTTAGCAGAACAACAAGAGTTAGTCACGAGGTGCGGAAAGGTAGACCGAAATCAGCCCAAGTTACCCATACACTAAGTCCTGCCCCAAAGTAATGGAACACTGGCACCATCAGGCACTACGCCGGAATAGGGGGCTGTGGCATCTTACATAAGTAGATAAAGTAACGCTTGAAGCGCCCGAGAACCGGGTTGCGGAGTAGCGGTGAAAAGTATCAACAAGATCGTCCGGTCGGTGCAGGCTTTCGGACGCGAACTATCGCGCAAGGCCGGCGTGCCGGAGCCACGAGTTCCCGCCATTGGCCTGGCTCTCGGCGGTGGTTTTGCCCGCGGCATGGCCCATATCGGCGTGCTGAAGGTTCTCGAAGAAGAATCCATTCCCGTCCGAGTGGTCGCTGGCACCAGCGTGGGAGCGCTGATTGGCGCCGCCTATTGCAGCGGCTTGTCGATCGAGGAGCTCGATAAAGTCGCGCACGCCTGCCGCTTCACCACCTTCGCCCGCTGGACTGTTTCGCGCTATGGCTTCGCTTCGAATGATCGTATGGTGTCTTTTCTCACCCGCACGCTGAAGGTGAAGACATTTGAAGAGCTGCGCATTCCACTCGGCGTAACCGCCACGGACTTCAACACCGGCGAAGGCGTAGTTTTTCATTCCGGTTCAATCATCGATCCCGTGCGTGCCAGTTGCGCCTATCCCGGCATGTTTCTGCCCGTAAACATACGCGGACGCTGGCTGGTGGATGGCATGCTCTCTCATCCTGTCCCGACCCGCCCGTTGCGCGAGATGGGCGCCGATCGCGTGCTGGCCGTGCATTTGAAAGGGCAGTGGTCGAAGGATGGCGCACCGCGGCATCTCTTTGATGTAATCGGACAATCCTTCGCCATCGCTCAAGATCGGATGAGCCATCTCTGGCGCGGCGCCGCCGACCTGGTCGTCGAGCCCGACGTCTCCGGTTTTGCCTATGACGACTTCAAGCGCGCCGGCGAATTGATTCGCGCCGGAGAAGTGGCCATGCGGCAAGCTCTGCCCGAAGTCCGCAAATGGCTGCAAACGCCGGCGGAATCGGGTTATCCGGCCCAAGATCGCCGAGCCGTTCCGCGTCCCGCGCCCATGCCCGCCGACTGACACGAACCGGCTCCCTTAAGCGATCCCATCCCCGTGCATTACCTTGACAAAGACATAGCATCAAATTACACTATGTCTAGTCAGACTAGTCATATCTAAAAAGAGATTCTGAATTGCCAAAATCATCGAAGAAGCCAGAAAGAGCAGACTCCCCAGCGGGTGCGTTGCAAGCCGTCTCAGACGTATGGCAGGTTCAAAGCGCCAAAGCGCGCTTCAGCGAAGTCTTCCGGCGTGCGCGCACCGAGGGGCCGCAACGCATCACCCGGCAAGGTAAGGACGGCGTCGTGATGGTTGCCGAGGAGCAATACGACCGGCTTGTGGGAAAGTCGCATCAGCCAAAAAGTCTGGTGCAATTCTTCCGTCAATCCCCGTTGGTAGGCGTCGAGCTTGACCTGACTCGAGATCGCGACCCCGGGCGCGACGTTGACCTGTGAGCGGTTTTCTTCTGGACACGAATTGCGTCTCCGAGTTGGTCCGCAGCCAGCCTGAACCGCGTGTGCTGGAGTGGATGGAGGCGGCAGAGGAAAGTCTGCTCCACCTGAGCGTCCTCACGCTGGGAGAAATTCGAAAAGGCGTCGCAGGTTTACCGCAGAGCCGTCGACGAACCCGCCTGGAAACTTGGCTCGAACTGGAGCTACAGGCACGTTTTTCCGGAAGGATTCTGCCCATCGACGCGCCAGTTGCGGATCGCTGGGGCTTACTCGCCGCCGAGGCTAAGCGCAAGGGAAGATCTTTGTCAGCCATCGACGGTTTGCTGGCGGCAACGGCGCTGCAACACAATTTGACGATCGTCTCCCGCAACCTCAGCGACTTCGCACACACACCAGCACAGCTACTCAACCCTTGGGAAGCGTGAACCTGGCCAGCGTGTTTGGGTCAAGCCGTTCCCGTGCGCCAAGCTCTTGCGCGCAACCACATTCAGCGCTAGGATTCCGCTGCTGTCGAGGTAACGATCGAACTCTCCTCCACTAAGAGGTGACCTATGAAGCGCTCCGCAGGGTCGCTGGTACCGCTGGTTGTTTTCTTCTACCTTCTCTTCCTCACAGCGCAAGCCGCCGCGCAAACTGACAAAATCATCATTCCCGCGGGCACGCCCGAAGACCATGATTTGCAGGCCATTTCGAGCCAGCCGGACGCGGCCAAGAAGCTCGCCATGTATCAGGATTTTGTGCAGAAGTATTCGTCGAATCCCGCGGCGGTAGCGTATGGCGATTGGCAGATTTCCCAGTCCTACCAGAGCGCGGGCGATTTGAACAAAGCCATGGAATACGGAGATAAGGCGCTGGCCGGGTCTCCCCGGAACCTCGACATCCTCGTCTCCCAGGCCAGTATCGCGCAGCAAGCGAAGGACAACGCCAAGTTGATGACCTATGTCACGGCAGGAGGAGCTGTTTGTAGCTCCATCGGCAAGCAGCCCAAGCCGCAGGACATGACCGACGAGGCTTTCAAACAGCAGATCGCGGATGATAAGAGTGCGGCCAAAAACTCCTGCGATTTTCTGGAGTCCGCAGGTTTCAACCTGATCGTCGGCGAAACCGATGCCAAAAACAGAATGGCCGACATCGAGGCATACTCCACGGCGTACCCCGACTCGAAATTTCAGGATCAGGTTTCCAGCTACGCCATGTACACGCTGGGTCCGGGTCAGTTGAACGATCAAGCGCGGCTCTTTGCGTATGGACAAAAGACGCTGGCGGCGAATCCCAACTCACTGCCCGCCTTGTTATTGCTGGCCGGGTCTTACGTCGACGATCCCAAGCCGGGCAGCGTCGCCAAAGCGATTACTTATGCGCAAAAAGCGATCGCGATCGACAAAACCGACACACCCGATCCCGACAATTCACACAAGCTCTCGTCGGGAGCCGCGCATTCGATTGTTGGATATGCCTACCTTAAGCAAGATAAAACGGCGGCAGCCATTCCCGAGTTGAAGCTCGCGGTCGAACTCTTGAAGGGGCAGGAGGACAATCAGCAATACTCTGTCGCTCTATACCGTCTCGGTTTTAGCTACGCCAAACTCAACAAGGTAAGCGAAGCGCGCGACGTCTTGACCGAGGCCGTCAAGATTCCCGGTCCGGTCCAGGCCATGTCGCAGGATCTTCTGACCAAGGTGAACGCGGCGCGGGCGAAAGGGAAGTGATGGAAGCGTGGATTCTACTTGGATGATCTAACGACGATTTGCAGTATCTTTGGAAGTACCTTGCCGGGTCGTTACTTTGCCAGCTTCTTCGTTCATATCCAGCATCGCACTGACAATTCCAACTAAAGCTGATGTTCGTGCGCCCGAGTCCTTCATGGCCTTCGCCCACCTGACCGCCACTCTGACGTGTCCGTGGCGAACATCCTCATAACCTACAGTTTCGCAAGCCTGCTCGTTCGGGTACTTTCCCATCTCATTCACGAATCCATGCGCGCGGTTGAATTCGCCGAGCGCGGCGTACCCCACGGCCAAATTGAATAAATAGTCGTACCGGTCGAGCACAAGAGACGAAGCTTCTTTTATGGACGCCAGTTGATGTAAAACGACTGCGGCTTTTTGGTTCGCGCCTACATCTGAATATCCAATCGCAATGAGTCGATAGCTTAAACCCACGTCGCTGGCGTTGGCGGGATGAGGAACATTGGCAGGATCGCTTTCCTGGACTACATCGAATGCGCGATCAAGAGTCTCTATCACTCCCCTCGTATCGCCCCGATCTCCTTGTTTTGAGGCTACGGCCACAAGCTCTCGCGCCTTAAAGGCGCCGGCATCCGCGAGGTCCAGCACCTGCCGGATCGTTGCGCTCGCCGGAGATTCCAGCATTTCTTGCTCGCGGATCCCGTCCAGAACACCGCTGCGGAACACTTCATTCTCGATTTCGGCGGCTGTAGCGCGCGCATCGTTGAGAAGCCCCAAATCAGTTTGAGTGTTGGCAATCCCGGTCAAAGCCGAGTCACGAAAGCCCACAACATCTTCGGCCATCACCTTCGCTTGACTTAGGAACTCCATTGCTTCAGCTTGGTCGCCAGCTCGATATCTCTGTTCCGCAATGCTTCCTAGCTGTCCCGGAATTCTCTCTGCCGTCTGGTCAACCTCCCCATACATCGGCTTCATCTTTAGTGCTGCATCCACTGCGTTTTGGAAGAGACGACTCGCCTTCTCCCGTTCACCGGCCTTCCAGCGGGAAACAGCGATCTCCGCGTATGCATCGGACTGCACCCGTGAGTCCAAAAAGGCAGTCGCGGTTTCCTCTGCTTCATCGAGGAAACCATCACTCAGTTCTTGGTTAATCAACCGCTGAAAACCCTCGTCGCGACGATTCTCCACGAGCGTTTGGACCGACTTTCGTAGTGACTCATAATCAGCGCGGGTCGCATGAGGAGGGGCGCTAATCACATCAACTCTGTGGTCTTCGTTTACGTGGTCTCGCAAAATCACGGCATCTTCCCAGTCGTCGATGGACCGGAACCCGGCCATCATCATCTGAAGGTGCTCGGGCAACGATCCGCCCTGCATCCCGTCTTCGTCGCGCTCCTCCTTGAGCGCGGATTCCCGTGCAAGCAAAAGTACTCCCCTAATCCTATTGGTCGAAAAAGTGACTTTTCGATGAACGGACGGGGCCTGTTGCGCGATCATGGGAAGCGTAAGCGCCAACAATAGGGCTGCGTTCCGCATATATTCGGGATGCAACGACGAATTAGACTAGCGTAGGCAGCCCCACATTTCGTATTACAAAAGTCACAGCGGTTCAGGGTTTCATCAACTCGTCAGAAAGCAAGCGCGCCTTCATCGCGAGATCGTTGCCAAGCTGGAGATCTCCTTCGGCAACCGCTTTCTTTGACTTTTCCAGAAACTCCTTCACCTGGCTCACCATCTCTTGCTGGCTTGCCGTGAGCTGGCGCTCGGTAATCTTCTTCAGGTTCTCCTCTGTGGCCGCAGTCAGTTGATCGGTGGTGGAGCGCTCTTGCGATGCCTGTTCCACAGTGGTTTTGCCTTTAAGCTCCACCGTGGGCTCGTCTGATCCTCCGTTCTTTACAACCTTTTTTGGAGGTGGGCATGGTTTTTCCGTCGCCGATCCGGCGCTGGTCGCGGCCGCCTGGGTGGAAGCGGGTGGGGCCGTGGCTGTCTGGCTATGCCCCGCCGCATTGTTGGCAGGCTGACTGTTGGTTGTGGCCGCAGAATTTTCGCCCGCAGCAGTATTCAGCGCGGTTGCGGAATTTGAGCAATCTGGAACGGCAGTATCTTTGTGGTGCCGGCGGCGCGGCGAGGAGGGCTTGGCGGGCTTGGGAGAACTCTGTGTCTGCCCGGGAGGAGAAACCGGGGCAGGGTTTGCACTCTGCGCCGCCGGTGTTTGCGCCTGCGATCCCGAAGAGCTACCCGCATCTTGAGCGGATGATCCTTGCTGCGTCGGCGGAGACGCCAGGCTTGGACCACCCAGACATAGAAAATAAACCACGAGGACTGCGGCCAGAGTCATCTTTCAATCCTATGCGGCTAAACTTATTTGGGATTTTACGCCTTACGCGTTGCCGGAAAAATCAGGTTTGCCTTTTCATCATCGTGGCTCCATCATCTTGGTTCCGTCATCTCGGTTTCGTAATGGATCGGGCTATCGTCGTCCTGGGATTCAACCGACGAATCAGCCAATGGAATCCGGAAGCGGAATGTTGTGCCCTCACCTTCTACCGATTCAAATTCCACCGACCCGTGGTGCCAGTCCAGAATCTGGTAGGTTTGCGCCAGTCCAATTCCA
>JBAUVJ010000078.1:0-16853 GCA_049583165.1 Candidatus Sulfotelmatobacter sp. | reverse complement strand
GGTTGGTCTGCCGGCAACTCGACTCATGCTCGAACTCGGAGCATTCTTTCTGCGCACGGAAACGGAGCTTATTCTGAAGAGCAGGCGGGTTATTCCTGGCCGACTGCTGCGAGCTGGATTTGACTTTCAATTCCCCGAATGGCCTGAAGCTGCTAGAAATCTCGTGGAGCGCTGGCGCGGCAGCAACGGTTGTTAAATTATCCGTGCTTTGCGCGATAAGCGAACGCTGGCATTTCCGTGAAGTTGACTTTCTCTCAGTGCATCTGCGTTAATCAGCGCGGAGATCCTCATGCGCGAAGTTGTTTCCACCAAAGACGCCCCTCAGGCTATCGGGCCTTACTCACAAGCTATCAAGGCTAACGGATTCATATTCGTCTCCGGCCAGATTCCCATTGATCCCGCTACGCAGCAGGTCGTCCCCGGGGATGTGGCCGCGCAGACCGAGCGTGTGCTGCGCAACCTTTCGGAAATTCTTGAAGCCGCCGGCAGCGGCCTTGGCAAAGCTGTGCGCGCAGGCGTATTCCTCAAGAACATGAGCGACTTTGCCGCGATGAACCAGGTTTACGGCAAGTATTTCAGCTCCGCGCCGCCGGCGCGTTCCACCGTTGAAGTGGCGCGACTGCCCAAGGATGTTCTGGTGGAAATCGACATCGTCGCCCTGGAATAGGAAATCACCGGAACAAGAAATCTCAATCGGGCGACAGCTGGGACTCGAAAAATCCCGTGCGCACCGACCTGCGTGTGATTAAGATATTTCCTGAGAGCTTGGAGCATGACGGGGAGTGAAGATGATCAAGGTTCTTGTAACAATTGCGATTATTCTGGTAATGAGTGCAGTAGTTGTCTTGGCGCAGACGCAGCCGACAAAGAGGATACCGTCGCGCACAAACACCAACGCCCCCACCAAAGTTACGGGCGACGGAGTGAAAACGGCCTCCGGTCTGGTCTACTGGGACATTCGTGTGGGCAATGGCGAAGAGGCTAAAGAAGGCAGCCGGGTGCGCGTGCATTACACCGGCTGGCTCACCTCAGGCAAAAAGTTTGACAGTTCGGTCGACGCAGGCAAGCCATTTGATTTTGTCATTGGCAACGGCGAGGTGATCAAGGGATGGGAAGAGGGAATCACCGGAATGAAAGTCGGGGGCAAACGCCAATTGCGAATTCCGCCCGACTTGGGTTACGGCGCCGAAGGGTCTCCGGGCGCGATTCCGCCTAACGCCACTCTCATTTTCGATGTGCAGTTGTTGGGAGTGCAGTAAGAGCAATTGGGTAATTTTGTAATTGAGTAATTTTGTAATTTGAAAACCGGACAGATAAGGGTTTTCAATTACAAATTACCGATTACAAAATTGCTAAATGTTTACGCCTTGACCACTTTGCCACTGCGAATGCAGGAGGTGCATACGCGCATCCGTTTAGTGGTAGCGCCTACGCGGGCGTGCACGGGGCGCAGATTCACGTTCCAGCGCCGTTTGGTGACGTTGTGGGCGTGGCTGATGCGGTTACCTGATTGCGGCTTCTTGCCGCAGATATCACATTGTTGAGCCATGACTGCTGTAGATCCTTTCAGAGGCTTCCGGAATTAGTCATTTTACAGGATTTAAGCCGTTGGCTGCAATTCGCTCTCATCGACTTGCCGGGTTACACTAACCGCTGGTGCAGCGGATCGCGCTGTGTACCGTGCTGTGTACCCAGGAGGAAGTATATGGTGAATCGTGGAAACCCAACTCTGGTAGAAAGCGCCCTGGTCCTGGTATTCATGGGCATTCTGGCAGGGGTGCTCGGCGGCTTGGCTATTGGAGTGGCGACCAGCCCGAAGGCGAGCTCGACTACAACCTCGCACTAGCGCGCATTCCCGCGTCTGGCGTGTGCGATACTTGAACCATGCAGTCCCCGCTTCAATCCCCCACTGCGGCCACCGACCCAAAGTCTGTAAAGGTGAACCTCACGACAGGCACCGGGGTGGACATCGAGTGGAAAGACGGCCACAATTCGCACTACGGCTTCGTCTATCTTCGCGACGCTTGTCCGTGCGCCATGTGCAATGAGGAACGTGAAAAATCCGGGCGCAAGCCCGGCGAACCGCCGAGACGTGCGCCTGAAAAGCTGCCGATGTTTAAAGCTGCTGCCAAGCTCGTTTCCGCGGAAGCCATCGGCAAATACGCAATCCGTTTCCTATGGAACGATGACCATGATCTCGGCATTTATTCCTGGAAGTTGCTGCGCGAAATCTGTCCTTGTGAGGAATGCAAGGCGACGCTGACTGAATCTGAACATGCAGGAAGGTAAATTCAGCCGAACCGCGCACCGGGTGGCGATTCGCCGGGCCGCGCATCAGCTTCTTGACCAGCCAAGAGTTCTCGACGACCCTTTGGCACTGCGCATCATCGGTTCCGAAGCCGCTGAGGACCTCCGGTCCAATCCCAAAGAGCACCACGCCTTTTCGCGCGCCTTCCGCGCTTTTATGGCGGCGCGCAGCCGCTACGCCGAGGATGAGTTGGCTGGCGCCGTCGCACACGGAGTGATGCAGTATGTAGTTCTCGGCGCAGGACTCGATACCTTCGCGTACCGTAGTCCTTATCCTGGCCTGCGAGTATTCGAGGTCGACCACCCCGCCACGCAGGCTTGGAAGCAGGAGCAATTGCAGGCGGCGGAGATTCCGGTTCCGCCGTCTTCGGTCTTGACCTTCGTGCCCGTCGACTTCGAACATCAAACGCTGGCGGACGGGCTCGGGCGGTCCGGTTTTAACGCCAACGCGACCGCGTTTTTCTCATGGCTGGGTGTAACGCCGTATCTCACGCGCGAGGCCTGCATGGCCACGCTTGGCTTGATTGCAAAAATGCCTGCCGGAAGCGGCGTTGTGTTTGATTTTGCGATTGATCCGGCGCTGCTCAATGCGGGGCAGAGAGAGGCGCTCGCGGCGCTTTCGAAGCGCGTAGCCGCAGCCGGAGAGCCTTTCCAGCTCTTTTTTGATCCCGCAAAGTTGCAGGACGAGCTGAGGGGCATGGGATTCCATCGCACCGAGCTTCTGCAAGGCAATCAGATCAATGCTCGCTATTTCAACGATCGTGCCGATGGCCTACTGGTCCGCGGCGGGATCGGACATCTGATGGGTACGTGGGTGTAAACCGCACAAATCCCATTCCTGTAAAATTAAATCATCAGCCCCGGAGCCACTCCCGCATTGTCCTTTCTCGATCAACTCAATCCGCAGCAGCGCGAGGCCGTCGAAACTACCGAGGGCCCGGTGCTCATTCTTGCGGGCGCGGGTAGCGGGAAGACGCGCGTTATCACCTACCGCATCGCCTACCTGATCGAGCACATGGGAGCGATGCCGGAATCCATTCTGGCAATGACCTTCACTAATAAGGCCGCTGCCGAGATGGGCGAACGCGTCGAAAAACTTGTCGGCGGGCTGAGCATCGCCAAGCCGGTTATCTCGACGTTTCATTCGTTTTGCGTGCGCGTTCTTCGGCGCGACATTGAGGCGTTACAGATTCCTTCGGCCACACCCGGCCAGCCGCCGATTGGGCATACGAGAAAATTTGTCATCTACGACGAGAGCGATATGCAGTCGGTGGTGAAGTCGATCATGAAGCGGCTTGGGCTGGACGACAAGCAACTTACGCCGCGCACCGTGCTCTCTCGAATTTCGTGGGCGAAGAATCACATGCTCGATCCGCAGGAGCTTTACCTGCAATCGACCGATCCGAAGACAGAAAAAATCGCGCACTTGTTCGAGGAGTATCGCAAGGAGCTGCGCAAAGCCAACGCCCTCGACTTCGACGACCTTCTGCTCGAAGCCACGCGCTTGCTGAAAACTGCCGCGCCCGTGCGTGAGTATTACAACCGCCGCTTTCAGTATCTTCTGATCGACGAATATCAGGACACCAACCGACCGCAATACGAACTCATGCGCATGCTGGCCGGCACGCGCCACAACGTGTGCGCCGTCGGAGATGAAGATCAGTCGATTTATTCCTGGCGGGGCGCCGATATTCGCAACATTCTCGAGTTCGAAAAAGATTTTCCCGAGGCCAAAATCATCCGCCTGGAACAGAACTACCGCTCCACGCAGAATATTTTGCAGGCCGCGTCGTCGGTGGTGGCAAATAACCTGCGCCGCAAAGGCAAAAATCTGTGGACCTCGCGCCAGGGCGGCACCAAGATTGGCTATTACGAGGCTCCTGACGGCGAAAACGAAGCGCTCTTCGCCGCCGACCACATTGCGAAATATCTGCGCGAGGTCGGTCGGGCTGAAAACTCGGGCGGCGAAACTCCACGCGCCGCCGTGCTCTACCGGACCAATTCGCAGTCGCGTCTGTTCGAAGAAGCGATGCGCCGCTACAGCCTGAAATACAAAGTAGTTGGCGGATTTTCTTTCTACGAGCGCTCCGAGATCAAAGATATGATCTCGTACCTGAAAGTTATCCAGAACCCCGACGACTCGATCTCTCTGCTGCGCGTGATCAATACGCCCGTGCGCGGCATCGGAAAAAGCACGATCGACACAATTGAGCGCCTCGCCCTGGAAACTGGCCTGTCGCTTTGGGGTGCGCTCGGAGAAGCAATCCGGCGTCAGCTTCTGCCGCAGCGGGCGCTCTCCGCGCTGAAAAGTTTCCAGCAATTGATCGTGGATGGCCAGGCTTTGCTGTCGGGAACGTTTGTCGAGCAGCTGGCAGCGAGCGCCCAGGAAAGTGTGGTCGCGGGCGATTTACCCGCGCTGCTTGAAGCGCGCGAAACCCAGGTCTCTGAGGTCGAGGCCGACGACGCAGCTGCCTTCGACCCGAATGAGTTCGAAAATGCTGCCTTTGATTTCGGCGGAGCATATACCGGCTCGGCTGAAGTGGATGACGATCTCGACAGCAGCGCCGACGTCCCACCGGTTGTCGAGCAAGAAGAAACGTCGGTGTCCCGCGAACTTCGGGGCCAGCAAGATGCTGGCGCTACGGATGCCGGCGCTGCAAATACTGCTGACATTTTGAAATTTCTGATTGATCGCACGGGCTACATAAAAATTCTCGAAGCTGAAGACACGCCTGATGCCTTCTCCCGCATCGAAAACCTGCGCGAGTTGGTGAACGCGGCCATGGATTCGCGCGACCGCGGCGAATCCCTCGATCAGTTCCTGGACCATGCCGCCCTTATTAGCGATGCGGACGACTACGACGAGCGGTCGCAGATTACGCTGATGAGCCTGCACGCAGCAAAGGGGCTGGAGTTCCCGCTGGTTTTTCTCAGCGGGCTGGAAGAGGGCCTGTTTCCGCACTCACGGACTATGCTTCAGCCTGATGATGTGGAAGAAGAGCGCCGTCTGTGCTACGTCGGCATGACTCGCGCCATGGACCAGCTCATCCTCACGCGCGCCGTCTATCGCCGCCGCTACGGCACCGATTTGCCGGAAGCCAGTGTTCCCTCGAGATTTCTGGAAGAGGTTCCGGCACCGTTGATCGAAGAACTGGGGAGACGCCGTAGTACAACGAACCTGGGATCAACTTATTCAGGGACGGCCCTCGGTCGTCCTGCGGGACGAAGTCCCGCAGCTGCTTACACCGAAAACGCTCACTACTCCTACGAAGACGAAGACCAGAGCGCGGCCTGGAAGCGCGAGGCCAGCCAGTCCGCCCGCCAAAAACCCATCGCCCCGGCCAAAGCCTACAACTCCATCGAGAATATTTCCGAGTTCTTCGCGAGCCGTGGCAAGAAGTTCAGCCTCGCGAAAGTCCCCGTTGAAGAGCCTACCGGCAAGCGTGGATTCCGCCCTGGCCAGAAGGTTCGGCATCCGAAATACGGGGAAGGAACGGTCTACCAGCGAGAAGGAGAAGGCGAAGAAGCCAAGATTACTGTACAATTTCCTCGCTTCGGATTGAAAAAGCTGGTGGAGAAGTACGCGCAGCTGGAGCGAGCGTAATCGGTTTCTGGTTTCCAGTTTCCTGTGCATGATCTGGAAACCAGAAGCTTTATTTTGGAGAGGACAAGTACAGCATTCATGGCAAACACAGCAACGCTAACCAAAGAAGAACGTAAGAAATCAAAACGCACCGCCCGCAAGAAAGCAAAAGCGGAGAAGCCAAAGAAGCCTCGCGATTACGCCCGCGGCTCGAAGAAACGCAAAGTGAAAAAACTGGCACGCGGCCAATCGAAGCGGTAAGCGGCAAAGGCACTAAGGCGCTTGGCATTTAGCCGGAAGGTTTCCGAAATTTTATGGAACCGAAACTGGCTAAATGCCAAGTTGCCAAATGCTGAGTGCTTTTTCAGGAGACAACCACCACTTGTCCCAACCATCCACGGAACCTGCCGCAACCGTCCGTACCTCCGACAGTCAGCTTTTTTGCTGCAAGTCGATCGACAAGTTGATCGCCGAATCCGAGGCGCCCGGCCAACGCCTGCAAAAAACCTTGGGCCCGTGGTCGCTAACCGCGCTGGGCATCGGGGCAATCATTGGCTCCGGCATTTTCGTGCTCACCGGAACAGCCGCTGCGGGTGAATATTTTCAGGCCCCGTCCATCCTGCACGCGCAGGCTCTCGACGTGATCGTAAATCTCCTGCGCACGGGCCATGTCGCGGGAGCGCTGATGCATGGCCGGCCCCCGGCAGGGCCGTCGATTGCCATTTCTTTTCTTCTGGTGGCCGTTGCGTGCAGCTTCGCTGGGCTGTGTTACGCCGAGTTGGCGTCGATGATCCCCATTGCCGGTAGCGCGTACACCTACTCGTATGCCACGCTCGGCGAAATTTTTGCCTGGATTATCGGCTGGGATCTGATTCTCGAATACGTTGTGAGTAACGTAGCCGTGGCCGTGGGCTTTGCTGGCTATACAAAAGCTCAACTGGCGGCGTTCGGTCTCAACTTACCGGACAAGTGGGCGAGCCCTGTCTGGGCTTCGGGCCAGTGGACGGGCGCCTATTTTAATCTGCCGGGGTTTCTGATCGTGTTTATTCTTACGCTGCTGCTAGTGCGCGGCGTAAAGGAGTCGGCCTCGACCAATAACATCATGGTCACGGTTAAGATTGGCGCGATCCTCACCTTCCTGGTTGTCGGCGGAATGCTGGTGAAGCCAGCGAACTGGACTCCCTTTGCGCCCTCGGGCTTCGGCGGAATTGTGACCGGCGGGGCCATCGTTTTTTTTACCTACATCGGATTCGATTCCGTCTCTACCGCCGCGGAGGAGTCGCGCAACCCCCAAAAAGACTTGCCCTTCGGCATCATCATGTCGCTGATTATTTGCACGCTGCTGTACGTTGGTGTCGCTGTCGTTCTGCTGGGCATGATGAAGTACACAACCTTCGTTTCCGGAGCGGCCGCCGAAGCGCCCGTCGCCTACGCCATGAAGTATCTGGGAGTGCATCCCTTCTTCCGGTCGGTGATCGTGATTGGCGCGCTGACGGGAATGATTTCCTCGTTGCTGGTGTTTCAGTACGGGCAGGCCCGCATCTGGTACGCCATGTCTCGCGACGGGTTGTTGCCCAAGCTGTTCTCCGCTGTGCACCCGAAATATAAAACGCCGCACTGGTCCACCTGGATCGCCTGCTTCGCCGTGGGCATTCCCGCCGGGCTGGTGGACATCGGGGATGCCGCCGACCTAGCGAATATTGGAACGCTGTTCGCCTTCGTGCTGGTTTCGGTGGGAGTGATTTTGCTGCGCCGCAATCAGCCAGATCGAAAGCGTGCGTTCCGCGTGCCCTTTGTGCCATGGTTCCCGCTGCTGTCGGTGCTTTTTTGCGGTGGGCTGATGTTTGGGCTGACGCTGATCACTTGGCTGCGCTTCGTGATCTGGCTCGGTCTCGGTCTCCTGATCTATGTCTTCTACAGCCGCCATCGCAGCGAGTTCGCGAAGAAGTAGCGATCGATCTTCGCGTCATCTTAGGGCGAAGCGATGCGGTGGGTGAATCGGTTAAATTCTCCTCCCTCGCAAAACTTCCCGCAAGAATCTACAATCAAGAGTGATGTCCATACTCGATCGGCCGCCGAGCAGTTTTCTCCGCCTTCTGCCCAAGGCTGAACTCCATCTACATCTGGAGGGCGCAATCGAGCCGGCTACGCTGTTCGAACTCCGCACCCGTCGCGGCGAACGGGTCACACAAGCTGAAATAGAGCGACTCTATACCTACTCCGATTTTCCCGGCTTTTTGCTCGCTTTCAAAAACATCACCGAGCACTTGCGCACTCCGGAAGATTACGAACTGATTACCTACCGCCTGATGCAGCGCCTGAAAGAAGAAAACGTTCTGCATGCTGAGGTGTACGTCTCGGTTGGAGTCTGCCTGTGGCGTAACCAGGATTTCGCTGCGATCTTTGAAGGACTTGATCGCGGCCGCGCCCGGGGCGCGCGTGATTTCGGTATCTCGCTCGTCTGGATCTTTGATGCCGTCCGCCAGTTCGGAACCGAGGCGGCGCAGAAGGTCTTCGAGCTTGCTGTGCGCTATCACGATCGCGAAGTGGTCGGCATTGGCATTGGCGGAGACGAGCAAAAAGCTCCGCCAGAACTTTTCCGCGACGCCTACGCCTGGGCCGCCGACCACGGTATGCGGCTCACGGCGCACGCCGGAGAAAATGGTCCACCAGAATCTGTGTGGGGAGCGCTTAACCTGCGCGCCGAGCGCATCGGCCACGGCCTTACCGCGTTTCACGATCCCGATCTGGTGGAAGAGCTTGCCCAGCGCCAGGTTCCGGTTGAAATTTGCCTCACCAGCAACCTGCGCACGGGACTTTGTCCCAACCTCAACGAACATCCGGCGAAGAGTTATTTCGACCACGGTGTCATGATCACACTCAACAGCGACGATCCAGCGATGTTTGGCACTACGCTCGCCCGCGAATACCAGATCGCCCAGCAAACTTTCGGATTTACGGACGAGCACCTGCGTGAACTGGCTCGCAATTCTTTCGAAGCATCGTTCCTGCCCGCTGAAAAGAAGCTGGAGTTTTTGAATCTTTTCGACGCTGCAGCCGCCAGATAATCGGACTTCGATCGGCCCTCTTGCCGGTCAATTCGCGTCTACCGTAGCCTGTCTCTTGAGAGCTAAAAACTGACTTCATGCCCCTTCACATCGGCATCGTCGCGTGCAGCACGGAAGGAGCCGCGCTCTGCTACCGCACCGTCTCGCTCGAAGGCTCTCAGTTATTAGGTATTCACGATCATCCCGAGGTGTCGCTGCACGGGCACTCGCTCGCGAAGTATATGAAGTGCATTCATGCCAACGATTGGGCGGGCGTGGCCGAACTCATGCTCTCTTCCGCGGATAAGCTGGCCCGCGCCGGCGCCGACTTTCTCATCTGTCCCGACAACACGATTCACCAGGCTTTTGATCTGGTCGAGCACCGATCGCCGCGGCCGTGGCTGCACATTGCGAGAGAAGTGGCGAAAGAGGCACAGCGCCGGCAGTTCAAACGTCTGGCTGTGCTGGGCACGCGCTACCTCATGGAAGGTCCGGTCTACCGCGATGCTCTGAAGGCGGCTGGTATCGAGCATCGCGTTCCCGGCGCCGAGCAGCGCGAACGCCTCGACCAGATCATTTTTGACGAGCTGGTCAACGCCCAGTTTCTCCTGCGCTCGCTGGCGTACCACGTGGAAGTGATCCGGGCTTTTAAGGATGAAGGGTGTGACGCGGTCGTTCTTGGCTGTACTGAAATTCCGTTGCTGGTTGCGCCGGAATCTTCGCCGCTTCCTACGCTGGATTCCACGCGGCTGCTGGCGAAGGCCGCGGTGAAGAAAGCAGTCGAGGGGTAGGAAGGCTATGTGGGCACAACGCCTCGACACGGTCTGGGGAGCAAGAGAATGCACATAGGTCGCGACGAGGCGGAAAACCGCGATCGCCGCCCACTCAAGTTTCGCCAAGTTCTCGGGGCCTATGCCATCGTGCGACTGGCCGCTGACGCGGCCATCCCCGGCTGGGCCGCAAATGGTGACTTTACTTCGATCACTCGCACCGCCAATGAGCTCTCGATCGTCTGCCGGACGCAGAACGTTCCAAGCGACGTGGATCATGGCCCGTGCTGGATCTGCCTCAAACTCGAAGGGCCGTTCGCGTTTTCTCAAACTGGAATACTGCTCTCGTTTATCGAGCCGCTCTCGAGTGATGGCATCCCCATCTTTGCGATCTCGACTTACGACACCGATTATGTTCTGGTGCAGGAGGAATTCGCAGACGCAGCTCTGCAAGTTCTTGAAAAAGCCGGTCACGAAGTTATCGGTGACATCAAGGAATCTTGACGCAAGCCGGGACGAAAAAGGGAGTACATTCCGCAACGCCGCAGTTGCCATTCGCCCCGCCAAATTTGCCGAACGCTGTTGCCCGGGGTGTACTAATCCCGCGTCCATGTTGTAATAAGTGATTAACGAAAACATGCCATCGATCCTGACAACTCTGCGCCGCCGCACCAAAAAACTGCACCGCAATTTGCGGGGAGCGGCCATGGCTGCGCGTGCGCTGGCTTCGACCGAGCATCCTTTATTGGCGCACATTATTCCCGTCCGGCGGTGCAACCTGGCCTGCACCTACTGCAATGAGTTCGACGATTTTTCGAAGCCGGTGCCGACGGAAGAAATGTTTCGCCGCATCGATAAGCTGGGCTCGCTGGGCACGGCGGTGGTTACGATTTCTGGCGGCGAACCGCTGTTGCATCCCGAGCTTGATGAGGTGATCCGACGTATCCGTTCCAATGGCATGATCGCCGGACTCATCACCAACGGGTACCTGCTTGTCGCCGAGCGTATTCAGCGATTGAACCGCGCGGGCCTCGAGTGGTTGCAGATCTCCATCGACAATGTGAATCCCGACGACGTTTCGATGAAGAGTCTGAAAGTTCTCGACAAGAAACTGGAGTTGCTCGCGGAGCACGCCGATTTTCACGTGAATATAAATTCTGTAGTCGGCGGGGGCATGGCCAATCCGCAGGATGCGCTCATCATTGGAAAGCGCGCGATTAAGCTTGGCTTTACTTCGACCATCGGAATTATTCACGATGGCAGCGGGCAGTTGCAGCCATTGGGAGAAGAAGAGCACCGCATTTACGAGGAAATGAAGTCGTGGGAGAAGAGCAGCTTCACGCGCATCAATGCCTTCCAGGACAATATTGCGCAAGGGTTGCCGAATGATTGGCGCTGCCGGGCGGGCGCGCGCTATCTCTATATTTGCGAAGACGGATTAGTCCACTACTGCTCGCAACAGCGCGGCTATCCCGGCGTGCCGCTGGCGACCTACACGCGCGACGACATGCGCCGGGAATATCTCACCGAGAAGGGCTGTGCGCCTAACTGCACGGTTTCCTGCGTGCACCAGGTGTCGATCTTCGACAGCTGGCGAGGCCCGCAGCATCCGGCGCCGCCGACCCCGGTCGCGGAGTCCGCAGGCGAACTGGTGCAGATTAAGTGGCATTCGTAGCATTCAGCGTTCAGCATTCAGCACTCATACCCGGAGTGCCAAGAGTTGAGGACTGGGTGCTGACCGCTATTTCTTCGGCTGCGCGGTCGGCGGCAGAATTCCGTTCAGGCGTAAATACATCGCAGCCGTGGCGTAGTGGTCGGCCCAGCCGCTGGCCACTGCGATCGCGAGCAGGGCTCTGGGACCTTGGTGTCCCCCAAAGAGTTCTACGGTATCGCCGAGCTTCGAGTCGTCCATTTTGCCGAGCGCCTCGCCGCAAAAATCGAACGAGGCCGTGGCTGCGGCCAGCATCTTGTCTTTCGAATCGGTCTCCTTCGCTTCTTCAACCTTGGGTGCGGCGACATCGGCGGCCTTGGCACAGAGCCCATTGTTGGAGGCGATGATGTGGACCACGAGATGCGCAAAGGTCACCTGCTCCGGGGTGGGTTTGTAATTGAACTTGTCGGCCGGCATGGCGGCAATTGCACCGAGAATATTGTTCCGCGAGCGTGGCAGCAGTATGCGGAGCGAAGCAGTGACCGGATCCTTCACCTGTGCGGAAGCTTGTGGAGTTGCCGCGGGAGCCATGGACGACTGTGCCGCCGCGGTCTGTGAACAGGCTGAACCGATGAAAGCGCATGCGAATAGTGTGACAAGAGTTCGTTTCATTAAAGAATCTCCCTATATCAAAGTTTATCCCTAAACTGCCTAAGACCGTGCAGCAAGCGCCGCGGCGCCCAGCTTCCAGAACAAATACCACGCGGCGACGATCACGATCGCCGTCGTGCGTTTTACTTTACTGTTGCAGGAAAATCCGATTCCCATCAGCACGATTGTCCAAATCATAATTACATCCAGGGCGGAAGCCATCCCGTAGAGAAATTTATTGGTCGTGGGATCCATAAAGTACGCGGGATTGGTTGCCACTGGATTTTTTACGTTGAAGCCTTCGGGATTGAGTCCGGCAAACATGGATATTGAGCCAAGAATCGAACCGATGACGCCGGGGAGGGCGGCGTAGAAAATAATTGCGTACGCGGTTTTGTAGCTGAGATCGGCGCCCGCGCCAAATTTGAATGTCGCCCATAGAACGACGCTGGTGATTGCGAAATAGAGCAGGATCATTACCGGGATCCCGTACGACAAATAGCGGACAAGGTTGCTGGAAAAGGCAATCCGGCTCGCTTGCTGGTCGGCGGGGAGTTTGTCGAATTGATCGGCGCGCGAGGAGTTCGCAATCTGGTTCTTGGTGATCTGATCGAATCCGACTTGCCGGTCCATGGAGTAAACAAATATCAGCGAGACGATGGAGAGCAGCAGCCACGGTCCCCACCAACTCGCATTCCGGCGCAAATCGGTGAAAGTTTTCGAGGGGGCAATGAAGGTGTTGATGATGCGTGCGCCTTCGGAAAGCGGAGGCAGGCCCGGCGCGGGCACGGATACGGATAAGGGTGGGAGCGGATCGGCAGCCATGTCTAGCCTCCTACACGAAAACCGATAACGAAGATGCCAAGGAATTCTAGCCGGGAGGCGGCCTGGACACAAGCGGCGTGGACGGCCAATTCGAGACACCGGCGAGTTTAAGATAATCCGATGCAGAATGTGACGCCATTCGCAATGGGGGCGTTTGCCCTGGAATTGGCACCGGCGGTTTTATTTGGCTGCGCCTCGGAGCGGGTTGCGCGCGCCGTGGGGCGCTGGCCGGCGGCTTTGCGAGTCGGTTTTCCCGCGCTGTTCGTCCTCCCCTACGTGATGGTTTCGATCTCCTCTCACATATTTCAATGGACGTGGTTCGCTCTCTACGCCGTGCTGCCTGTGGCAGTGGCGTGGTTGCTGATGCGCGCCGCGCAGGCTGACCCGGGGCAGCGCGGCGACTGGCGCGACGCCTTCATACTGCTGGTGCTCGGGCTGGCGGTCGATTTGCGCTGGTTTGAGAGCGCGTGGCCGAGCGGATTGCGGGCTCTGAACGAATTACTTCTGGTGGATGCGGGCCTGTATGGATTTCTTGCGATCCGCCAGTTGAGCGGAACTGGATTCGATTTCCATTTAAAGTGGAGCGACTGGAAAACCGGTCTGCGGGAACTTGTCTTCTTCGCGCCCGCCGTGATCGTGCTGGGCCTGGCGCTGGGCTTCATCCATCCGCACCGCAACTTGCCAGGGATTGGCGGTGCGCTGCTTCGCTGGGTCGCAATATTTCTGTTTACCGCCGTGCCCGAAGAACTGTTCTTCCGCGCCTGGGTGCAAAACCTGCTCGAACGGCGCGTGGGCCGGCGCGTCGCGCTGGTGATCGCGTCGATTCTGTTTGGGCTGTCGCACTTCAATAAACGCTCCGCACATTTCAATTGGCGCTACGTGCTGCTGGCCACCGTCGCCGGAATCTTCTACGGACGCGCCTGGCGCGAGCAACGGCGCGTACCTGCCTCGACGATCACTCATGCGAGCGTGGATTGGCTCTGGGGTCTGTGGTTCTAGAGGCGCGGTCGACGCGCGATGAGACAGTTAGTTTATCCTGCGACCGAGTGAATTCCGTTAGACTAGTTTTCTTTGTTTGAACCTTATGGCGCGTGCTGCGGCCAAACCCGATTATGGCATCGACGCCCCTGGCGTGATCCGCAACCTATTCGTGATTGGCGTCGCGCTCCTGGCGCTGGCCCGCTTTCTGCCTGTGGTCACGATTGGCTCCATGAGCCTTGTCGTCAGGCCCATGGCTTTTTGGACGGGGCTCGCTTGTGTGGTTGAGGGCCTGGCCATGATTCTTTATGCCAAGGTAGGGAAGTTTCGTCATCGCGACCGGATGCTCGCCCTCATTAATTGGACCGGCAACGAAACTGTCCTCGATGTCGGCACGGGCCGTGGCCTGCTGCTGATTGGCGCTGCCCGGAAGCTGACCAGCGGGAAAGCGGTTGGCATCGACATCTGGAGCAAAACCGATCTCTCCGGCAACTCGAAAGAGAAGACTCTCACCAACATTGAGATCGAAGGCGTCTCGGCTCGGGTCGAAATAAGAAGCGAAGACGCCACCGCCATGCAATTCCCCGACGGGACTTTCGACGTGGTGCTCTCTAACCTGTGCATTCACAATATCCCGAGCCGCAAGGGCCGCGACCAGGCGTGCCGGGAGATTGTCCGGGTCCTCAAGCCCGGCGGCAAGGCCATCATTTCCGATTTCAAGAACACTGCGAATTACGTGAAGGCTTTCCAGGCTGCCCATGCCAGTGCATTCCGTCGAAACCCTAATCTTCTGACCACTTTTCCCCCGCTGCGCATCGTTGAAGTCACGAAGAGGTAGCCAAGCGTCGCGATTCTTGACAACGGGTGTAGACTGTCCCTCGGGTCAAAGGGCGCGGAAAGACGCGCGGCTCAAGGCATTTCACGTTGCTGCCGATTGACTCTTCCAGGGGAAGCTGAAAAAACAGGGCCGCAATTTTTTTGACATCCGCCTGCCAGGTCAAATCATCTTAGATAGTTAGCGGGTCGAGACAGGAATTTCGTTCGTGCGTTGGTTGAAACCATTTCGTGCGTTGGTCATTGCCTTGGTGGTTCTTGCCGGAGCTTTGCCGGTGCTGGCGCTCGGAGCGAATGGAGCAGTGGCGCGGTCTGACTCACCTGCCAACGCTTCCAATATTGTGATCGGTTTTGTGGGCGGATTCGTCGGTCACAACAATTCTCATCATGGCCCGGTTATACTCGCGAAGCATATCCGGCAAACTGTTCCTCAGGGCACTTACGTCCGGGTGTTCGAGAATCGCCACCGAAAAGGCGCCTATGACGCCATTATTCGTTTGCTGGATACGAATCGCGACGGCGTACTTTCCGCGGAAGAGAAAGCTCGCGCCCGTATTATTCTCTTTGGCCATAGCTGGGGAGCGGCCGCGGCGGTGCTGCTGGCGCGCGATTTGCGGCGCCAGGGTGTGCCGGTTCTATTGACGGTGCAGGTGGATAGCGTCGCCAAGTTGTGGGAGAACGATTCCGTTATTCCCGACAATGTTTCCCAAGCAGTAAATTTTTATCAGACCGAAGGGGTTATCCATGGGCGGCGCCAGATCACGGCTGCCGATCCCGCGAAGACTGAGATCCTGGGAAACTTCCTTATCGATTACAAGAAAACTCCGGTGGAGTGCCCGGAAGCTTCCTGGTGGGACCGGATCGTCACTCCCGGCCACATGCAGAGCGAGTGCGATCCCAGCCTTTGGTCGCGAATCGCAACGCTGGTGACGCAACGGCTCTCCCCGGAGCCCGCTGCTACGGCTGTCTCTCAAGCCGAGCAGCTCCACGCAAGCCAATAAATTTAGAAACTAAAGCCGGATGTTATCGATGAGCCGCGTCGTGCCCACGAAGGCGGCAACTGCGATTAGACTGCCTTTGTCCGCGCTTCGGACTGGATCGAGGCTGTTGGGATCAACGATTTCGAGATAATCCAGAGGCACCGATTTTTCGGCGGCGAATTCTTCGCGACCTACTGCCGCCAGTTTTTCCGGGGAACGCTCGCCGCGTTCCCAGATTTCCTTTACTCGCATCAGCGAACGATGCAGTACCAGCGCCTGTTGCCGCTGCTGTGGATCGAGATAGGCATTGCGGGAGCTCATGGCCAATCCGTCGATCTCCCGCACAATCGGACAGGCGACGATCTCCACGGGAAGGATCAAATCGCGCACCATGCGGCGGATAATAGCCAGCTGTGCCGCGTCTTTCTCTCCAAAGAAAGCCGCGTCTGGTTCAACCACGTGAAACAATTTAGCTACCACCGTGGCGACGCCACGAAAATGCCCGGGCCGCGAACGACCGTCCAGCTTATCGCTGAGGCCATCAACGGTAACCCACGTTACATCGCCCGCCGGATACATTTCCTCGACCGATGGAACGAAGAGGAACGCCACGCTTTCTTTTTCCAGCAGTTCCCGGTCGCGTTCGAAGGTTCGCGGATACTTGGCCAGGTCTTCGGTGGGCCCAAACTGTGCGGGGTTTACAAAAATCGAGGCTGCGACCACATCGCAGGCAGCCCTGGCTGCGCGCACCAGAGATAGATGACCTTCATGCAAGGCTCCCATAGTTGGTACAAATCCCAACCGCTTGCCCGAGCGTCGCGCACCGCGGCAGGCCGCACGCATATCCTGAATGGTGTTGCAGATTTTCATTTTGGCGGAAGGATTTTTGAGAGTTTTAGGATGAAGGAATCCAATTGATGGCAACGTGCGCGCTCTGCAATTCCCCCGCAACTAAGCCACGGTTTCGCCGAAGCGCGATCTTATCTTGCTCGGAACTCGTTGGTCTGGCGTCCACCAGGACCGCGACCGCCCGTCCGTACGGCCACGCCGAGGCCGGCAACTGCGCCAGTGCTTTCAAAACCTCTTCCGGCTTCAGAATTTGTTCTTCATTGGCGGTCGTTCCGGAGAGCAGTCCCACGCCGGCGGGACGGATCACAAGGTAGGGATTTCCCCAATGCTTGTTATCTTCGACGGAGGTCAGCTTGGCCGGATCGGGGGGAGCAACCG
>JBAUVJ010000077.1:0-2677 GCA_049583165.1 Candidatus Sulfotelmatobacter sp. | reverse complement strand
GAAAGTTGCTGCAAGACGTATGCTTGGAACGCCGTACTGGGAACGATCGTCGGCGTGACGATGGGTAGTGCTATCCGCACCCATTCACTATCAAAGAAGAAGAACAGTTTCTCGTGCGCGATCGGCCCACCGACACTGCCTCCAAAATGGTTCACGGTAGCTCCCGGCTTGTGGTTTCCCGGCGTCGCGTTAGTAAAGTAGTCCGCTGCATTCAGCAGCGAACCATTCCACAGTTCATAGAGATTTCCGTGAAACTGATTTGTGCCGGACTTGGTGACATAGTTGACTTGGGATGCTCCATACCGTCCCTGATCCACGGAATAGGAAAGAGTGTTGACCGTCACTTCTGAGATCGAATTCAATCCCAGGACAAGGTTGGTGGAGAGGCCGCTATTGAGATTCGTGAGTGGGTCGTTCGTTTCCAGCCCATCGACGATGTAGCCGTTGGAGAGGGCTGGCAGCCCGTTGAATTCCACGTTGCCATAGCCGTTTGTGCCGCCAACGAAATCATTGCCGCTGCCGGCCGTGTTGATGAGCGCTCCGGGCGAAAACTGCAGCGGGTAGGTTAGGTCACCGCCTGGATTCGGAAGGTCCTCCAGCGCCGAAGTATTCAGAGTTGTTGATGTGTTCGCATTCTCCGGGTTGATGAGTGGAGCCTCACTATTCACCTCAACTGTCTCATTTGATCGAGCCACCCTAAGCGTGAAATCCACTGTTTGCTTCTGGCCGAGACCCGAAATGACGTTGTCATTTTGCTGCGGCTCGAAGCCTTGCGCTTCCGCTTTGACCGAGTAGGTCCCAGGTTTTAACTGTGGGAAGTTGAACCGGCCAGCGTCATCGGTCTTCGCGCTACGCCGCAGTCCAATCTCATGGTTGGTGATCGCCACTGTCACACCCGGCACGACCGCGTTGGTTGTATCCCGAACCTGGCCAACGATGGCACTCGTGGTTTCGCCTTGTGCCAACGCTTGAGAAGGAGGTAGAGATGCAACAACCGCGAGAATGAGCACCAGCCGATCGAGGTTCGTCATGTCTTTAGACTCATCTTGTTTCCCTCGCAGGTCACAAACATCCCGACGTTCAACTCCGGTCTGGATTAACCAGGGATTATCCTTCATAGTTAACCATAGTTAATATAAATAGGCAAGCAACGAGGAGAGAGTAGGAATAATGCCAAACTTCACGTTGGCGAGGAGCTTATAGCAGGCGAGTAACGAGCTACTCGGAAGTTATAGAAGATAGCGCAAAGTGTCCTCGTCCTCGGTGCAGTGTGACTCCGCACGTCTGGCGTACTACGTAGGATAGTCCTCTTTCTTTCCCACTTGCGTGCTCGAGTCCTTCCTTTTCCTCGCTAAGGAATTGCCATGCCCGAACTTTCCACCATCTACGACTACATGCGTGCCCACGCGGCCCTTCTGGGAGAGCGCATTCTTCAGGAGTATCCGGCACTTCATCAATTCGAAGATCCAGTTTCACCTCGTATACAAGACCTGCTGCGAAAGCCATTTCCCGCACAGACCATCGCCATCATGGGAACCGCCAAACGCTGGCAGCAGGCGCGGACCGCCATGGTGGTCGCGGAATGCGGGACGGGCAAAACGTTGATCTCGCTGGGAGCGATTCACGTCCATAGCGATGGGAGTCTATTCACCGCCTTAGCTATGGTTCCGCCGCACCTGGTCGAAAAGTGGGCGCGGGAAGCATTTCGGACGTTGCCAGGGTTACGCGTGTTCCTAATCGACGATTTGCGAAACGGCGGCGACGAAAACAAATTTCACGGTGTTAATGAAGTGCGGTTCAGGCACGGCCGCATCGTGCGCGAGGGTTTGCATACAACGTTAAGCGAGCTGCGACTGCGCAAGGATTTCCCGAGTTCCCGCAAGCGTTGGTCTTCGCTGTGCGGGAGACCTGCTTTGTTCATTGTCGGGCGCGAGCGCGCCAAACTCGGCTACTTTTGGCGCCACGCCTATCGGATACCACGTTCGGGGCCATACCTAGGCTGCCTGGTAAACGCCGATACGGGCCAACCCGTGATCGTGGATGACAGCCGACTCACTGCGTCCGAATTTGAAAAGGTCAAGATTGCGGAAACCATCGATACCAGAAGCGACAAGTCTTGCCGCACATTTCACAGCCCACTGTGGCAGGCGGACTCCGACAAGATCCGTCGCATGGCCCCGATTGAATTTGTTGGACGGTACATGCCGGGATGGTTTGACTACGCCATCTGCGACGAGGTCCACCAACTAGCAGGCGACACGGCGCAAGGCAATGCCCTCGGCACGCTGGCTTCCTGTTCCGATCGCATCGTCGGCCTGACCGGCACACTCCTGGGGGGATACGCGGATGATTTGTTCAACACCTTGTTCCGGCTCGAAGCCGGGAGGATGAAGACACACGGATACGAATGGGGCACGACAGGACGGAGTTCGTTCACCCAGGACTACGGCGTTCTTGAAACCATCACGAAGGTAGAGCCCGCCGACAACGCCTGTTCCAAAGCGAAGGCCACCAGCACGATCCGGCGCAAGCCCGGAGCCTCACCGCTGCTCTTCGGCGAATTCTTGATGCAGTTGTGTGCCTTCGTCTTTCTGGAGGACATTTCCGGAGAGCTTCCGCCCTACGAGGAGACCTGCCTCGGCGTCGCCATGGACGCGGCCATGGCGGAAGCGTATCG
>JBAUVJ010000076.1:0-2661 GCA_049583165.1 Candidatus Sulfotelmatobacter sp. | reverse complement strand
GGAAAGAAGCCACGATTCCCCACGATCACTGCCATCGTCATCTTTTTCTCGGCCATAAAACTCCTACTTCGAAATACTGAAATCTATGCCTGACGCCTGGGAGCGAACTTCAAGCAATAAATAAGACCAATCACCAGTAGGATCCCGCCCGACCACACATTGGCATGCAGGGAAAATAGAACTATGCCGGGATTCGCGGGAGGATTTACCAACTGGTAGATCCCCGCGGCCAGGATCAGTGCGCCATTCACCGCGAGCGAAATCCCAATGAAAAACCAGATCGAAATCATCCTGCGCCCTCCGTCTGCCACAAATAGCGCTTACCAGAAAATTATATTCAGTACGACGAAGACGACTGTCACGACCGCCGCCCAAAAAAGAGGTTTCTGATACAGAGGAACGTCCCCGACCGAGGGAACTTCCGTCAACCCGTATACCAGCCCATTCAAAGCACTATCCGGCATGGGTTTGGTTGCCAGACTCACGACCACCGTTATCACGACGCACACAATAAACGACCAGAGCGCCTGAAAATAATCTTGTGCGAGTCCTTTAGCATTAGGCGAGAGCGCCACATAACGCAAGGCTGAGTGATCCACTTTCACCCAAGCCCACATGCCGATCGAGGAAAGCGTTCCGCACAACAATCCCCAGAATCCGCCCGAACCCGTCGCCCGTTTCCACAGCATCCCAAGAACCACCGTACCGAACAAAGGAGCGATGAAAAAGCTAAACAGCGCCTGCACGTAATCCATGATGCTGGCGAACTGCATCACCAGATACGCAGTGCCTACACTGATCAAAACCCCGACCACAGTCGTCCAACGGCCCATGCTTACGTAATGTGAGTCGCTCCCCTTTTTGTTGATAAAAGGGCGATAGATGTCATAGGTCCATACCGTCGTGAAAGCGCTTACATTACCAGCCATACCGGACATGAATCCAGCAATCAGCGCTGTTACTCCCAGGCCAAGTAGTCCGGGCCCACAATAGCGGGCCAGCATGAGCGGGAGAACATCATTATAGCTATGAGCTCCGGTCACAGCGGCCACCGATTCCGGCACCAGTTTCTCCGGCAGCACAGCCAAGCCGAGCAGTCCGGGTAGGATCACGATCACCGGCACCAGCATCTTGAAGCCGGCGCCAATAATCGGCGCCATTTCCGCGCTGCGAATATCTTTCGCAGCCAGAATCCGTTGCACCACCAGAAAATCCGTAGTCCAGTATCCCATCGAGATGACAGCGCCCAGTCCGAACACAATACCAAACCAGTTGATCCCCATGGGATTGTTGCTGAATGATCCCAACCCCGACCAAACATGGACGTATTGTTCCGAAGCCCGGTGAGCGATCTGAATCTTGAGATTTGTCCAACCGCCAGCTTCGTATAATCCCAGGATCGGAATCAGCAGTGCGCCCGCCCAGATCAGAAAAAATTGCAGCACTTCGTTAAAGATGGCCGAACGCAAGCCACCTAGAGTTACATAGATGGCGACCGTCACCGACGAGACCCATATGCTGAAATTAATGTCCCAGCCGAGCACGATCTGCATCACCTTGGCCATGGCGAACATGTTGACGCCGCTCATGAGCACGGTCATGAAGGCGAACGAAACCGCGGACAGGGCGCGGCTGGGCTCGCCGAAGCGCAGTTGCAAATATCCCGGCACCGAGTGCGTTTTGGAAATGTAATAGAACGGCATCATGACCAGCGCTAGGAACAGCATCGCTGGTATAGCCCCGATCCAATATGCATGAGTCGCCATGATGCCGTACTGGTAGGCCGATCCCGCCCAGCCCATTAATTCGAGCGCGCCCAAGTTGGCGGAAAGGAAGCTCAGACCGGCGACCCAAGCAGTCATTTCCCGGCCGGCCATGAAGAAGTCTTCGCCGGTATTAGCTTGCCCTTTTAAGTACCAGCCAATGGAGAGCACCAGCGCGAAATAAAAAACCACAATCACCACATCGATCGGCGCCAGACGTACAAGTTGTTCAGGAATTGCGGCCGCAAGCGTTAGGATCATTGCTTATCCTTATCGTTGTCCTTAACTTGACCGTAGTAGGCGTTTTTACCGTGTTTTCTCAGGTAGTGCTTGTCGTGCAACTGGCTTCCGACGGGCTCTGCCGCCGGATTGATACCGATGGTGAAGTAAGCCATTCGCGCAATCGCTTCCAAGATGGCCGCATTGTGAGCCGCAGCTTCGGCATCTTCCCCCCAGGCAAAAGGCCCGTGGTTGGCCACAAGGATGCCCGGAGTCGCCGTTGGAGTCGTTTGCCGCAAGCCCCGAACAATCGCATGGCCCGTATTTTTTTAGTAGTCTTCGGCAATCTCTTCGGCGCTCATCGGGGCGGTTACCGGTACGGGCCCATAGAAATAATCCGCATGAGTCGTTCCGAAACATGGGATGGGTTTGCGCGCCTGCGCCCACGCCGTGGCATATTCGGAATGGGTGTGAGCAACTCCGCCGATCTCCTTGAACTGGTTGTAAAGCAGTAGATGAGTAGGCAGATCAGAGGAAGGCCGTAGTTTTCCCTCTACGATTTTGCCTGCGAGGTCGGTAAGCACCAAGTGCTCAGGCTTCATTTCCTCGTAAGGGACGCCGCTGGGCTTGATGACGACCAAGCCCTGCTCACGCGAGATCCCGCTGGCGTTGCCAAAGG
>JBAUVJ010000075.1:0-6825 GCA_049583165.1 Candidatus Sulfotelmatobacter sp. | reverse complement strand
ATGAAAGCGATTCCATTCCAGCAATTCATGCCGCATTGGATTACGGCCTGAACTGGATTGATACTGCCGCATTGTATGGCTTGGGACACTCGGAAGAAGTCGTCGCTCGGGCGCTTCGCGGTCGCAGCCCACGCCCGTTCGTGTTTACCAAGTGCGAGCGGGTATGGGATAACGGCGGAAAAATTGGCGCCTGCCTTAAAGCCGCCTCGGTTCGGCGAGAGTGTGAAGACAGCCTTCGCCGCCTGGAAACCGACGTGATCGATCTTTATCAGATCCACTGGCCAGAACCGGATGAGGACATCGAAGAGGCGTGGACGGAGATGGCCCGACTGAAACAGGAGGGAAAAGTCCGTTATCTCGGCGTTTCCAATTTCGGCGTCTCGCAAATGAAGCGCGCGCAGTTGATCGCTCCGATTACGTCGCTGCAACCGCCCTATTCCATTGTCACGCGCGAAATAGAGAAAGAAATTCTGCCCTTTGTTTTACAGAACAACATCGGCGTCATCGTGTATTCGCCGATGTCTGCGGGACTGCTTACCGGATCCATGACTCGCGAGCGCGTCATGGATTTTGCCACAGAGGACTGGCGCAGAAATCTTCCCAACTTCCAGGAGCCATTATTGTCTCGTAATTTGAGGTTGGTGGAGAGCCTGCGCGAGATCGGCAAGCGGCACGGGCGCAGTGCAGGAGAAGTGGCTATTACCTGGACCCTGAGGAACCCGGCAGTGACAGCAGCAATTGTTGGTTTCCGCAATCCGAAACAAGTCTCCGGCATCATCGGCGCGAGAGATCTCCGTTTGCTGCCAACCGAGATTGCGGAGATCGAAGAAGCGCTGAAACTAGAAAGCAACATCGTGCACGACAACTGATACAACCGGCCATTTTTACTCTTGCCGGCGCTTCATACCTGAGGGGGAGCATGAAAAAACTGCGTTTCATCGTTTCGCTGATTACCGACGACAACGACTACCAGCGCCAACAGGCCTCGGCTGCTCAGGATGCCGCGATTCGCATGGGAGTGGACTTGCAGACGCTCTTTGCCAAAAACGACGCGATTTTTCAGAGCCAGCAGCTTCTGGACATCATCCAGTCCAGGGACTCAGCCGTGGACGGCATTCTTGTGGAACCAGCAGGTCGAACCGCATTCCCCAAGGTTGCACAGGCGGCACTGGCCGCGGGCATTGCATGGGTGGTTCTCAATTGCGAGGCCGATTATTTGCGACAACTCCGCTCTACGAATACTGTCCCGGCTTTTGCCGTGAGTGCGGACAATCATGAGGTTGGCCGGATTCAAGGGCGTCAGCTTGCCACCTTGCTGCCCAGAGGTGGTTCAGTCCTATACATTCAGGGACCATCCCTTAGCACCGCCACGGAGCAACGTTCCGCAGGTATGCTGGAAACTAAACCGGCCAACATCAGTGTCAAAGTTTTGAAGAGCGCGAACTGGACGGAAGAAGCCGGGTTTCGCGCGGTTGCTTCTTGGTTGCGGCTTTCGACCGCGAATCAGGAACAAATCAACGTCGTGCAGGCTCAGAACGACTTCCTTGCACTGGGAGCGCGCCGCGCCATCGAGGAGCAAACGGGCGCGCCGGGCCATGACCACAAATCGCATTTCTCTTTTCTTGGCGTAGATGGTCTGCCAAAGACGGGGCAAGCATGGGTGAGGCAAGGCATTCTAACCGCCAGCATCGTCGTGCCTCCGATTACGGCGCACGCGCTTGACGCATTGGTGACAACACTACAGGGCCGGGTTCAGCCGCCGGAGCGCACGCTGATAGCCCCCGAGTCTTTTCCCCGGCTCGACTCGCTCGTACCGAAGTCTCTGGCGTAAGTCCGTTGCGCTCCATAGAAAACCTTCCCGGGAGGGAGATGGCAGTAAACGATTGCTAAACTCCCAGGTCTTGGGGGTGCAATTCTTCGTCCACGCAGGAGAGCCGCGACCATGGCACGTCGTAGTAAAGAATCAGCGGGGCAACGGTAGTTCGCACGTCCGCAGTCTTCGTGCTGGACCGTGCGATTACAACTATGTATCGATTGATCCGCCCTTTCATAAGCACAAGATCATTTGCCTTTGGGATGTAAGTCCTGGGATTTGCCACGGGAGACACTTTGGAAACGCGCCACTCGGACTTGTGGCTATGTTGCCGACGCCTGCTGATCCCCATATTCTGCCCCCTAATCCCAGTTTCTTAAACCGCCCAGCTGAGACCACCTTGTTCAGAGCCGAAGCATAACATGTTTTTCGGAAATCGTTTACTCATCCCAATGCAGGAAATGCCAGCAGCCCACTGCAACAGCCATATCTCTATTCCGGCAGCGCGAGCTTATGCATCAGCTCTTTGTAGCGAGGCTCGCAGCCCGTCAACGAATGTCAGCTCTGACAGCGTGCAACAGGAATGGCTGCTCGCTGAGTCGAAAAAACGAAGCCCGCATCTACGTAGGCATGGCAACCTTGACGGAATTCAACCTGGCCGAGGCCATCGCAATTCTCACTCGCACGCCAGGAACCCTAAATGCTCTGTTGAGCGGGATGCCCAATACTTGGGTCCACTGCAACGAAGGAAAAGACAGCTGGAGCGCGTTCGAGATCGTGGGCCACTTGATCGTTGGGGAGAGCACCGACTGGATGCCGCGGGTGCGGGTCATTTTGGAGCACGGCGATGCGCGGCCGTTCGAGCCCTTTGATCGCTTTGCCCAGAAAAAAGAAAGTCAAAACAAGCCGATGCAGGAACTGTTGGACGATTTCGCCCGCCTGCGAATTAAGAATATTGCCGCGCTACAGGCATTAAATTTGCAGGAGAATGACCTGACCCGGCGAGGACGGCACCCAGCGCTGGGTGCGGTAACCCTGTCCGAACTTCTGGCGACATGGGCCGTTCATGATCTCACTCACCTTCATCAACTATCGCGGGTGATGGCGCATCAGTTTCGTGACGCAGTCGGTCCATGGAAGGCTTACCTGGGAGTGCTGCAGTGTAATGGTCATAGCGCTCCATAGGCACGAGCTCTTACGCCCCGAACGCGGGTTTCCCGCTGCCATCACTCGTGCCCAACCAAGCCGAGCTGTCGGGACGACTTATTTCTGCTTCACCGCGATAGCCGAGATTTCAATTCGCGCATTGTTGACAAGTGCCGCAACCTGTACAGTCGCGCGGGCCGGCTTGGGATCGGGCATAACGCTCTTGTAAACCTTGTTCATGTCGGGGAACTCGTGAATGTCGGCGAGATAAACCGTCACACTGACGACGTCCTTCAGTTCAAAGCCAGCAGCTTTGAGGATCTTCTGAATATTCTCGAGCGCTGCGGTCGTCTCGGGTCCAATGCCGCCGGCAACAAGCTTGTCAGAAGCGTCGGCGCCCTCGGTTCCTGCGATGTAGAGCGTATTCCCGGCGATGACGCCATCACTGAAAGGAAGACCTCTTGTGGGGGATAGATTTATCGCCTTGCGTTCCTGAGCATGACTCTGCTGCCCGGCAAATCCTAAGGTTACTGCGATGGCCAGAACAGAGATGAACAGCCGCGTAGTTCTCTTCCACAACGTGGTTTTCATTTTCATTTCCTTTTGTGATGAATGGATTGGCTCTTCCACGCAACGAAAAACAGTGTTAGAGTCCGCGCTTATGTATACATCCAGGGAGACAAAATGAACAAGTTTCGCAGTTTTGTGAGTTGCCACAAAATTCTGGCATCGCTGCTATCCATCGGCATTTTAGGCGCCGCAGTCTTGTGCGGAACCAAACTACTGCGTGCACAGTCTGCCTCCGAGACAAATACGCCCGGGTCTGACGGTGTTCTCATTGCGGACTTTCGCCGAGTCGAGGTGGCTTCGGTCTCTGATGCACTCGAGCAATTGACTGGCCAGCGCATGTACATGAGCCACCGGATGCATCCGCTATTCACCACTAAATTTGCCGGCTTCGCCCGGACCGTACTGCTCAAAAGAGACGAAGGCAATCATGATCCGGCCGCGTTAAACGGAATGCTGACCGCAATTGATCAGGGCTCTACCGACTCCGTCTATGTGATGGTGGTCGAGGACGGTGAGAACATCGCCGGCATGGGTGGACTGATGGGCACCGCCATGGCATCGCGCGGATACGCTGGAGCGGTGATCGATGGAGGCGTTCGCGATGTGGCATATTTGCGCAAGATCGGCTTCCCCGTCTACGCGACCGGTATTGTGCCGTCGACGTCCATCCATCACTATCGCTTCGGAGGCTCCCAGATTCCCGTGACCTGCGACGGTGTGACGGTGAATGCGGGAGACATTGTTGCGGCTGACAGCGACGGAGTCGTAATTATTCCCCGCGCGAAGGCGCAGGAAGTATTGACCCTGGCGCAACAAATGGACTTCAAAGAGCACTCGATGTATGCCGTCATCGAACAGACGAAGTCGATCGTGGAAGCGGTCAAGAAGTTTGGCAGGTTGTAGTGCGAGAAGATGCTATTGCGTAAAATCAACTTTCATCAGATAATTCGCACTTTCATTTTGTAATTGTCCGATTCTAGTCTCAGCCCATGGTAGAAACTCCAAAACGGAGCTACAACATCACCGCTTTGCAGCGTGGATTACGTCTTTTGCAGCTCTTCAGCGAATCAGCGCAAGGCCTCACGGCAAAGCATGTAGCGAGCCGCTCCCGGCTTCCGGTGAGTACGGTCCACCGTTTCCTGGCGAATCTGGAAACTGCGGGGTTCCTAAACTGCGGAGCCGATGGGGTATATCACCTTGGAATCGCATGCTTCGCCATCGGCCAGGCAGCCTTAGGGCAACTCGATATCCGCCAGGTCAGCCTGCCCTACTTGCAGGAATTGAATCGGGAGACGCGCGAAACCATTCATCTTACTGTGCGACACGGACTCTTCGCGGTTTATGTCGAGAAACTGGACTCGCCCGAGCAGTTGCGCATTCACTCGCGCATCGGAGCATCCGTTCCCTTGTATTGCACGGGTGTTGGCAAGGTTATGTTGGCGTACATGTCCGCGGAAGAGCAGGAAGAGGTTCTCCTGCGATTGGAGCTGAAGCATTTGACTGCGAACACGGTAGGCAGCCTTCAGGAACTGCAGGCTGAGCTGTCTCGGGTTCGGAAGAACGGCTACGCCTGCGATCTGGAGGAGCACGAACTCCACATACGATGCGTCGCTGCGCCGATCTGGGACCACGCGGGCAGCGTAAATGCCAGCCTCAGTCTAACGGCACCCGTGGTGCGCATGGCGGTCACCCGTTTGCGTCAACTTGCGCCGCTGCTTCAAAGTGCCGGACTACAAATCTCCCAGAAACTTGGGTATCGGATTGCCGGGAACATCGCGCCTCTGCGAAAAAACAGTTCGGGGGAAGCGGCGCATGCGAGGCATCTCTAAAAGCTAGTGATATTTTCAGCGTCTGTTGCCGTAATAACACGCGCATATCGAAATTAAACTTGAAAGGAAAAACTATCATGAACTTGACTTTCACTCGCAGAGCTTTTGCCGCGCGGTTCTCGTCTATGCTTTCCGGGTTGGGGTTTG
Organism: Candidatus Sulfotelmatobacter sp.; assembly: GCA_049583165.1. Classification (GTDB taxonomy): domain Bacteria; phylum Acidobacteriota; class Terriglobia; order Terriglobales; family Acidobacteriaceae; genus Sulfotelmatobacter. Next base: position 1,320 of record JBAUVJ010000075.1, on the reverse strand, counting down.
CGGCCGCCGTGTTGCCCAACGGTGCGCTGGCTGAGAGTTCCCCTGCGCAAGATGCCGGCGGGATTCGCAAACTGAATAGCGACGGCAAACCGGGCAGCGAGAAAGACGTAATCATGCCGGTGATCGTGCAGAACGGATTGATTTATGTCGCGGGACAGGGCGCTCACGATTCGCGGGATTCGAAGGTATGGACAATTGAATCTCATACCACCATGGTCATGGACAAAATCAAGAAACATGTGGAAATCGGCGGCGGGACGATGGACACGATTCTTCAGCTCAACGTCTATCTGGTGAAGATTGAGCACTGGGACGGTATGCACAAAGTGTTCTCCACATACTTTCCGCATGGCGGTCCGGCGCGCACAACGGTTGCGGTAGCTGCGTTGCCGGGAGATTCGCTGGTGGAAATCAATTGCATCGCCGCAGTGTCGGGTAAGTAAAAGCCAGGGAGAAATCTAATGCGACTTAAATCGAAGTGGAACCGGCGCAGTTTTCTCGGCAGCGTGGGAATGATCGCAGGATCGATCCTGGCCCCGCGCAAGCTTTTCGGTTGGAACCGTGCTGCTGCCGCGAGCACGCGGATCAGCGGCTTTGGACAGAGTGGCAATCCTTACGAGGAACTTGGAGTAGCGACGGTGATCAATTGCGAAGGGACCATGACTATGCTGGGTGGTTCCCTTCCCCACCCTGAACTCGAAGCGGTCATGACCATGGCCGGTCGCGACTTTGTAAGCGTTCCGGAGTTGGAAGTGGCCGCAGGCAAGCGTATTGCCGAAATGCTGAAGTTGCCGGAGGGTTACACCGCGCTGGTAACGTCGGGCGCCGCGGCGGCGATTCAATCAGGGTTGGCGGGCATTCTGACCGGCGGAAAGGAAGACCTGATTCGGCAACTGCCCGATCTGACCGGAATGAAATCGGAAGTGATCATTCAGAAGTCGCATCGCAATCCCTTTGATCACCAGTTGCGGTCCACGGGAATCAAGCTCATCGAGATCGAAACCCTGGATCAATTTCGAGCCGCCGTCAATGAGCGCACGGCGATGATGCATTTCTCAAATTTTGCCAGCGCCGCGGGACAGATCAAAGTCGACGAGTGGATCAAACTCGGCAAGCAATACAACATCCCGTGCATGAATGACGCCGCCGCGGATACGCCACCCGTGTCTCATCTGTGGGATTACGCGAATATGGGTTATGACCTGGTGACCTTCAGCGGCGGAAAAGCAATTCGCGGACCGCAGTGCGCCGGCATGTTGATCGGCCGCAAAGAATTAGTGGCCAACGCTCTGCTCAATAACAGCCCGCACGAGGACACAC